>DBXM01000013.1 GCA_002309655.1 Mageeibacillus sp. UBA1212
CAATATCAAGTGCGTCGTCAAGTGAGGGGCGCGATGCAAAGTGCATCAACACATCCTTATCTAGAGCCGCCGCAGCTTTATGTTGCGGTTCGAACGATTCTGGGCTTTGCCCAGTCAAGTGAGAGACGCAACATAAAGTGCGGCTTTTAAGATTTTTTAATGTAAAAGGGGTAAAATCATTCACGAACGAACAAAAGGCGCAGAAATGCGGCCCAAAAAGGGTGGTTGCGCGCCTTTTCATCAACAATTGTTTACACAGTAACTGTCCGCGGAATGTGAAAATTCGCGGCGGACGGGAAGGAGATTCTGAAATGGATGAATTAAATGCAAGACCTCGTTTTTGCCCGATGTGCGGCACGCCTGTAAGAGCCGGGTCGTCGTTCTGCCCCGGATGCGGGCGGAGGCTCGGCAGTGAGTTTTCCGAGGCCGCGGGAACGGTGGCCGGAGCAGCGGTTGGAGCAACTGAAAACGTGACGGAAACGGCTGCTGAAAATATGGAAACAGTTGCCGAAACCATGGGAACGGCGGCGGAAACCGCTGCAGAAATGGCGGTTGACAACGTTACCGGAGCGGCTGATACGGTCGCGGAAGACGTCGATAAAGACGTAGCGGATCTTGTTGAAGAACTGAAGGGCGTTTTGGAAGACCCCGAAGAAACCGCGCAAGAATTCACGGATGAGTCCGTGAACACGCAGACTTCCGAACCCGGCACATCCGGAAGAGTAAACCCATACACCGGCAGAGTATACACGAGCGAGTTCGACAGAATGATGGCCGAGTTCGAGGCTTCGAAGCGCGCGAACGACCAGGCCCGCAGGACCCAGTACAGAAACGGGACGGCAACGGAGCAGACGACCGTTCAGCAGACCTCGAAGAAAAAAGAGGGGCGCAAGGGCGTTCCCTTCTGGGCGTGCCTGCTTATGACGCTGGCGGGCGTTGTGCTGGCGGTCATTTTGACGATCACCGTTCTGTTCTCGATGAGTCCGGACAGGCTCAGGAACACCGCGTTCGGCACACTGGCGCAGAAGATCGCGAGCGAGACTTCGACACGCAAAAACAACGACGGGTCGAAGACCGGCGAAGACGTCAAGGTGGGCGATGAGACCGTTCCTTCCGGAAGCCAGGTGACGATCAACATCACCGGAGACGGAGCGTCCAATGCGGCGGCGGTTTACGCGAAGTGCGACCAGTCCGTTGTGGGCATCGGCATTTACGCCAAAACGTCGTCGAATCCGTGGTCTACCGCGACAATGCAGGTCACCGCGGAGGGTTCGGGCGTGATTTACACGTCGGACGGATACATTATCACGAACCAGCACGTTATTGCCGACGCGATCGACTCGAATTCCAAGCTCAAATCGGGGTGCGAGATCAGGGTCTACACCGACAAGTCGCTGGCGTCGTACTACGTTGCAACGGTGATCGGAGCGGACGAGACGGCGGACCTCGCGGTTCTCAAAATTGACGAGACCGGGCTTGTTCCGATTGAATTTGCCGAAGCGAACAGCGTTGCGATCGGCGACGAGGTTTTCGCACTCGGATGTCCGGGCGGACTTGAGTTCATGGGAACGATCAGCAGGGGCATCGTAGGCGGCGTCGGCAAAAACATTCTGACCGAAAAGGGCTACGCGCTGGACCTCATTCTGACTGACGCGGCGATCAACCCGGGTGTTTCCGGCGGCGCGCTGCTCAACGCGGAAGGCAAGCTGATCGGAATCTGCGAGATGAAGATCGTTGAGGAGAACTTCGAGTCGATGGGCTTCGCGATTTCGGTGGCGACGGTGAAGAAGGTTACCGACGCGCTCATTAAGGACGGCAAGGTCACGAGGCCGGGTCTGGGAATTTCCGTCAACACGAATTACGGCCCGCAGGCCGCGAACGAGGCGGGACTTCCTTCCGGCGCATGGGTTGCCGAGGTCACGAAGGGCTCCGCTGCCGACAAGGCGGGCATCACCTCGAACATGATCATCACCGAGATGAACGGCGTCAGAGTTTACGACTACCCGACGCTGAGGGCTGAAATTCTGAAGTGCGTCGTCGGCGACACGATCACGATAAAGGCCTACGTTTACGACGAAAACAACAAGCAGAACGGCACGTACAAGACGTTCACCGTGCAGCTTCAGGAACTTGTCGAGACGGATACGCCGTGACGCTAAGCAGTCTGAATTTTAAATAAGAAAAAGCGGGGCGGGCGCCGGAATTTAAACTGAGACCGGCGCCCGCTCTTTCTGCCTTCACCGGGCGTTTCCGATTGCGGAAGGGGCCGCGGCGTGGTATAATAAAGATAACCTTGCGGAGGTTTATAATCTAATGGACAGAAAGTCATTTTTGAAAAAGGCAAAAAAGAAGGCGGGGGCGGTCGTTTGCGAGCTGGAGAGGCTCTACCCGGAGGCGGAGTGCACGCTTTCGTACGACACGCCGCTGAAACTTCTTATCGCGACGAGACTTTCCGCACAGTGCACTGACGCGCGCGTGAATATGGTGACGCCGGCGCTTTTCGAACGGTATCCGGACTGCGAGGCGTTCGCGAACGCGGACGTTGAAGAACTCGAGAGTTATATCAAGTCGACCGGGTTCTACCACGCGAAGGCGAGGAACATTATCGACTGCTGCAGGGAGATTATCGAGCGCCACGGCGGCGAGGTTCCGGATACGATGGAGGAGCTGACAGCCCTTTCAGGTGTGGGGAGGAAGACCGCGAACCTGGTTCTGGGCGACGTTTTCGGCCGGCCGTCGTACGTTGTGGACACCCACTGTTCACGCATTTCGAAGCGGCTGGGGTTCACGGAGAGCGACGACCCGGCGAAGATCGAACAGGACCTGCGCGAGCTGATTCCGCCCGAGGCGAGCGCGAAATTCTGCCACAGGCTGGTCGACCACGGAAGGGCGGTCTGCAGGGCGAGGAATCCGCTTTGCGAAGAGTGCACTCTAAAAGAGTGGTGCGCGTTTTACGCCGGAAATCAAACGGTCAAGAAGACGGAAAAACGCCGGAAATAAGGCGGAAAAACGGGAAAAGTGATTGCACAAACGGTTGTTGAATTTTGAAGGAGGCAGTTCCGGCAGTGTTTACCGACTACGACAGCTATCTGTTTCACGAGGGAACGGACTACGAATTGTATAAAAAAATCGGCGCGCACATCTGCGAGAAGGATGGCGTGCGGGGCGTTTCGTTTGCGGTCTGGGCGCCTAACGCGAAAGCGGTGACGCTCAGAATTTCGATCGACGGGAACGGTTGGCGAGGTGTCGAGATGAACGAGGAGCGCTCGTACACGGTCGCGATGGAGCGCGGCGCAGGCGGCGTCTGGGAGACGTTCGTGAAGTGGGCCGGGAAGTGGACCGTCTACAGGTACGAGGTGCTTGGCGCGGACGGAATTCTGCGCAAAAAGGCGGATCCGGCGGCTTCGTTCTCGCAAAAAAGGCCTTCCGCGCTCTCGATAGTCTGGGACGGCTCGGAGTACGTGTGGGGCGACGGCACCTACATGGAAACGGCCGACGGCGGGAAGGCTGCGGAGCGGCCGATGTCGATCTACGAGGTGCACCTCGGTTCGTGGAAAAAGGACTACAGAGAAAACCCCGACGGATTTGTGGGATACAGACGGCTCGCGGACGAGCTTGCCGACTACGTGAACTATATGGGCTTCACGCACGTGGAGCTGATAGGCATCTGCGAGCACCCGTTCGACGGGTCGTGGGGGTACCAGGTCACGGGCTTCTACTCGCCGACGAGCAGGTACGGGAACCCCGACGATTTCCGCTATTTTGTGGACAAAATGCACCGCTGCGGCATCGGCGTCATTCTCGACTGGGTGCCGGCGCACTTCCCGAAGGACCCGTTCGGCCTCGAGAATTTTGACGGCACGGCGCTTTTCGAGTCGCCCGACCCGCTGCTCGCGGAATACCCGGAGTGGGGCACGAAGGCGTTCGACCACTCGAAGCCCGAGGTGAGGAGCTTCCTGATCTCGAACGCGTGCTACTGGCTGAACGAATTTCACATTGACGCGCTCAGGGTCGACGCAGTCGCCGCGATGTTCTACACGAGCTTCGGGCGTGCGCAGTGGCGTCCCAACAAATACGGCGGCAACGAAAACCTGGACAGTATCGCATTCTTGAAACAGCTAAGCGTCGCGATCGAGGACGGCACGAGGGGGTATCTCATCGCGGAGGATTCCTCGATCATGCAGGGCGTCACCACGCCGGTGCGCGAGGGCGGAATAGGCTTTATGTTCAAGTGGAACATGGGCTGGATGAACGACACGCTCAAGTACTTTGAGACCGATCCGGTTTTCAGGGGCTGGCACCACGACGCGCTGACGCACACGGCCGACTACGCGTTCACCGAGAGGTTTGTGCTCGTTCTGTCCCACGACGAGGTCGTCCACCTCAAAAAGTCGCTTTTCGGCAAGATGCAGGGCAGCGTTCAGGACAAATTCGGCGCGCTCAAAACGCTCTACGCGTACCAGTTCGCGCACCCGGGCAAGAAGCTCATTTTCATGGCGCAGGAATTCGCGGAAACCGGCGAGTGGTCCGAGGCGCGGCAGATCGACTGGGGGTTTGCGGAGGATCCCGGCCACAGGGACGTTATGGAGGAAATCCGGGCGCTCAACGCGGTCTACAGGAAGTATCCGACCCTTCACGACGACGTCAGTGTTGACCCGGTAACTTTTGAGTGGGTGAACAGGTACGACGCGGTGCGGTCGACGATAAGCTTTATCAGGCGCAATCCGTGGAACTACGACGGCGCAATCCTCGCAATCTGCAACTTCACGCCTGTCAGGATCGACGGCTACAACTGCGGCGCGCCGGTTCCGGGCCTTTATAAAAGGGTCTTCAGCACCTACGATTCGCTGCCGTCGGAAAATCCGAAATCAAATGAGACGGTGCCGCTCGAGGCGGCGGAAATGGCCTGCGACGGCTACAACTACGCGATCAGGTACGATCTGAGGCCGTACGAGACCGTGTACTTCGAGCTGCCGGGCGGGCAGATTCCGGGGTGAAAAAAGGTGAAAAAGGCTGAAAATCTGCTGAAGAGCGGCCGGAAAACGGTCGAAAAAAGGCCGTGAAACCGCAGTGAAGATTATTCGAAAATGATGATGAAACGCGCCGCCGCTATTGAAAAACCGGCGGCGCTGTTGTATAATATTACGGCAGACAAATTACCGGGGGAGAGACCCCCGTTTTGGAAACATGAAACAGGAGATTATTATGGCTAAATTAAAAGGAGCTGCGGTTTTCGGACAGTCCGGAGGCCCTACATCGGTAATCAATTCAAGCGCCGCGGGCGTGTTCCTGACGGCTCTTAAAAGCGGCTGCATCACGAAGGTTTACGGCGCCGCCAACGGAATCAGGGGCATTCTCGACGGAAAGCTCTACGACATAGGCTGCGAGGACGAGAAGGAGCTTTTATACCTCAAAAACACGCCTTCCTCTGCGCTCGGAAGCGTCAGATACAAGCTTGCCGACGCGGCGGAGGACGAGACGGACTACAAGCGGCTGCTCGAGGTCTTTAAAGAGTTCAACATCAGGTACTTCTTCTACAACGGCGGCAACGACTCGATGGACACCTGCAACAAGGTCAGCAA
>DBXM01000041.1 GCA_002309655.1 Mageeibacillus sp. UBA1212
GGCCACTGGGATCACTATAAGGACAACATGTACACAACAGTGATCGACGACGAGGACTTCGCGATCAAGCCGATGAACTGCCCCGGAAGCATGCTCGTTTACAAGTCCAAACCCAGGTCCTACAAAGACCTGCCGCTCAGACTCGCCGAGCTCGGACTCGTTCACAGGCACGAAAAGTCCGGCCAGCTCCACGGCCTTATGAGAGTCCGCTGCTTCACACAGGACGACGCCCACATCTATCTCACCCAAAGCCAGATAACCGACGAGATCAAGAAGATTGTACGTCTTATCGACAGCTTCTACAACATTTTCGGCTTCAAGTACCACGTGGAGCTCTCCACGAGGCCCGAAAACAGCATCGGTTCCGACGAGGACTGGGAACTCGCGACGGAAGGTCTGCGCACGGCTCTTGACGAGTTGAACCTCCCCTACGTTGTCAACGAGGGCGACGGCGCGTTCTACGGCCCGAAGATCGACTTCCACCTCCAGGACTGCCTCGGCAGAACGTGGCAGTGCGGCACCATCCAGCTCGACTTCCAGCTCCCGATGAGATTCGGCGCCGAGTACGTCGGACAGGACGGCGAGAAGCACCAGCCCATTATGATCCACCGCGTCGTTTTCGGTTCGATCGAGCGCTTCATCGGCATCCTCATCGAGCACTTCGCCGGCAAGTTCCCCGTCTGGCTCTGCCCTGTTCAGATCAAGGTAATCCCCGTTTCCGAGAAGTACACGGAATTCGCCGGAAAGGTCAACGGAAAGCTCATCGACGCGAAGCTGCGCTCAGAGCTTGACGCGAGAGACGAAAAAGTCGGTTACAAGATCAGGGACGCCCGCAACATGAGGATCCCCTACATTGCCGTCGTCGGCGAGAACGAGCTTCAGAACGGAACGGTGACCATCAGGCGCCGCGGTTCCGACGAGCAGGTCACGCTGAAGATCGACGAGTTCATCGACGAGGTCAGGAACAAGATCGCGACCAAGGCGAACGACTGATAATTGGTTTAAACGAAAGGAGCAGAAATGTTGACAAAGCCGGCATTTCGCTCCTTTTTCTCTAATTCCGACTGTGTATTAACTGGAGTTTAACAATGAAAGCATTTGTAAACGGAAAAATCATACTTAAGGACAGGATCGTCGGCGGAAAGGCGCTGCTTGTATCCGACAAAATCGAGGGCATTATAGACGCCGCGAAAATTCCCGTGGGCGTTGAGATAATCGACTGCGGCGGCGGATACGTCTCCCCCGGCCTGATCGACATCCACATTCACGGCTACCTCGGGAAGGACGTCTGCGACGGCACCGAAGAGAGCATCAGGACGATTGCGGGCGGGCTACTTGCCAACGGCGTGACCGGCTTCCTGCCGACCACGATGACCGTGGCTATGGAGACTATTAAAAAGGCAATCGAGACCTGCGCGTCGTTAAAGGAAGAGAGCCGGACCTGGCAAGGAAGCCAGATTTTCGGCGTTCACGCGGAGGGACCGTTCATCAACGTCAAGAAGAAAGGCGCCCAGAATCCGGACTATATCCTTAAGCCCGACGCGAAATTCGTCAAAAAGTACATGGACATCATTAAAATAATCACTCTCGCGCCCGAAACCGACGAAGATTTCAGTCAGATTCGAGAAATAAGGCGTGATACCGAAGTGGTGGTATCAATGGGCCACACTGACGCGGATTACGACACCGCGATGGCTTCGGTTGAGGCCGGCGTCAGGCACGCCACACACCTCTTTAACGCGATGACCGGACCGAATTCACGCGCCCCCGGAGTCGTAACGGCTGCGCTCAACTCGGACATCACCACGGAGCTAATAGTCGACACGTTCCACGTGAACCCCGCGAACTACAGGTACGTCTACGCGATGAAGGGCCGCAACCTCTGTTTTATAACGGACTGCCTCCCCGCGGGCGGTCTTCCCGAAGGCGAGTACACCCTCGGCGGCACCAAATTCATCTCCAAAGGAATTGAGTGCCGGCTTGTCGACGGTACAATAGCCGGCTCGGTGTTGAGACTTAACCGCGGCGTCATGAACTTCTACAACAACACGAACGTCCCGCTTCACGAATGCGTCAACTGCGCTTCTCTTAACCCCGCGCGCGCTATCGGTCTCGACAAAACCAAAGGCTCGATCGAAACCGGCAAGGACGCCGACATAATCGTCACAGACTGCGATTTCAACGTTTTAAAGACTTACATCGGAGGTGAACTTAAATATGAAGCTGCTCGTTAAAGCAAAACTTGACCCCGGATTCAAGCCGCTCGCTCTTGTAATCAGAGAGATGAAGCGGAAGACCGCCGAATGCGGCAAGAATATCGTTATCGGCGTCGAACGCACCAAAGGCTGCGTTACAGTTTATAAAACAAGAATATTCCCGGAAGGAACCGGCCACGACAGGATGAATTTCAGATACGTGGAGAGGATCGCGAAGTGCCTTCTCTGGGTCGCCGGCGGGTATAAGATTATAATTGCGGGCTCCGAAAAGATCGCCGCACAGCTGAAAAAAGCGTACACGCGCAAGGGGCTCAGAGCGTTCGACGTGGACTTTTTCGAAACTGTCTACGAGAGGCCTTTCGAGGTGGTATCAGTTCCTCTAAGCAGAGCTCCAAAGAATGTGGGCGGCGCGTCGAGCATCGGCAGGCACCTGGAAGGCTGCAGAATCGGGTTCGACGCCGGCGGTTCCGACAGAAAGGTCTCGGCTGTGATCGACGGCAATTCCGTCTACTCCGAAGAGGTCATCTGGCACCCCAAGACCGTCAGCGACCCCCATTATCACGAGGAAGAGATATATCAGGCGTTTAAAACGGCCGCGGATAAAATGCCCCGCGTCGACGCAATCGGCGTGTCCACCGCAGGCGTTCTGATCGACAACAAACCGATGGTCTCCTCCCTTTTCATCAAGGTCCCGAACGAGCTCAAGAAGGAATTTGTCCAGCCTGTTTATTTAAACTGCGCCGCAAGACTTGGCCGCGAGCTCGGCTACAATATTCCGATCGAAGTCGCGAACGACGGCGACGTCACCGCACTGGCGGGCGCGATGGATCTCGAGGCTACAGGCGTTCTCGGTGTCGCGATGGGAACCTCCGAAGCGGGCGGCTACGTCGACACCGAAGGAAAAGTTACCGGCCAGATCAACGAGCTCGCGTTCGTTCCCGTCGACTGGAACAAAAAGGCGGCCGTTGACGAGTGGTCGGGCGACTACGGCTGCGGCGTGAAGTACTTCTCGCAGGACGGCGTCATCAAACTGGCGGAGTACGCCGGCTTCAAATTCGACTCGAAGATGACACCCGCCGAAAAGTTGAAAGTCGTTCAGAAGATGATGGAAAGCGACGATTCAAAACTGGCGGAGGACATTTTCGAGACAATCGGCGTCTGCTTCGGCTACTCGATCGGTCTTTACGCCGAGTTTTACAAGATTAACCACGTTTTGATAATGGGGCGCGTCACTTCCGGCCGCGGAGGCGAGATAATTCTTAAGAAGGCAAAAGAAGTGCTCAAGAAGGAATTCCCGGCCCTCTCGAGGAAGGTCAAACTCCACATTCCCGACGAAAAGTCGAGAAGAGTCGGCCAGAGCGTCGCAGCGGCTTCGCTTCCCGAATAAAACTTTATTATGCGCGATATTCTTCATTTTTCCGGTCTTGCGGACCTTCACATGCATACGACTTTTTCCGACGGCACCGATTCGCCTGAGGAACTTGTCGCGCGCGTCCGCGAGGCCGGAATAGGTCTTTTTTCGGTAACGGACCACGACTCGATAAGGTCCGCCTCCGTCATTCCCGGACTTCTCCAAGAAGACGACCCGGTTTATATTTCCGGCGCCGAGTTCTCCTGCAAGGATAAGGAAGGAAAATACCACATTCTCGGATACAACTACGATCCTTCGGCGAAGGCGATACGCGAGTTTGTCGAGAACAGCAGCCGTTTAAGAAAGGAAAAGGCCAGAGCACGAATACACTTTCTTGAAGAGAGGTTCGGATTTGTTTTTCCCGAAAATGAAGTCGACGCCCTGCTTTCGCTCGAAAATCCCGGAAAACCGCACATCGCGGCGCTTTTGGTTAAGCTCGAATACGCAAAAGACAACAAGGACGCAATCGAGAATTACATCGACAAAGGTAATTTCGATGAGTTTTTCGTAACGCCGGCCGCTGCGATTGATTGCATTTTGAAGAGCGGCGGCATTCCCGTGCTGGCCCACCCATTCTTCGGAAGCGGCAGCCAAAAAATAAAGTGCAAAGAGCTTGACATGAGGCTGAGAAGACTTACGTGCTTCGGGCTGAAAGGCATAGAGGCGTACTATTCCAAGAATACTCCGGCTCGGCAACGTAAAACGCTGTCGCTGGCGGAAAAGTACGGACTTTTCGTGACTGCGGGAAGCGACTACCACGGCGGCAACAAGAAGGTTCGACTGGGCTACACCGGAAATCCCGGCGCTCCGACTTTAGAAGAAATGCCGGACGGTTTCAGACAGTTACTTGAAGAAATCAAAAAAGCCGGACGAACCGGCTGAAATGCGAGGCGGCCCCTAAAATCAAAACAGGGGCCGCCCTTTTTATTCGTCTTCCCTTTCCCTTGTAAGGTCTTTAAGCCACTTGTACTTTTTGAAGTGGATCATCACCCAAGGAATCTTCCCTACCTCGTCAACGCAGGTGCATGCGTAAACTATCAGCGGGTGCCACCCGAACAGGAACGTTCCCGCAAACGCAAGCGGAACCGCCAGGCCCCATGTCATAGCCGTCAGGCTGTACATATCAAAAGCCGTGTCGCCGCCCGCGGAAAAAATACCGTTGATTATAACTGTGTTCACGCACCGGCCGATCATGTAGACGCCCATGATTATCATCATGCCGATAAGGAGTTTTTTGGCTTCGGGGGTGAGCTTGACCAAAACAAGCAGAAACGGCAGGGACGCGAGCATCAGAACAGTCGAAAGGCCGCCGACAACGTAGGATATCTTCATAAGCCGGACGCCGTAGACCTTCGCTCTGTCCAGATTCCCGACACCGAGCTCGTTCCCGACGATAACTCCCGCTGCGCCTGAAATGCCGTTGCACATGCTGCACACGAGGTCGCGAACCACCGCCGCCACAGAGTTGGCCGCCGCCGTGTCGGTACCGAGATGACCCATAAACGCCGAGTAGGAAGCGAAACTTACGCCCCACAGAATTCCCGCCACCGCCAGCGGCACGAACACCTTGTAAAAATCTTTTGTCAACTGCTTCGGCCGCCTGAATAGATTCCCGAACGACGGTCTGATGCTCTTCCTGCCGAACGAAGCCGAAACCGACCAGACAAGCTCGACGATTCTCGCAATCAAAGTCGACAGCGCCGCGCCTTCAACGCCGAGCGCTTTAATGCCGAACAGGCCGAAAATGAACACCGCGTTCCCGAAAATGTTGAGAAGAACCGCCGTCGTGGAGATTGCCGCCGACATAACCTGCCTGCCGGTGATCTTCATGACTTTCAGATAGCACTGAGAGACGCCTGTGAGCAAATACGACCACCCTGCGATCCGGAGGTATTTTATCCCCAGTTCGATGAGATCGGGCTCATTCGTCAAAATATGCATCATCTGACGCGGGAAGAAGACCGTTGCGACAAAAAACGCGACGCTGACCGCTCCGGAAAGCCTTAAACCAAGGCAGAAGATCTCGTCAAGCGACTTCCTGTCGGCCTTCCCCCAGTACTGGGAACCAAGCACCGCCACCGCCGACGTCACAGTGAAGAGGATCATGTTCTGGATGAACTGAATCTGCGTGGCAAGAGAAACCGCCGACATCATGTTCTGTTCGACGTTTCCCAGCATTATCGCGTCCGCGGCGGCAACGGAGGCCAGCATCAGGTCCTGAAAGACCATCGGCAGCGCGAGCGTTATCAGTCTCTTGTAAAACGAACTGTCCTTCATAAATCAAGACGTCTAATTTCGTATCAGTCAATCCAGGCGGTATCGAATACTACGTTCTTCTCGCAAGCTCTTACAGGAACCGCGCCGAGTTCACGCATCCACTGCCTGACTTCGAGCGTCTTCCACGGCCCGCAGCCGGGTTTCGCCGGATCGATCGTATTGTACCAGAGCCAGTCGGGAGTACAGAAAAAAGCGAATCTCGGGCCGATTGCCTCGTAAACCTCTCTTCCCACGCCGTTCTGTCCGTGGTGCGCAAGCTGCACCGCGTCGGCTTTAATTCCCTCCGGGCAGACTTCAAGCAGCTGCCTGCCGCCTTCAACACCCAAATCGCCTAGAAAGATCATCACGAAATCGTCCTTCATTCCGCGCTTTTCGGTGAATTTCAGAATGCACGAGGAATTGTTGAAAGCGTTCTCGGTGATCGAAGGATCGGGAACGCGCAGCACCTCGACCGTCAGATTCCCGAACACAAATTTGTCGCGCACCTTAAGATAAGTAACCGGGTATTTGGTTGCGGCTGCTTTTTCGTTGAACTCGACTATCTGCCCCGCGAAATGCTTTTCGTGCATTCCGAGCGAATTATCCTGCGGGCAGTAGCAGAAATTACTGCCGCCTGGAATTCTCGCGCCAGTTGCCGCCCTGTCGGTAAGCTCCGCAAAAACTCCGTAATGGTCGTCGTGCGGGTGCGTCATGAACCAGTAGTCAATCGTCGCGAATCTCGACCCGCGGAACTCCTCCAGCGCGTTCAGGAATCCCTCCGTGTCCGCCCTGTTCCCGCCGTCAATAACGATCAGAGTGCCGTCGTCCGCAATAATCAAAAATCCCATCATCTGCGTGGGCGAAAAGTTTTTAAGCTGAATGATTTTCATGTTTCCTCCTATAAACAAATCATGCAACAGTTTCTGCCGCATGAATTGTGTAAGTGTATGTAACTAATATGGAAAATGGCTGAATTAGCCTACTTTAAGGCAAGAGGCGATCCGCCTAAAGTGAATTCTACGTCGCCGGGTTCGCCGCAGCACTGAGCCACCGAAAGCGTGACTTTCGAACCCGCCGCAACCGTTCCCGACTGTTTCAAAATTACAGTCACAAGCTTGCCGTTCGTGAACGAGTCGCCCGCCATTTTCCAGGTGATCACGCTACAGGTACCGTAGTACATTCCCCCGAGCACAGAACCGTTCTTGACCGAAACGATTTCCAACCCTTTAGGAATGTCAAGCGAAAGCTCAAGATAAGCGACGCCCGGATTGTTCGTGACGTCCAAAGTTATTTCATATGTATCACCCGCGGATTTGGTCAAAGAAGCGTTCATCGTGAACGCGCCTGTCGGCCGCGGAGTGGGCTCCGGAGTCGGCGTCGAGGGTTTGTCGTAGTTCGCGTAGAAGACGAACTTCGACGAAGCGGTGGTGTGCGTTCCGCCGGACATTATAAAGAACGTGTCGAAAGTGAACGATTTGGAGGCGATGAACACCTTCTTTGTCGCGGCGCCGCTGGCGATTCTCGGTCCTGTCGACCATCCACCGTTCGTGTCAGCCCAAATGTCCGCGTCGGTGCGCTTCAGCGTCCAGCCGGTGAATCTGTAGCCGCCGGGAAGTTCCGCGTCGGTGTTCGGGAGCGTGAACGAATCGCCGTAACGGAGATGCAACGTATCCGGAGCCGTACCCACGCCGCCGTTCAGGTCAAATTTGACGGTGATTGTAGAAGAACCGTAGAGATTCTGGTAGTAGCTGGCGGTAGGCTGCGTTACGTGGCAAATCACCCTGCCCCTGCCACTGAGCTGTCTTGCGTTGAAGTCGGACCAGCTTAAAATCGCGCCGCGCACAAGTCCGACGCCTTCGCCGTTGCCTTCAATGTAAGTAATTTCGTTCTCGTTATACGAAAGCACTATAAGCGAGTGGCCGTTCGAGCCGTTGTAGGATCCGTCTGAATTCGCGGTGGTGCGCAGATACGCGCCGCACATAACGCCCGCGTTTTTGAACTGTTCGTAAGAAGCAGTGCCGCCGGCTCTGCTGAGAACGTTGACCGAATGGTCGAGATTCGTGCCGTGGCCGGCGTACTCTTTAAAAAGGTAGTTGTAGACCGCGTTGGCGTAAATGTAGCACTGGTAGCCGTAAAGCCGTCCGCTTCCCGTTTTGCTGACGACGCTGTAGCACTTGTGGTTGTCCATAGTGCAGCCAATCGGCAGATATACCTCAGTGTCGCCGTCATAAAGATCAATGTCACCGTTGAAAACCGCGGTCAGCTTGTCCGCCAGCAGCGGCGAAGAAGTGTAAAGGCCGGCGCACAAATCGTTCGGGCTGGAAATAAAAACAACTTTCGCCACCGAACCGACGAGGCTGAAGAGCGTGAACACAAACAAAAAAGCAAGCACGAACAATACCGCGACGCCTTTTAACGTCACACGGCTGTTCCGCCTGCTGCCGTATCCTTTTTTATTCGGAATAGTTTTTTTCATTTGTAAATCCCGTCCCCGGACTCTTGATATTCCAAGAATAACGAAGCCGCTTTAACAATACATAAACCGGCTACGTCTATTATATTTTAGGAATGCGCGTATGTCAATCGGAAATTTCCTAAAATACGCCGAAATTGCGTCTGAATCGACCTTTAAAAAGATCTCCCGGAGCCGGAAAAACGGCCGGATGTCCGGGAGAACTTCACAAATCAAATATCAGTGCTCTTTTCTCTTGATGAACAGTGCCGCAAGAACCGTCACCGCGAAAATCGAACCGAGGCCCAGAGCGGAGCCGCAGCCCTTCTTCCCGGCCGGTTTTTCGGTGGGCTCGGAAGGCCCGGTGCTGCCGTCGTCACCGGAATCGCCGTCGTCTGGTGACTTCGTGGGCTCTTCGGCAACAGGTTCTTCTGTCGGCTCTTCGGGCGGCTCTGTCGCTGCGGGCGGTTCGGTCACTTCGGGAGTCGGAGTAGGCTCGCCTTCGACGTAAAGTTCGATCGTGATGATCTCATACTTTATATTTCCGTCCGCGCTCACACCGTAAATGTGAACGTCGTAGAAACCGCCGCCCAGTTTGGCGACTTCCTGAAGCTCAACAAAATCACCCGGTTTTCCGAACCCTACGTGATTGGTGTTGCCCTGCTCCGCGGTGTATATCGGATATTGGTCCATAACGTCGGGTCTGCTCACGAACGGTCCGACAACGTCGTAAAACTCGCCGTCGTCGATCTGATAGACAACGTTGGAAATACCCACGCTGGAAGCTGCCCAACCGCGCATCGAGAACGTCTGTCCCTGCTTCAATTCGACCATCGCCTCCGCAGGCTCGCTGACGCCGCGGGGATTCCTGATGGTTCCTCTTGTAAGGTCGTCGATATAGGTGTTATAGTAAACCACGTCGTCCACGCCTTCTTCGGACGCAACGACGGTAACGTCGGCAAACTCCCAGAATATGACGTAGTTGTCATTGAGCGTAAGCGCTCTCACGAGCACGGAGCAGTGGTCTTCCGTAATACCGGAAGCGGGAATGGTGTTCTTGCCGGGTCCGAAGCCCGCAGTCTTGTGGCCGTTCTGGTAAGGAATTCCCGCCGGCGCAAGGTCGCCTCTGTAAAAGAGGTTCGGGTTGTCGGTGTCCTGCCAGGTCTCGCCGCCGTCGACCGAAAACTGGAGCTTCTTGATTCCCTCTTCGTTAGCCATCCATCCGCCAAGCGAAAGCCATTCCGAGAAAACGATCTCGTCGGTAAAGGTGTAGGCGGTGTCGCCGTTCACGTTGTCGCATCTTGTCACCATCCTGCCGTCAGCGTAAACATACTCCATCGCGTATCTGAACTCGAAGATCTCCTCGCCTTCGGCAAAAGAGAGAACGGGCACCGCGGCGAGCGCGACCGCCAAAGCAATCATCAGAATCAAAATCTTTTTCATAAGCGTCTCCTTATTAATCGAAAATAGACCGCAGCGGTCTTGATATATATTTAATTGCCTTCCAAAGGCTTTTTTCTTACAATCAGGAACGTGCACAGGCCCGCGACAAGAACGAGCCCCGCGCAGCCGGCGGCAATCTTAAGCGTCCTCTTTCCGTCAGCATTTTTGGTATTTTCCTGAGTATCTTCCGAATCATTCGCGAATGCGTTAAAAGAAGCGTTCACAATCAGGAACGAAGCCGCCACAATCAGACATATCAAAAATGCAACAATGCGTTTAACCAAAAAGATCCCCTCCGGTTTTACCGATTGAAGCCGGCCGGAATTGTAATATCAGCCGGCGTTTTATCTTTACTGAAATTATAACCGCATCGAGAAGGATTTTCAAGCGTTTTAAAACATGAAAAAAGCCCCGCCCTTCTTTGGAAATCCGTAAAGGGCGGGGGCTCGTTCAGAATAATTCAGTTAATTATCCGATGTCGATGTCGTAACTCGGTTCCGGCTCGATGATCTGGTCGGGATTTCCGGGGTTCTTGTCGTGGGTCGGATAAACCGTCTCGCGGGACGTAAAGTCGATTCCGATGTACTCGAGCGCGATTCTGATCATGCACTCGTTCAGGTACTCAACGTCGGATTCGCCTACCTCGGGGTCCGCGTGACCGCCGCCGATACCGGAATCGTCGGTGAGGTAAATGAACGTTCCGCCGGTGATGACCGCGAAGCTTCTGAGTATGTACTCGGTCTCCTTGTCGCTGCCGGAGCAGAACACGGGCGCTATCCTGATGCCCTGTTTCTGAGCTTCAACCAGCGATTCCGCGATGTCTTCGCCGATGCCGGGAATCTCACCCTCGCTGTGAGGCGGAGCGTCAAGAACGAAGAAGCAGAGCTTCACGGCGTCGTTTCTCCACTGGTGGCCGGTTACGATATTCTTGAGCGCGGTATGAACCGCCTCGGGATAGTCGCCGCCGCCGGAAGCGTATTCCTGCGAAATCTGTGCGACGCATTCGTCGACGTTCGTTCTGAAATCGTAGTACTTGACGATGTACTCGTCGCCTTCGTCGCGGTAGAAGTTGACGCTGACCCTAATAGAGAGCGCCTCGTCCTCGGAAGCGATCCTGGTGACCATGTCTTTGAGCTCTTCATTGATATAGAGGAGTTCGTCGCCCATGCTGCCTGTGGTGTCGACCATCAGCATAAGGTCGAGCTTCTTGGTGTCCTGAGCCGCGCCTTCGATATTAACGGTAATTTCATTCTTGCCGTCAAGCTGATAGAAGTTGCCCATGATCTCGACACGGTCGGGTTTGGCCGTCTTACCGCTGAGAATGTTGTAGCAGAGAACCGCGGAACCGTAAATATCGGTCTTTGCGGAAGCAAGAAGCGTGTCGCCTTCATAAAGGTCAACCTCTCTGTTGAAGCAGAAAGCGTCGCCGTCGGTAACCTTTACTTTAACAACTCTGTTCGAGAAGAGCTTTCTGGCCTCCGCGATACTGTACCAGTTGTTGTCGTTGATCAGTTTATACCACTCTGCGATATTGGCGGTGTCGCGCCACTCCTTGGCGGTAAGCGTGCCCGCTCTGGCGTTGATAATTTCATAGTCTCCGCCAAAATGACCTAAACCTTCTTCTACAGGCGCCGGATAAATATCGGAAATGTATTCATCGCCGTGGTACCCGGAATAATCGGCTTTGTCGCCGGACGAAGCCGGTTCGGGAGCGGGAATTTCGCCGTCCAGTTCATAATCGTAATAGACGCCGTCCGGGCCCTCGTGCCAGCCTTTTCTCTCGCCGATAACGCCGTCGTTGTAAACGCCGGTCATCGTTTCATCGTCGCCGTTTTTAATGCCTGAACCGTTGTTAATGCAGGACCCGTTGTCGGGGAGGCTGCCGTTATTGATCTGACGGGTTCCGCGGAAAACCGGAGCAGCCGCCAGAACGCCGGTAAGAACCGTGACGGCTACGAGTACGCAAACCGCCGCTGTAGTAATGGCACGGATGTTCTTGCCGCTTCCCGAGCGCTTCGCCTCTTTGATGAGGTCGCCGTCGACATTTCTCAGGGCTTCACGAAGATCATTCTTTTTCATCTGAGTTACCTTCCTTTTCAAGAAAACTTAGGAGTTTTGCTCTGACGTCCGCCAGTCTCACCCTGACCTCGTCCTCCGAGATGCTTCTCGCCGCCGCGATCTTTTTGACCGGGTCGTAGAAATAGTACCTTCTCAGGAAGAGTGTTCTGTCGTCGCGTGAAAGCGATCTCAAAAAGTCAGTCAGCCTGTCCGCGAGCGCCGCGACCGTTTCGTCGTCCGAGTCGCCGTTCCTGTCTGAGTCGGGTTCTGAAATGTCCCCCGGGATGCAGGATTCGAGTTCGTCGCCGGACTCGAGCGCTTCGTAGTCGTCCTTGATCAGCTTTTCATACGGTACGTCAAAGAGTTTTGCGATGTCGCGGATCAGCTCCGCGGAGGGATATCTCTGACCCAGTTCCCATTTCGCGACAAGGGATCTGGACACGAAGAGCTTTTCGGCAAATTCCTCCTGCGACATCTTATTTGCTTTCCGGAGTTTCTTAATTCTGTCCTTAAGCATAAGTTCTCTCCTTGCGATCGTAATTTAACAAATTGCCCAAAGAATGTAAAGTTACATTTGTTGTAACATTTTCGAAAGCCCGTAACGGGAATAAAACGCATTTGCGAACGATGGAAAACCGGGAATGTCAGACCCCCGCGAGAATGTTTTCGTTCCTGAGCGCAGGGTCGGAAATCTTTCCGTTTATCTCAAAAGCCGCCCTTCCCGCATCCTTGCAGCTGCCGGAAATCAACGATTCCGCCTGCAGCGTCTCAAAAAGCCTGTCGAAAAGCGCTCCGCACGCCTCAACTTTACGCGCCGCCTCTTCAGCCGAATTGCCCTCGGAAATCAGTTTTTCAAGCTCCGGCGCAGTGTCGCCTAAAACCTCAAGCTCGCGCAAAGCTCTGAAAGTCCATTTGTAAAAAGGCCTGTATTTACCGTTAAGCAGGAATAGCGCGGAGATATAGTTGTCGGAAAACTGAAACATAGCCATCTGCGCAGCGCCGGTCTCGCCGTGTTTAATGCAGCGTTCATAATTATAAGGCGCCGCCTGCCCGGCCAGCCATATTTTTCCCGCGAGCTTTTTAAGCCTTACGTCGCGCGGCATGTTCGCGAGCCTTTCACGAACGGACGTCAACAGCCCGAACCGGTCCTCAAAGACCGCTCCGTTCACGGCTTCCGCCAGCGAATACTCGGGTATTGAAAACCACTCTTCATAAGATTCAGGCACGCGCGGCAGACCCGTTTTCGCGAGAAGGAACTCCGAAATTCTCAAAACGCCGTGTCTGGCGCCTCCTGCGGGCGAGAGTTTCTGGCGCGAAAACCCCATGAATTCCGCCGGAAGTCTTGAATACGCGCGCTCAAGCTCGAACTCATCTTTTCGCCCCACGATACTCTCATCAGGCAGAAAAATAATGAATCCAGGTTCGAAATCGTGGTCTTTTGAAAGCTCGTCGTCGTATCCGAAGCACTCCGACCCGGAACCGCAAAGTCCAGCCGCAAGATAATCTTTCAGCTGCGGAAAATCATTATCGAGCATTTTCCTGCCGTATTCGTTATAGTACGCTTCCGAGAGTTCAAGTCCCTTCATCGATCTTCCGTATCCTTTCGCGGAGTTCGTCGGCGAACGCGAAAAATCCGTAATAGCGGAACGCCGGCTCGCATTTCTTGAGCACGAACGACTGGTACGCGTCAAGTTCGAACGGCACCGCGGCAAGAAAACTCTCCGCCTTATTGAGGCAGCTCTCGATCTCCTCCGCGGCCTCTTCCTGATCGAGTTCCTTTTCTGCAAGGTCTGCCAGATTCAGCCATGTTACAGCGCTCTCCAAAAGCTCGTGCTTAGAACCGCGCAACACGCGAAGCGCGTTTTTGTACTCTTCTCTCGCTTCCTCAAATCTGCCGCACCTTGCGAGCGCCACAGCCCTGTTGTTTGAAAGCCCGCTCACGCGATAATCCGACTGAGGCAACGTCTCTTTGTAAATCTTCTTGGCGAGGTCGTAGTATTCGAGCGCTTTGGCAGGATCACCGGCGGCGTTATATACGGTGCCTACGTTAAGGTATGTCGTTCCCGTCGAAGGATCGCCGCCGAAATCGGTAGTTTCAAGCACCTTCACGGCCTCTTCCGCGGATTCCAGCGCCTTTTCGTTAAAGCCGTTGTTCCGGTAAAGGCCCATCATCTCGTTGAGAACCGTGAGCAGACCGCCCTTGTCGCCTATGGAGACCGCCTCTCCGCGCCAATAGACAAGCAGCCTCTCCGCACTGCCGAAATCACGCGAGGCAATGTAAGTGTCAAGCTTCTCGATCACTCTCGAAACCGGAATCCGCCTGTTGAGGCTGTCCTCGGGGTCGCAAAGGAGGCACTGCGGCTCTTCGTAATCTTCGGGCGCGACGCCGCCATTTTTACCGTTTAAATCCATATTCAGCTCCGGTACTTAATATTATTTTCTTTCGTTCGGGTTGTTCGCCGGCTGTTGAGGCTGCTGCGGAATCCCGGGGTTAACGTTGCCGTAGATCGGCTGGTTCATCGCGGGAATGTTCTCGCGGTACGCGTTCTGCTGCCGTTCTTCCGACGCACGCCTTATCTGCTCCGCCTTTTTCAGCGCGTTCTTTCTCTTCTTTTTGATGATGCCGCGGATGATCAGGAATATCGCCAGCGCGATGGCCGCGAAGAGCAGAAGCCCGGGCAGCGCTCCGACAAACCATACGGTGAAGTTCTGCCAACCCTCAACGAAGTTCTCCCAGCCCTCCGTGAACGACTCCTTGACTCTCGTTCCGAACGACTCCTCTTCAGTGGGCGTGTAGACCTCGACCTCGTAAAGCGTCAGATAAACGGTCGAAAAGCTGACCTTGCTGTCGATGACCTGCAGCCTCGCCTTGTACGACTCGATCTCGCTGATCGTCTGGTAGAGCTTGTCCTGAATGTCAAGGAGCTGCGAAACGTTTTCGGCCTTGGCGAGCATCTCGTTAAGCGCTTCCTTTTTGCTCTCGAGCGTTTCGAGCCTTGCCTGAATGTCGTAATACGTCTCGGTGGCGTCGGTTACTTTTTCGTTCGAAGAGTAAATGTTTATGCGGCTTTCGATTCCCGACAGGAACGCGTCAAGGTTTTCGGCGGGAATTCTTATCTCATAAGTGGCGCGTCTTGACTGAACGTAGCGGCTCGAAGACACACGGAACTTAGATTCGCCTTCCACGTTCGATTTGCTGACGTAACCGCCGTACTCCGCAATCTTGTCGGAAATGTCCTTCCTTGCCTCGTCAAACTCCAGCGTCTCGGCGGAGAGCGTGACCTCTTTGATCAGCTTCTCGTTGATTTTGGAGTTGTCATCCTGCTCGCCGGTCTTTGCGTTCAAAGAAGGAGACTCGTAATCGGAATCCGCAAATCCGGACTGCGGTTTATAGTCCTCGGACATTTCGGAATAATGTTTCTGCGAGCACGCCGTAAAAACGAAGAACGCGCAGAGCATCAGCACCGCAGCGAGAATTATTCTGTATCTTGATCTTGCAGTTTTCATTTCAAACCTCCGGGTAAAGTATAGATAATTTGTAAATCAAAACGTTCCGTTTCCGGTTAATTAGATTATACCACCAAAAAACGTTCTCGTGCCAAAAGTCGCATAAAAACGCCTCATTTCAAGTTATTTTTAAGGTTCGGCGCCAAAAACCGCGAAAAATAGGGGTTAAGCGTCGCATTCCTTGTGTAAAATGTCGAAATTGACCGGCGTGTAGAACTCCCTGTAGATCTTTTTGTAATCGCCGCCGTACTTCCCTTTGAGCACCATCAGCTTCGTTACGGTCGCCTCGAGCGTCATGTCGTACGCTTCGATAATATTGAAATTCTTCTTGACTCTTCGGCCGACCTCGTAGATCTCCATGTTGCTGCCTTCGTTCACGACCTGCGTGGCGAAAACGACCGTCTTCCCCTTTTCAACCCACTTTTCCATCTGCCGCGAAAACACGTCGAGAAGCGCGTCGGGAATGCCGCCAACGCCGAAACTCTCGATGACGATCACGTCGTAGTTCCCGAACAGGTACTCAAGAAGGTCCGGCTTCGTGCCGGGAATCAGCTTAAGAATTACGATGCTCTCGCAGAGCTCAGTAGAAAAGACAGGTCTGTCGCCGAATCCGGAAGCGTCTGAATTGATGAACCTGATGATCCTGTCGCCCTGGATCAACGCGAGAGGCGGGTAGTTCACGCTGCTGAAAGCGTTGTAGCTGTAGGCGAAAGTCTTTTTCGCGCGGGTGCCGGCGATGACGTTGCCGTTGAAAACAAGCACCACGCCGCGGGAATCCGGATCGCCCGCGTATCTGATACTGTCGATAAGGTTCTGCCTCGCGTCGGTGTTGTTCTCGCCGATGGGCTTCTGGGAGCCGGTGATCACAACCGGCTTACGAGAGCAGCGAATCATATAAGAGAGCGCCGCCGAGGTGTAGGCCATCGTGTCGGTTCCGTGGCAGACCACGAACCCGTCGTAGTCATCATACCTGTCGCGAACCGTCTCCGTAATTTTGACCCAGTGCGCCGGCGTGATATTCGTGCTGTCGATGTTGCTGACCTGCACCGCGTCGATAACGTACCTGTCTCGGATCTCGGGAATGTACGTGACGAGCTGCGACGCCTCGATGCCCGGCGCAAGACCGTTCTCGAAAATCTGCGAAGCGATGGTTCCGCCGGTGGCAATCAGAAGAATTCTAGGTTTGAAAACTTTGTCCATCGTCTCATCCTTCCGGTTCGTTCCGCGTCAGATCGACCGATATCGACTTAAAGCCGCTCTTGTCCGTAACAGTAACTTTATATGTGAAAACGTCCTCTCCGTCAGTTATCGTGAACTCCGTCTCGCCTGTCTTCTTTGCGGAAATCTCGAGCCTCGCGCTTTCCCTGTCCGCAAACTTCACCTCCGCGATTTTCTCATTTTCCACATCGATTGTTGCGGAACCGGAGAAAGTCTCCCTGTCGGGAACGGTAACAAGCGCCTTGACGGGAAGCAAAATACCGGCGACAATGATCGCCGCCGCTACCATCAGCGGAATACCGAAGCCTATCATTTTTTGCCTCAGTTTAGGCATAAACGCGTGAACGTAAACAATCACCTGCAGCGCGCAGAAAACCGCCGTCACAATGAGGTACGGAAAATCAGAAATGCAATGTCTGACCGCGATATAAGTCGTATAGATGAGATACGCGTTGACCGGCGCGAGAATAATCGCGGAAAGAATGTTCCGCTTGGTTATGAACCACGCGACAAACGCGGCCGGGAAAGTCAGCAGCGTAATTATGAGCCAGAACGGGTAATCCTTAAAGAGTTCAAACCCGAGCGCCGAGAACGGCACCTGAAACAAATAAATCAGCGGCTGGCTGATCAGGAAAAACACGAACGTTTTAAAGGCCGCCTCGATGGGCTTCTTGCAGTTCGCGGTTATGAAAATTGCCAGGAATATCCAGAACTCATAAGTCTCGCCCGGTTTCACGAAAGACGTTCCCTTAAAATCCGGTAAGATCAGAAACACAGCGGTCAAGGCCGCCGACAGCACAGCAAGCAGAATGA
The DNA here is from genome assembly GCA_002309655.1 of Mageeibacillus sp. UBA1212. GTDB lineage: Bacteria > Bacillota > Clostridia > UBA1212 > UBA1212 > UBA1212. The sequence goes on from DBXM01000041.1 coordinate 17,375, forward strand.
CCTTCGGCCATGACATATTAATCCCGCCGTAGATCTTGTCGACAAGTCTTGTCTTTTCCTGTTTGTTTTTTATATCGGACAACTTCTTCAATTTCATGCCTCCGTATTTATTCTCCGACCGCGCCGGCAAAAATAACGCTCCGCGGCCGCTTGATTGATCATTTCCGTTACAATTATACCACGAACGTGAAAAATTTGAAATGTGGAATGTGACACGCATTTTAAGCATTTTAAGTATTTGAATTTGCTTTGATTTTTAGTATACTGTATCCGATAAATCAAAGCTCAAAGGAAATACCAATATGCGAAATTCCCTGAAAATGATTATATTGATAACGGTCTTGATTTCACTTTGCGCTGGTCTTGCATCCTGCCGCGTTCCCGGACATAATCCTGCCGGCGAAACTCCCGGAAATCAGCCGCATTACGACAGCAGTGTTACCGAAATCAACGTCTCGGGTGTAAAAAACACTTCCGCCAATGGCGACGTCGAAAGTTACACTTATGATGCAAACAAAGACTTTTTCGAACTTAAAAACGCCGCCGACGAAGGTACAGGCGTGAAGCTTGAAGCCAACACAGTCAGTTCCGTTACGTTCATGAAAACGTTCGCTTACGGTTCAAAAGTCGTTTACTCGATGAAACTAAAGGTCGACGGCGGTTCTTCTGCAGACTACTCCTCGCTTTACATAGGTCTCAGACTTCCCGAATCCGCGACAGACGCGACATCCCGAAACGGCGTCTGGATAGCGGTCCAGGCCAAGAAGATCGGCCTTCGCACCGGTAACTGGACGACGACCCGCATGAAAAAGTTCTCGGCCGAAAGCGTTGACTTCTCAACAGAACGTACGGTTACGGTCATCGACGACACCTTGAACAACATAATTACGCTCAAGGCGGAAAACGACCTCGGTACGCCTGTCGTCGTCGCGATTTTCAGAATCAAGGGCGAAAACGTTCAAATGTATTTCCCGGAAAAAGAGGACGTCCAGGTCACCTCGAAAGGAATGACCGTTCCCGAAACAGGATATATGAAGCTCTGGCTGCACCACATGAACGGCCCCGCGACGGCCGGCGACATTAAAATCGAGTCTTCAATGAATGAAGATTTCACGACGGAGGAGGCAAATATGATGAATTCAAGAGACGTTCTGGCGGACACCTGGGTGGCGTCGGACGCGATCGGCAGACAAGTCGACAACAGCAGCACCTCGCCCAACGGCAAGAAAGTCGGCATTTTCTACTTTCTGTGGCACGACCCGGTCAGACATAAAGGTGACGGCAAGCTCTACGACCACGCGGAGGCGTACCGGAAAGGCGGAAAAGATCTTCTTATCAAAACGCTGTCCGACGGCCCCCTCGGTTTCGCCCACTACTGGGCCGAACCCTACTTCGGATATTACAGATCCGACGACGAGTGGATAATCAGGAAGCACACGTACATGCTCTGCGCGGCCGGAATCGACTTCATCTTCATCGACGCCACGAACGGAATTACCTACCAGAGCAGCTACGAAAAGATTCTGACAGTCTGGACAAAAATGCGCGAAGAAGGTCTGAAAACGCCTCAGATATGCTTCCACTGCGGCAACAATACAGACGTGGCGCCAAAATCCTACACCGCCCTGTGGCGCAACCTCTACAGCGTCGGTCTTCACAAGGAACTGTGGTTCCTCTACGACGGTAAGCCTTTGATCTTCATGCCCAAATCGTATTACGAAAGTCTTCCCGAAGAGCAGCGCAATTTCTTCACGGTAAGGTACAGCTGGGCATACACAAAGGATTCCTGGTACAAAGACTTGAAAGGATATTCCTGCTGGCCGTGGGCGGACATGTACCCTCAGGGAAAAGGACTCGGTCCGGACGGAAAACTTGAGCAGATGATAGTCATGAGCGGCTTCTGGGTGAACGGAAGCTACGGCACGAACGCGGGACGCAGCTACTCATATAAAAAAGGTCAGCCCGCCGACAGTGAATTCGGCTTCAACCTGACCGCCAAAGGCACATCGGGACTAGGCATCGCGTTTGAAGAACAGTTCGACTACGCGATTGACTGCGACCCGGACATTATTATGCTTGTAGGCTGGAACGAATGGTGGGCAGGAAGATGGGAAGCAGGCCCCGCCACCGGTCAGACAATCGCGAACACGTACAAAGTCACCGACTCTAACAAGTGGACCAGGAACTACTTCGTCGACAATTTCGACCCGGAGTATTCACGCGACATCGAACCCGTCAAAGGCTACTACACCGACAATTACTACTACCAGATGGCGGAGAACATTCGCGACTACAAGGGCACGCGCGAACAGCTTCCCGCTTTCGGACAAATTAAAATAGAAATCGACGGTCCGCTCACCCAGTGGGATCAGGTTGGCCCCGAATACCGCGACTACACAGGCGACACCGCGCACCGAGACGCGACTTCCTACGTCGGCAGTTTCCACTACGTGAACGAGACAGGCCGAAACGACTTCATAAACTGTAAAGTTTCTGTCGCTGACGGCGAGGTGTGCTTCATGGCCGAGTGCTCAGAAGATATTACCGCTCCCGAGGGCACCAACTGGATGAATCTCTTTATCAATTCAGACGCCGACTACACAACCGGGTGGAACGGCTACGACTTCGTGCTCAACAGGTCCCGCGAAGGCGGAAAATGCTCGGTACTGAAGTTTGTAAACAATTCATGGGAGACCGAAGAAGCCGGTCAGGCGGAAATAAGGGTCGACGGCAAATACATAATTATAAAAGCCGACGCCAAGCTCCTGAATCTTAAGAGCACGTTCGACTTCAAGTGGGCGGACAATTCCTGCGATGATGGCGATATCCTCGATTTCATCGACAAGGGCGACGTCGCGCCCTCGGACAGGTTCAATTTCAGATACACGGGGATAGAAGTGAAGGTCACTGTTCCTTCCCTTCTTGGCAAGAAAGACGTGGTTTTGAAGGCAGGCTCCAACTACGCTTTCGCAGGCAAAAAGATGGTAAGGCTGAACGAAACGACGACCAAAGCACAGTTCTTCGGCGACGAAAACGCGTACTACCTGCCGCGTGAATTTGCCGAAAAGACGCTGAAAATAAACCTCGACGGCGAGCAGACCTGCAACCACTACGGCGTTGAATACGTGAACGTCAAAAACGCTCTCGAAAAGTCGTCGTACACCGTGACCGCCGCAGAAGGGTTACTTGTCATTTCCGACAGAGCTTTCAGCGAAGACGAGTGCCTCGAACTCTACAGGTCGCTTTACTGATTTGTATTAAGTAAAACGCTGCCGCCGCTCCCCTGTTTGATTAACGGAGGAGCGGCGGCTTTTCGTTAGTATTAGGTGCAGATTGTCACAGAGCCTCTTCGACGGCCTGTCTGACCTTCTTCATGTCAACCGTGGGCTCAAATCTATCGACAACTCTTCCCTCACGGTCGATAAGGAATTTCGTGAAGTTCCAACCGATGTTCACCTTGTCTCCGAACTTCTTGTTATTGGCGGCAGCGAACTTTGCGAGCATAGCGTTCTTGACGCCTTTACCGAAGCCGGTGAAAGGCTTCTCCGATGCCAGGAAGTTGAAGAGCGGATCGGCAGTCTCGCCGTTCACGTCAATCTTGGTGAACTGCGGAAACTCCGTTCCGAATCTTATCGTACAGAAATCGTGGATTTCCTCGTCAGTTCCCGGCGCCTGCCCGGCGAACTGGTTGCAGGGAAAATCGAGAATCTCAAAGCCTCTGTCACGAAGGTCGCGGTACATCTCCTCGAGAGGTTCGTAGTGCGGCGTAAAACCGCATCCCGTAGCCGTATTGACAATCAGAAGGATTTTCCCCTTAAAATCAGCAAGAGATACGTCCTTGCCGTCCATATCCTTGACCGTAAAATCGTAAACCGTATTCATTTAAAAGCCTTTCCTTCCCGCGTCCATCAGGCGGGAATAATAAAAGTTAGCATGTGCTAATTATATCAGTCAGGCCGGAACGTTTCAATACGCGGCGAGGCGGTTCAATGTTCATTTAAACATTGAAAGCAGCACCTTTTCAATGGTATAATCTTACCGGCAACGGAGGATACGCCACCATGAAAAGATTCAAAAGAATAATCATAAACGGAATACTGTTTACGTTTCTGTTCTCGCTCTGCGCCTGCGCCGAAAAGCCTTCCGGCGGAACTCCGGTTTCTACCGTAAAGCCGGACGATTCATCAAACACACCAAAGGCGTCAGAAACCGCTAATACAGAAACTCCGGAACAAACCAACGAACCGGAGCCTACCCCGACTCCGCAGCCCGAATTCACCGCGCCTTCACTGATCATTCCCGAAAAAAACTCGACGGTCTCCCTTTTGACTGACGAAATCACGGAATGGCTGAAGGACCCGGCTCCGGCGGCTCTCGACGAGCTCTGTGATTTTTCCGAAAAATGCGAGCCGGTTCCTGTCAGATTCAAGTGGCAGTCAGGCGGCGCCGACTACAGCCACCTTTTCATTTCAGAAAACGAAGATATGAGCGATCCGCTGATAATCCTCACGCTGGACGAAGAAGCCGAAGCGGAGGATCTGCTTCCCGGCCGAACTTATTACTGGCGTGTCGAGTCAACAAAAGGCGGAAAGACCGGGCGCTCGGAAGTGAATTCTTTTAATACGCTTGACGCGCCGCGGACCGTTTATATACAGAACGTCTCAAACGTCCGCGATCTTGGCGGCAAAACAGGCGCAGACGGCAGAAAGACAAAATTCGGAATAATATACAGAGGCGCGGACTTCTACTACCTGAAAGAGGACGGAATCCACAGGGCGGTCGACATTCTCGGCATCAAAACCGAGCTCGACCTCCGCAGCAGAGTCGAAAAAGGCACCTCACCCCTCGGCAAGGACGTGAAATACCTGAGCGTCACCGGACCATATTATTCCGGCGTTTTCGACGAATCCGCGAAACGGGAGCTTGTCGACGAATTTCGTGCGTTCGCCGACCCGGACAACTTCCCGATCTATTTTCACTGTTCCCTCGGCCGCGACCGCACCGGCACACTTGCGTTCCTGCTGCTGGCGCTGGCAGGGGTAAGCGAAGAGGAGATTCTTATCGACTACGAGCTCTCGGCGTTCTCCGACCTCGGAAAATATGAGGACAGGGCCGCGCCTTCATACATGGTCTCGCAGCTGAAAAGCTTCAAAAACACCCTTATGAAGGACAAAAACAAAACTCTCGCCGAGAATACCGAGGACTTCCTGATCGGAATCGGCCTGACCCGCGAAGAGCTTGAAGCGGTCAGAAACAATCTTCTGGAGGGCTGAAAAATGAAGAAAATCAGGATAATCTCACTCTTTCTCAGCCTGTTCATGCTCACCGGCTCAGTCACCACTTTAAGCGCCACGGAACTCCCGGAGTACTACAGCGAGCTTCCGGTCGCAAAAAAGCGCGACACAACAACCTCGCCCTACTGGTACAACCGCATGAAGGTCTACACTGCGGACCAGGCGCAGGAAAAGAACATTCCCTTCGGCTGCAGCGGGTTCGTGATGGAGCTCACCGGCGACTCGGCTGTCGGAGTGACCGTCGATTTCACGCCCCTTGAAATTCCCGTCAGCATCGTGAAGGCGCTTCACATGCGCGTCTATTACGGAACCGAGCAGCTCGAGTTGCGCATATCAATCGACGCTGGTTATTCATGGGTGCTCAGGCACGAGGCGAAAAGTCCCGGACAGTGGGAGGACGTTGTTGTCACAGAGCCTTCTGCGCTCAAAAAGCTCGCAAACGAAGACGGGAACCTGGGCGTGTTCGGGTTCGGTTTCAGGAATCAGAACGACACAAGGAATTCCACAGTCTACGTGGATTCGATCACCGCGGAGCTTGTGGAAAGCGACGGCGAGCCGCCTGTTATTAAATACGACGGACCGACCGAAATAACGACTACAGCCGGCAAAAAGCTCGTTCTGCCTGTCACCGCATACGACGAACAGGAAAAGCTTGAATTCCCGCTCGAGTACGTCTGGGAGCCCGCCTGCCTCGACGAAAACGGTCTGATGACCGAGGGAGAATACACCCTAACTTTGAGGGCGACCGACCACTACGGGAACAGCTCGGAAATAAAACTTCACGTAAAAGTAGGCGAAAAAGACGTTACTCCGCCTGTAATTCACTACTCGGCGGAAGAAATAAATACTTGCGCAGGCGCCCTGCCGGTTCTCAATTTCAAGGTCGAAGACAACTGCGACGACACGATCGTCACTCTTGAATGGTCCGAAGACGCGCTCGACAAACGCGGAACTCTGCTCCCCGGCACACACACGCTGACGGTCACCGCGGAAGATCTTACAGGCAACCGCACCGTTAAAACAATAAAGGTCGTAGCCGGCTGACATATTTGATTCGCAAAGGAGACACCATGAAAAAATCTAAGAACAAAAAAGGATTGAAAGCGGTCGTTGCCGTTTTAATCGCGATTCCTGTTGCGCTGATAACGGTTTTCGCGGCTTTAATGTACATAATTCCCGTTTTTGAAACCGTCAAAAAAGAAAGCGTGGCAGGTTCAGCCGACTGGATGTCACGACTTCCCGACGATAATCTTCTAAGCGAGACCGTGATACCCGGAACCCACGACAGCGCTTCAAAATACGCCGACCTCGCCTTCTTCTCGAAGTGTCAGGCGCTCACGGTCGCGGAGCAGCTCGAAGCCGGTTACAGATACCTCGACATAAGGCTTGCGGTCGACGGCGAAGACATGAATCTGATGCACGGGTTCACCGCCTGCAGAACCGGCTGGCTGCCCTTCTCGCACAAGCTGAAACTCAGCGCGCTGCTTGACGACTGCTACCGATTTCTCGACGCCCACCCCACGGAGACTGTAATTTTCGCGGTCAAACAGGAACACGGTGACGAAACGGTCTCGGAGTTCCAGCGCGTTCTTAACCTAATTATAGGGAAAAACAAAAATTACTGGATGACCGGAGGCGGCATTCCAACAGTCGGCGAGGCGCGCGGAAAACTTGTGCTTTTGCGCAGGTACTCGGACGAGGCCGGTTTGGGTGCTGACAGTGGGACCGGCCTCTACTGGCGCGACCAGGGCGGAAGAGACGACGTTACGCTGAACACGGAAGACAATGAATGCGACGGCTTCACGCTGCACGTTCAGGACCGTTACAAATACGATTCGGACGAAAAATGGAACGCTTTTCTTGCGGGAATCGCCAAGTCTCAATCCTCCGCCGAAGACGTTTCACTCAACTTCCTCTCCACCAACGGCTCGCCCAGCTACGGCCACCCATATAAATATGCGCGCGACCTGAATTCCCGGCTTCTGAATGAAAAGCCGGAGCTTAAAGGCTGGATCGCCGTCGATTTCGCAGACGCAAAAATGGCGGAACTGATTTATTCAGCTAATTAAAATTATCAGACCGTTTAACTCAAAACGGACCGGAGTTTTTGCACTTCCGGACCGTTTTTTGTTCAATGACAACTAAGCAGTATCTTGTCTGATTATTCCGACTCAATCATCCTCAAAATCGGACAGCATGTCGTAAGCCGTGTCATATCCGGCGTTTGCCGACTTCCTCAGCCAATTAATTGCCTCACTTTTGTTCTTTTCAAAATCCTTCGTGAGAAGGATCTTCGCGACGTTGTACATCGCCTCGGGAACGCCCTGCTCCGCCGCCTTCAGAAACCATTTGTACGCTTCGTCAAGGTTCGGCTCGGTTCCTCTTCCGGACCAATACATGAATCCCAGAGTAAACTGCGAAATCGCGTCGCCGCTCTCCGAAGCAACAGTCAGATAGCGAAGCGCCCTGTCAAGGTCCTGCGGAATATTCCAGCCGTAATAGAATTCCTTCCCGAGAAACGCGCACATTTCCGGGTCGCCCTCTTCGCACAAATCGATACAAGCCTTAAGTTTTTCTTCAAAAGTGGGTTCCATAACATTATTCTCCTTTTTTATTCAAGAATGTTTTTCGATCAAATATTATAACGCCTTGTAAAAATGATGAGGACATGAAGAATCAAAAGCAAATCCCATTTATTCTTGCGCATCTTGAAAACTCTTCCTTTCCTGACGGTAATCATTCAATTCTCGTGTAAAAAGTGTTTTTGCCTTTGCCTTCGCGCCTTATCTCCCCGTCTGCTACCAGCTTGCGGAGAGCGCCCTCGACAGAGCTAATGCTAAGCGAAGGACAAAGCGCCATAATATCCTGCTTGCCGAATTTTCCGATCTTCAACTGAACCGCTTTTCTTACCGAATCCAGCGCGGACGGATTTCCTTCAACGAGGGCAAATCTCTCCTCGAAATCCTTGTACGCCGCAAGAACGGTTCCAAGCAGATATTTTATAAAAGGCACGGGATCGTCTTTCCCTTCATGCCATCCGACTTGAGACGCGGAAAGCGCTTCGTAATAAAGGTCTTTGTTTTTGGCTATCTTCTCCTCGAGCGAAATATACTTGCCGACGAAAAAGCCGCACCTGTAAAGAAGCAGGGTTGTGAGCAGTCTGCTCATGCGACCGTTGCCGTCATTGAACGGATGAATGCAGAGAAAGTCGTGAATGAACACAGGAATGGCAATCAGCGGCTCAAGCTCCATATTTCCGATCACACAGTTAAACTCTTCGCAGATCCGGTCAAGAGCCTCCGGAGTCTCAAACGGATCGAGAGGCGTAAACAGAATTCGCGTGTGCCCGTCAGGGTACCTGGCGCTGATATAATTCTGAACGTTTTTCATCTTTCCGGCCTCAGAGTTCTGAGTATAGCTGAAAAGGATCTTATGAAGCTGAAGAATGTAGTTCCTGTTTATCGGAATTGCGTCAAAGCTTTCGTGAATAATTGCAAGAACGTCTCTGTAACCGGCGATTTCGTTCTCATCGCGGGTTTTGGGAGCGGTCTTCTCCTCCATCAGCTGCTTAATACGCGTATTAGTTGTGACAATGCCTTCGATCTCGTTGGAAGCTTTGGTGCTCTGAATCTTGGCAATCTCTACAAGCTTTTCAAGCTTTTCGGGTTTCTGCTTAAGATACATCTCCTGTTTGCCGGCTTCTTTGTATATTGCGGCAATCAGTCCGAGAAGTTCCGAATCCCACTTCTCATCTGATATTTTCCTGTAATCAAAAGACCTCATCGGACATCCCCTCCTTTGCTTTCCATTAAATTCTAGCGCAAAATAAGGGAATTGTCAATAGTTCAAGGGAATATTCCCGTATTATTGTAAGGGAAAAAGGTTATTTTCGACGGATTCGTGAAGCGTTGAAAGATTTTGCCAACCGGAATGTGCCGGTTTCAATTTGTGATTTTACCGGTTAAAACTAAAAAGACAAAAACTGCCATCCCGCATGCCGCAACTGCGAAAACCGCTATATGACATATGCTCAATACTAAAGTCGTTGTCCTTCTCCATCCATGCAGTCTGCGGAAAACTGCAAACCCGGTAACAGCTAAGGCAATTCCCATGATTAAAGCCACCGGAATAACATATACTCCAATGTCCTGAATGACTTGTAAACCTTTTTTATATAAAGCATTAGCCGGAGTCGACATATAAAGAGCAACAATTTTATAAAGTCCGAACGGAATTAATTCAATCCACGGGAATACAACCGATAGTTTTTCATCTTTAATCATTTCTGCCTCCGTAATTCAGAAACGAATGTGCAGTTATTGCTTCAAAAAAACTGAAGCAGTACATAACATCATCTCTTTAAAACCGAAATGCTGTCCGCCTCAACGTGGCAATGCAGGAAAAGTATCTCAACCCCCGCCCGCTTGGCGTCTTCAAGCGCTTCGCCGAACTCGGGATGCGTTGCGACGTTGGCTCTTACTTCCGTTACGCCGTCCATTTGGATCACGAACGCCAGAACGGCCCGATAGCCTTCCGTTTTCGCTTTGATCAGCTCGCGAATATGCTTCACACCGCGTTCCGTGGGTGCGTCCGGGAAGTAACCGACGCCGTCAACTTCAAGCGTGCAGCCTTTGACTTCCATCAGAAACCGCTCTTCACCGCGCTCCATGTAGAAGTCGACGCGGGAGTTCCCGTACGTGTGCTCCGGAACGATCCTGTCAAAGCCCTGCTCCGCCAGCCATTCATAAGCGACCTTGTTCGGCGCCTGACTGTCGATGTTGAACAGAATTCCGTTCGATTTGCGCACAGCCACAAGGTCGTAAACGGTTTTTCGGAGCGGATTGCCGGAGGCGGTCAGCCACACCTCAGCACCGGGAACGAGCAATTCCCTGCAGCGACCGGTGTTTTTGACGTGCACCGTCTCAACCGTTCCGTTTAAGTTGACGTGAGCCGTAAACCGGTTCGGGCGGTCGATGAATATCGCTTTGGTTATGTTATCGTAAGTCATTTCAGTCCGCAATGTCCTTAAAAATAATTGACTCCGGAGTTCACCGGTGGATATACATTCTGCTCAAACCGGGTTCGCCGTCGCTCTGAACCTGGCAATACAATTCCCATCCGTATCTCTCGTAGAAGCCTATCCGGTCAGTGACAAGATAAACCGGCGAGACGCCTTTCGCGCGCAAATCTTCAACGGCCATATTAAGCAGCCGGCCGGCGACACCTTTGCGGCGGTATTCTTCTTCGGTATAGACCGCACAAACATTGGGCGTCAGATCTTTTCTGTCATGAAAGTCGTTTGCAACAACGCCAAGACCGCCGATGATTGTATCGCCGTCCAGGCAGAGATACCAGCCGTATTCCGTTCTGCCGTCGAGATACGCGTCCATGCACTCCAAATACTCCTCGACGGGAACGTTCCACTTTCCGTGAAACCATTCCGCGACGTAGTTCTTTATCTCAGGCCTTTCTCTCAGCGTTATATATGCATACATTCCCGTCTCCCGATCTGTAAACTTCTAGTTTTCCGGATTATTACGGATTATTCCTGTTTTGAAACAATAACTCTCCCCTGAGAATCAAGAAGAGGCGTAATGCCGGCGCCGTAACCGGATTTCCAAACAAGGTACTGAACGCCCGTCTCTTTATCAACGATGATCTGACGCACACCTTCATCACGCAACGAACTACCGTCCTTAAAAACAACCACGAATCTGCTTCCAGTTGACATAATACCTGTTCCCCTTTCGAAATTGTAATGAATGAAATCAAATTTTACAAACCGTATTCTATGGAGTAATTCCGCGCAAATTTCCAAGTACGTGGAAGAAATGCACTGCCAGGAATACAGCACCGGTAATAACCAGCGGCGTGTTTTGACGCCAGAGACCAACGGCCACATAATACAGCGGCGGCAATGATACGATAAAAAGCAACATTATAAAGGCGCTTTGAAAACCTGCGAAGTAAAGACCCCAGCCGATATAGTTGGCAAGCAGGATAACCGCAGCAAGAATGAAAAACACCTTTTCCCTTAAGGTCGACACCGAAAACACCGAAGCGTTCTTGTGGATAACGAAGACCATAATAACAACGGTCAATGATCCCAGGATCTTCTCGCAGACGTCCAGCACGGTTGAAGCCTCATTCATGTTCATGATCGGATTTGACTCCAGGCGGAAAAGAGGCATCAACATGTAAGGAACCTCCTGAAGAGCAAACAGAACAAGCCCCGGCGCCCAAAAGCCAAGATACTGATCACCAAAAAGTTTGAACCAACGTACCATCAAATCCCCCATAAAGTCCGACGTGTCTGTGATTAACATTATAAGTCAATATCTATTTTACTTCAAGCTTTGTAGAAAAAACTAACCTTTCTCTTTTGTATGTCATCCTCAAATTCTGATTTATCCGTATTGTCCTCTTTTCTATCAGTATACCTATCGCCTCTTTTTCTCGTGCTTCTAATAATCAAATTAAGAATCTTTTAATAAAAAAATCAGATATTAACCAGTAATCACATATTTGAACACACAAGCTGAACTATTACAGAGGAATGTAAAAACGGCCGAAAATAGGTCAAAAAAAGCGCCTGTCAAGCACTGATGGGCGCTAATTTTATGCTTTACAACCTTATGCGAGTTAATAGTGGAGCATCATCGGCATGTGATTTAAGGGGACAAAACTATGGTTAAGGGGGCATTTTTCGTCATTTTATCGAAACTGACCCCCTTAACCGGCAAAACTTGTTCCGCTATTTGAATTATTCATCTCGAAAAATGCAATCCGTGAATACGCTTAAAGTTTTAATAATGCAGGTATTTCATCCCAGCCTTTGGGGAGTTCAGGCTCTTCTACGAAACCGAACGAGCTGTAAAGCTTTCTTGCCACTTTGTTTTCCGGCTCATATGAAAGCCAGCAATACTCTGCTTTCCCGGCAGGAAAGGTGCGGATGTAGTCAAGCGCAAGTTTCATTGCCTCTCTGCCGTATCCTTTTCGCTGTTCCTCTTTGTCGATCATAAAGCGCCAAAAGAGATAGTTGTCATAAACGTAGTCTGGAGTTTCTTCTTCGTCATCTTCATCATCATCTTCGTCGCCCCTTTTTATGTATCCAATCATCAAAAAACCAACCGGTTTATCCCCGGCGTATATGCCGAAAGGTTGGGCAAAACCACCTTCGGCCACTGTTGCGTATGCTTCTGCTATACTGTATATGTTACTGGCAACAAACTGTTTCTGTTCATCGGAAACAGTGAGCTTTATCAGATCGTCGAGGTTGTCAGTGTCGACTTTTACAAGCCTTACCGCTTCTTTACTCATTGTCTCTTATCTCCTGTAATAATCATGGCTTTCAAGGTTCTGTTTGGCGCTGCTTTCGACGCCCATAAAATATATTGCGCTTTTCTTGCCGATGAACTCGTTGATCAGTGCCGTCTTGCCGACACGGCGGCGGCCGTAAATGACAACAAATTCAAATCGGTCGGATTTATAAAGATTATTCAGCGTTTTCAGTTCAGCTTCTCTTCCAATAAACATTGCAGAACCTCCGTCTTGGGTTTAAATTATTATAGCGCATCTTCTCGATAAAGTCAAGTACGATTCGGAAAAT
>DBXM01000033.1:0-193497 GCA_002309655.1 Mageeibacillus sp. UBA1212
ATTCTGGTGAGCATCTTGTTCTTCTCATCGCCTCTCCAGTACGCGCCGGAGCTTGAAGTCAGCGCAAAGGCCTTGATAGGTCTCGTGCTCATGAGGTGCGGTCCCGCGCAGAGCTCCGTGAAGTCGCCCTGCTTGTAGAATGAAATTTCCTCTCCTTCAGGAAGGTCTTCGATGAGCTCGACCTTGTACGGCTCGTCCTTTTCCTTCATGAACGCGACAGCCTCTTCCTTGGGAAGCGTGAAGCGCTCCAGCTTTAAGTCTTCCTTGACGATCTTCTTCATCTCGGCCTCGATCTCTTCGAATTTGTCGGAGGTCAGAACGCCGGGCTCGCAGTCAAAGTCGTAGTAAAAACCGTCCGCTATCGAAGGTCCGATGGCCAGCTTGACGGCAGGGTAGAGGCGCTTGATCGCCTGGGCGAGAATGTGGGACGCGGTGTGCCTGAACGCGCGGAGACCGTCCGGGTCGTCGCCGGTGAGGATCTCGAGGGTCGCGTCGTGTTCAATAACCGTGCGAAGGTCTTTAACTTCGCCGTCTATTCTGCAGGCGCAGGCGTTCCTGTATAGTCCCTCGCTTATATCTTTGCAGATATCGGCGGCGGACATTGCGCCCGGGTACTCTCTTGACGATCCGTCTTTTAACGTAATTTTCATTTTTCTTCCTCCTTGAATTAAGGCGGGGCCTTAAAAAAAGCACCCTCAAACAAGCAATATGCTTATCGATAGGGTGCATTTTTGATACACGGTTCCACCTATGGTTTAACTCTTTAAATCTGTAACGGGACGACCCGGCCTTGCGGCAGCTGATGAGGTGGTTTTCGCCTGTTAGTCTTCCCGATTTTTTCCCGCTTTCAGCCGCGGCGGGAAATCTCTTCTTAAATCAGTCGGAGCGGCTACTGTCCTCAGTAAACGCTTTTGAAATATTCGCTGGTATTTTATATTCGCGCAAAATAAAAGTCAATAGTTTTTTCGCGAAAAGGTGATACATAAATCAACCGGTTCTAAGGTTCCGGCGTTTCTTCCGGTTCCAGATATCCGCCTGTGGCTTCCGGCGTCTCCGAAGCGTACGGGTCGGGCGTCGCGTCGGGATCGTCCTCATCCTTTACCAGTCCCGCCGCCAGCGCTTTCTTATAGCACGATTCGCAGTATTCGTGCGACACCTCGTAACTCCAGTCGAGGGGAATGAAATCCTCACCGCCTTCGCCGTATTCCTCGTTGTACTTTCTGACGGTTTCGAGAATGTACTCGTACGTTTCTTCGTCGTGGTGCTGGCCGTACGCGTCTGCAACGTGGCCGAATATCTTGCAGTATTCAGTCGCGAGACGGTATTTTCCGAATTCGTCAGTCGTGTCGGTGCATACCTGGAATTTGTCGTGGCAGGTGCAGAAATCGTTGGGCCCGGGTTCGGTTCCCTTAATGTAGATCTCTTCGTAGATCCAGACGCCCTGTCTTGGATCGTGTCTGCAGGCCTCTGTGGCGCGCTTTCCGGAACTGGTGCAGATCTCGACTTTAACGAGGTTGCTGGAACGCTGCAGATCCTTTATAGGCATGTCGCGGTGAATTTCCGACATGACCTGGTGCCAAATTGTCGTCGCCCAGCCGCCTTCGATGTTGACGTCGCAGGGTGAACTGTCGTCGTAGCCGTACCAGCAGGCCGCCGTGTAGTAGGCGGTGAAGCCGCAGAACCAGTAGTCGACCAGATCTGTCGTGGAACCGGTCTTGCCTCCGAGGGGAAGCCTGACGTCGCCGTAGGTGATTCCGACGAAACGGCCGGTGGAACGGGAGTCGTACGCGACGCTCTCGAGCATCGAAGTGACCACTGCCGCGGTGTCAATATTCTCGTAAACGATCGTTCCTGTGCGCTGAGTGTTGTCGAGAATGATCTCGCCGTCGGCGGTGTAGACCTTCGTGTAGCAGACCGGCTTGTAATAGACGCCGCCGTTCGCGATAACGCTGTAGCCCGCGCACATTTCAAGCGGTGAAACGCCTTTCTTGAAGCCGCCCAGAGCGGTGGAAGGGTAGGGCTCGTCGTACTTGTCGATGCCTTCTTTTTTCAGATACTCGAGGCAGATCGGCATGTTTCTGACGAACCAGTGGGCCGCGGGAATGTTGTAGCTCATTAGAAGCGCGTATCTCGCGTTAAGCAGACCGTGGACCTTGTTGTCCCAGTTGCTCGGCCAGATTCTCTCGGGCCATGAGGAATCGAGGTGCTCGGCCTCTTCGTCAAGCGCTTCGCCGGCGGTAATGATCTTCTTATCGATGAGAGGACCGTACACGAGGAGCGGCTTGATCGTCGAACCGGGCTGCCTCTGTATGTCGGTAGCACGGTTCAAAAGTAAGCTCTGAGTCTTCTCGCCGTAGCCGCCGTAGACCGCAACAATCTCGCCGGTTTCGTGGTTCATTATGCATATCGCGCACTGAGAACAGTCTTCGGGGTCGCGGCCGACGTTCATTCTGAAGTTCTTTTCGTTGGTGAAAATGTCGGTGACGATGTCCTGCACGCGGGTTTCCTGCGTCGTGTAAATCTGGATGCCGCTGTCGTAGATTATCGCATTGGCCTCGGACTTGGTGTATCCCTTATCCATCAGGTCGTTCCTGACGCTCTTGATGACCATGTCAACAAAGTATGAATAGACGGTTGTGTGGTTGGTGCTCTTATGGCTGTCGTTGTAGAAAACGAGCTCGGTCTGGATTGCTTCGATGTATTCATCCTCGGTGATGTAGCCCAGTTCGAGCATCTTATCGAGAATGAGGACCTGACGCTTGTATTCGTTCTCGCGGCCGCTGCTGGTGGCGGGGTTGTACTTGGCCGGGTTGTTGGGAATGCCGGCGAGGTACGCGCACTGGGCCAGGTTTAGTTCGGAGACGTTGCAGCCGAAATAAGTCTGGGATGCGATCTGAACGCCGTAGCAGTTGTTCGCGAAGTAGATCTTGTTGAGGTACAGTTCGAGAATCTTGTCCTTGTCTTTTACAAGGTTTTCCAGCTGGATGGCGCGCCACTGTTCTCTTATTTTGCGGGGAACAGATCTGGCGTCGTCGCCGGTGATGTTCTTGACAAGCTGCTGTGTGATGGTGCTGCCGCCGTGGGAACTGAAGCCGGGAATAACGAACCCGATGACCGCGCTGGCGGTGCGTTTCAAATCAACGCCGTGGTGGGAGTAGAAGCGCTCGTCTTCGATGGCGACGAACGCATGCTTCAGGTTGTCGGGGATCTCGTCAATGCCGGCCCAGATCGAATTCTCGACCTTCGCGCTGTTAAGCGTGCAGAGAACCTCGCCTGAAGAGTCGTAAAGAACGGTCTGCCTGTCCACCGAGTTGACGTCGTTAAGCGTGACCGGCTTTGTTGTGATTACGCAGCCGAAGGCGATGCCCGCAAGCAGTCCGAAGGCGAGTCCGGCGGCGAGAAGTATCACAAGGAACATGATGAGAAGAAGCGTCGAGAACGCGTTCCTTCCCGAACCGCGTTTCGCTTCTTTATCTTTCTTCCGCTTTTCTCCGGATTTCTTATTCTTTTTATCTTTCGTTTTGTCGGCCAATTTCGCAGCCCTCCGGCTTATAAATTGCGCGCAAGTATGCCCGCGTATATATTATACCACTTTTTTCGCGTTCCGCCATCGCTTCAATAAATTTTTAAATTTACCGTTTAAATCCGTATTTTCCGCAATTTCATGAGGGTATAAAAAAGAGCAGATTCACGATCTGCCCCGGATGATACGCATATAAAATCTTCCCGAATCACATAAATTCGTAGTCGAAGTAGGTGATCGGGTCGACTCTCTGACCGTCGATGTAGACTTCGATGTGAACGTGAATTCCCGTGGCGGCGCCGGTCTTGCCCATGATGCCGATCTGCTGGCCTTTCTCGACGGTCTGGCCTTCCTTGACGCAGACGCTTGCGAGGTGGCCGTAGAGAGTGGAGTAGCCGTTGCCGTGGTTGATTCTGACGTATATTCCGAGGCCTGTTCCGTCGTTGTGAAGATGAACCTCCGTCACTTTGCCGTAGGCGGCGCTTTTAACGGGAGGGGAGCTCGGGTTGTGAATGTCGAGACCGCGGTGGTACGTGGTGACGGTGACTCCGTTTTTGACGGAGGTGTGGTTGCCGTACGTGTAGGAGATCTTGCCGGGGGCGGGCTCGTAGTCGGGATAGCGCTTAAGGTCCTCGTTGACCTCGGCGGCTTTCTCGTCGAGAAGTTCGCAGTACTGCTTGACCTTCTCGGGGTCGCTGATCGTGTTGGTGATGATTTCCTTTGACTTCTGGATCTTTTCGAGGGCGTTGTACATCGTTCCCGCGTTTCTGGAACTGATGTTCGCGCCGATGGAGTCGGCAATTTCGCGAATGGCTTCGTCGGTGAGATCGATGGCGTTCTGCTGCTCGTCGATTATCTGCTGCTGGTTGTCGATGATCTCCTGCTGTTCGTCGATATAGTTCTGCTGGTCGCCGATGGTCTGCTGCTGCTCGATGATGGTCTGCTGCTGCTCTTCGTTGGCTTCGATAAGGTCGGACATTCTCGTGTCGGTCTCGGCAATGATATTGTTCTTTTCTTCCATCTCGGTGAGGGTTCTGTTGAACTCCTCGGAAACGCTGTCCAGTTCGCTGGAGGTCTCGTCGAGCTGGCGGGTGATGTCGCTGTTCCTGTCGTTGAGAATTTTGGTCAGTTCCTTCTCTTTGTCGACCGCTCTGTGGCCTGCAGCGGCATACAAAATGATCCCCGCGGATACAAGAAAAACAACGGCTGCGCGAATGGCGGTACCGCGTTCCTTAATGCGGGGAATGATAACGTTTTTGATGTGTTCGCCGGGATTGAACTTCCCGCCGCCGACACTGCTTTTAACGAATTTGCCGGAAACTTCTCCTTCGTAAACCGATTTCCAGAAGCCCTCGTTTTGGGTTTCGGATTTCTTTTTTTCTTTTGAAAACAGTCTCATAAAAATCTCCGTGATTTTGAAATTGTCCGTGCAAAAGGGCGGTTTTTGTGGCCGGAAATCGCACGGCAGACGCGTTCCCGAACGTTCGCGAAACGGGTTTTTTAACGCTTCAAACGAGCAGATTTTTTTTGAAGCAAAGCGAATTATACACCCGTAAAAAAAGATTTGTCAAGCGCTTTTATTAATTTATATTAAAGGCGGGCTTTTCGCGGGCTCTGCGAGCGTTCCGTGAAGGATTTCCAAACGCAGCAAATGAGCCTCAAATCGAACAAGAATCTTGACTTTAAAGGCGTCAAAAACTATAATTTCAGTGAATAAACGCGGCGGGGGATTTATGAAAAAGAACTACATTAAATTTGAAGACGACTCGGGAGTCATCGCGCAGGACATTCTTTTCGAAAAGGGCAAAAAGGCGCTTTTTATCGCGCTGGCGATCGTCTGTTTCGCCGCGATTCCCGCAGGCCTCTGGGTCTACAGGAGCAAGTTTCTGGAAGCGTTCACCGCGAACGTGCTTCCTTTTATCGCTTACTGGGCGGTGCTGACTGCCGGCCTTTTGATCATGGGCGTCTATTGCATCGTGGTCGCGGGAACCGTAAACCGCTGCAAGAAATACAAGATCCTCGCCTCGCACCTGAGAGGCTATCCCGGCTACTCAGGCTACAAGTTCAAGGATATAATGCAGGAATACGATGCGAAGGAGCAGGTCGAGGCGGTCGAACGCAGGAACAGGAATATCGACAGACTCACGTTTTTCCTCGCGATTCTCGGATCTCTCGCGTTTATCGTTCTTTTCGCACTCTCCGGATTTCAGAAAGCGTTCATCGAGCTCAATAAAGAGCCGATCGACAGGGTGGCCGGCAACTTCAGAGTTGTGATGGACCTGGTTTCACAGTTTATGTTCACTGTTTCGACGGTCGTAATTTTCGCGCTTTCGCCTTTTATGTTCAGGAACAGAACCGTCGCGCCCGACTGGGTTTTCGGCGTATTGTTTTTCATCTGCGCGTTTTCCACAGTTCACTACGCTTATTTCTACTTTGGAAATATAATGACCCAGCCGTCGACGATGGACCTATGCGTGTTTTTGATCAGCGCTGTCGCGGCGGGTGTTTGCGGACTCTGCGTAGCCACTGAGAGAAAAAAGAAGATGCTGAGGAGTCTTGAAAGAAGCTCGTTCAACATCTACTGACGCTAATTAAGGTTTCTGACGTTTGAACGCCAGGAGGCTTTTATGGACAATTTGTTCTTCTCCGAAAAACTGAAAACCAAGCTCGGAAAGGTCAGCAATTGCGCTCTCACGGCTCTTGAGGCGCCCGCGGGTTACGGGAAGACCACCGCAATCCGGCAGCTCTTTAAAGAGAGCGATTCTTCGGTGCGCTGGTTTACCGCCGTCGAGGGAATGGCGGACAACAGTTACAGGTGGTTCACGAGGCAGCTTGGCGCAATTGACGATCACGCTGCGCGGGACCTTCAGGACCTCGGTTATCTCAACAGAAGTAATGCGGCTCAGGCGGCCAGGATCATTTCCGAAATGCGCCCCTCGGAGCCTCTGACTCTTATTTTCGACAATTTCCAGTTTGCTTTGAACAGCTGGCAGCCTCAGGTGCTCGACGCCCTCGCGAAGTGCGAAGCGGGCGGTCTGCGCACCGTTTTTATTTCTCAGAATTTCGGCAGGCTGCGCGACGTTCTCACCGCTCTTGAAGAGAATATTTGCTACATCGGTAGCAGGGACCTTCTGCTCTCCGAGCGTGACATCGGCAATTACGCCCGCCAGCTCGGAATTACCGCCACTTCCGAAGAGATTCGTGAGGTCTTCAGGATTACCGACGGCTGGACCGCCGCGGTCTCTCTGTATCTCGAGAATCTGCGTGAAGGCGTCCGGGGAAGCGGCGCCGAAGGTCTCGACGACCTGCTTTCGGCTACGTTCTGGCAGAAGCTCACAGACGCTCAGCGCGAGGCGATGCTGAGAATTTGCCTTTTCGACCAGATAAAGTGCGATTCACTGGATTCTCTCGTTCCTCCGGACCTTCTTTCCGCCGACGATTTGACGCTGCTTTTGCGCCGCGCCCCTCTTATCCTTTACCGCGAGACGAGAAGAGCGTACTATCCACACGAGCTTCTCACGGGCTTTCTCAGGCGGAGACTTGAGTCGGAGGACGATTCTTTTAAGAGAACGGTTCTGAAATCCTCAGCGGAGCAGTACCTTAAAGAGGACATGGTGAAGGAGGCGGTGGGCTGCTACTACCGGGCCGGCGATTATGAAGCGATTCTCGCTTGTGATCCTGTTTGTATGATTACCGAGGATTTTGACGGCGTTTCTTACACGGAGGTCGTGCGGACGGTTCTCACCGAGTGTCCCGAAGAAGTCAAGCGGAAATATCCTTATTCGCTGCTCCGGCAATGTTACGCCCTCTATGCGGGCTGTGAATTTGACGGATTCCGCGACCAGATGTTAAAGATCCGCAAGTATCCCGAAATATCCGGCGATCCGCAGCTTCTCGGCGAGTGGACACTCGTTTACGCCCTCAATTCATTCCCGAACCTGGACTGGATGACCGAACAGTACAAGGCCGCCGAAAAGCTGATGACTGCGCCTTCCAAGATTTTCATTAAGGAAGAGCCTTTCATGTTCGGCTGCGCCTCAATGTGGTATTTGTTCTACAACGAACCGGGTAAAATGCTGGAAACCGCCGACAAGCTGGCGGCGGCGATGAAGATATACAACCGTCTCACGAACGGACACGGCGCAGGAGCGGCTGAAATTTACCGCGGCGAGGCGTTATCTGTTCAGGGCCGTTTTGAAGAATCGGACATCCAGGCTTATCAGGCGGCATTCCTTTCCGAACAGTCCGGGAACGCCACCGCGACCTACGGCGCCGCGCTGCTTCTCGGTATAAACGCGATCTACCGCTCTGATATGGTCGGTCTTCAGAAAGCCGTCGACTACCTCGAGAACAAGGCCCAGAGCTATTCGTTCCTTCGCGGGCGGACGCTCGGCACGTATATGGTCGAAACGGTCCGCGGATATCTGCTCGGGCTTATGATGGAGACCGGACGCAGCGCGCTGTGGACGCAGGGGGAGGCGGATTCGCTGACCGACCTCACGTTCACGAATTTCATGATAAAGACCTGCAGAATCACCGATTTGCTCCTAAAGAAAGAGTACAAGCAGGCGATCGCGTCGGTTGAGGCGGCGCTTCAGCTTGACAGAAGGCTTATTTCGGTCTCCACGAAGAATTTCATGTACTGCGGGCTGTCGCTGGGTTACCTTGCAATAGGAAGACCGCTCAGGGCGGCGGAGTATCTCGACAAGTCGCTGACCATTGCAGGTCAGGACAAAAACTACACTTTCCTTGCATGTTTCAGGAAGTACTTCCAGGTGCTTTTCCTGATGCCGCAGATAGCTTCCAAACACGCGAAGACGATCCGCGAGATAAAGGCGCTTGACATCAGGTACACGAGGGCCGACGAGAGCCACATTTTCGAGATGCTCGAGGAGGTCCCCGAACTCCGGGAAGAGCTGACGGCGCGGGAGCGGGAGGTCGCGGAGCTTGCGGCGAAGGGCCTCAGGAACGCGGAGATCGCTGAGGCGTTGTTCATTTCAGAGAACACCGTCAAGCACCACCTCAAGATTGCGTTCCAGAAAATGAATATCGACCGGCGGAGCCGACTTATCGACATGCTTCGCTGAAATGGGTCAAAAACGATGGCGGAAGGGAAAAACAGTCCTTTTCGCCATTTTTCATTCATGTTTTTCTTAAATTATCCGAAAAATTACCCTTTCGGGTGATGCGGCAAGGGTTATTCACGTATATAATTTGATTGCAGTTCGATAAAACCGGTTCCGGGCCGAAAACGTTCACTGCATTAAAGGTTTTTACAGTCAATATCCGAGATGCGAACCCGCAGATAAATGCGGGCTGATATGCGTTATACGGCGGGGTCCGGCCGAGGCAGCAAAATGCCTGATTTGTTTCAGAGAAAGGAAAACGATCATGAAAATTCTGCGGAAACTGGTTTTGTTTGTTTTTCTGGTGGCGGTTCTTGTGGGATTGGCCTTCCTTGTGCCCGAAAAGGCGGAAGCATGGAAAACAAAAACGCACGGCTACAGCGCGAACATTCTTCTCAACGACGCATACGACGGATATCTCTACGTGGACGGCGCGAATTATGCTGTTCCACCCGAGTACCTGCTGGCGCTCAGAAGCTATCCTGACGCGTTCCGCGCCGGCGCGCTTGGTCCCGACTTCTATCCGGATATGCTGACCGGACAGTCGTACATTCACCCCTACGACGCTAAAGCGGGAATCGGCGTGGGCGACTGGCTGAACGAGCTTGTCAACACCGTTAACTCCCTTCCCAGGGACAGTGAAGCGCGCAAAGAGGCGCTGGCGTTTACTCTCGGTATGGCGGTTCACTACGCGGGTGACCAGTTCGGACATGACTTCATAAACGCGTTCGCGGGAGGCGCCTATCCTGCATACTCCGAAGCTGCTCAGAATATTGACAAGTTGTATTATATAATCAGGCACATGGCTGAAGAAACCTATATGGACGGCCAGATAGGTAACCGCCTCGGCAGCACCGGAGTTTCGGCTCCCGAGAAATTCATTGTCAACACGTGGATATATAACGGTACGGCCAGGAACGGCCCTGCGACGATTTACTCGAATTACAGCAGCGGCATGATGTACCAGTATCAGTATCTGGTGGAGCTCCGTAACAAGCTTTACAAATTCGCCGAAGAAAACCGTCCGTCTGTTACGGTTCCGGTTCCGCAGATCGTTCAGTTTTGCGACCGCTGGATCGAGGACCTTGACACTGCAACTTACCAACTAATTGTTACATTCGACGATATAGCCCATGATTTTCTCACAGGTGCGAACGGCAAGAGCGACATACAAATCGTTACTGACCGGCTGAACACATGGCTCGACAGTTACGGACAATACGCATCGCCGGCGCCGGATATAATCATCGACCTTTCAAGGGCTATCGGAAAGACCCAGGATTGGATACTTGAAAAAATCGGGTTGACGTACCTTAAAAACGCTTTTAACGAGTTTAAGACTAAGATTGTAAAAGAAGCGATTCTCTGGGGACTTTCCCAGGCGGGAATCGACTATAAACAGTATGAAAATCTGCTTAAAGATCCCGAACTCGCACTTAAAGCGAACGGAGGATCGGAGCAGGACTGGCTCGAGTATAAGGCTTATATGGACGCATTTAAAAACAATTATGAGTCTTTTGACGCCTTCTACAACACTGTTTTGATGGGAAAACTGATCTTGATGGGTCCCGACAACCTGGAGGACTTTTTCTCCAGTCACGGCACAGCTGGTCTTTTCTATCATTCTACCGGCAAGGTGATGACCGACGAAGTAGAAATAGAGATTCACACCAAAGACGGTGGCATATTTGATACGTACGGCACCGACGACAACGTTTATCTCGAGGTATACGAAAACGGCAGCCTTGTCAAGTCCAAGCTTCTCGATATCTCAAATTACAACGATTTCGAGATGAACAGCGAGAACGGCAAATATCGCGTTGAATTGGGACGCCCGGTATACGTCGGTGCTTTGTCGTTCAAACTTAATTTAAAGAAAGCGTTCGGCACAGGTGTCGACGAGTGGACTCCTGACGCAGCGTGGATAACCTGTTACCGTGCCGGATACGTTGTTCAGGCTAAACAGAAAGTTCTCAGCAGCGCGCACCATTTTGACGAGTTTAACAAGCCGTTCCAGCTCAGCTTCACTGCGACCGGGACTCTTACTTATGATTCTGTGCTGAACTTGAAAATCATTAATTACATGCTCAGCAACGACAACAGCACCCAGTGGGTCAATTCCAGAAACTCGCTGTGGGCAAATTCCGGAGCGAGGCGCAAGATTCTCTACGAAGTATTCCACGGCTTCAAACCGACTATTACGATTTCTGCGACCAGAACAACCTTCGACGTCGGCTCCAACGTGACGCTTACCGCCAACTTCCAGAGCTACTGGAACGGAATCACAAAGGAGCGGCGCGATAGAGAATACCTTGTATCGTCTGTAAACGAGACTAAACAGCAGGCGTGCAACGGAACGGCGTACATTTACGACATTTCAAACGGTCAGCAACTTCTGACGACGGCGACTGTCAGCAACGGAGTTATGACGGCCAACCTTTCCTCGCTTAGTGTGGGTGTTCACAGGCTACGCGTCGATTATGACGGAGACGACTATAACGGATCGGCGAAATCGAACGTGCTGACGGTTACCGTAACGCACTCCTATGAGGTCACTTTCAGCGTCGTAAACGGTAAGTGGAATGACGGCTCTTACGGAGACAAGACCGTATTCGTCAGCGGAACCGGCGACAAGCTTTACCTCAAGTCTTCGCAGATTCCCGCAGTCGGCAACAACCCCGCTGACGGATACAAGGCGGGCAGCTGGAACGTTGATGTTTCCGAGAACACGCCTATTACCGGAAAAACGAGGTTTGTCTACACCTACGTCGAGAAGACGCCGATCTCGACCACGGTCACTTTCAGAGTTGTTAACGGCAAATGGAACAGCGGCTCGTCCGAAGACATACAAGTCGTAATTAACGGACTTGAAGGCGACCAGCTGAAACTAAAAGCGGAGCACATTCCCGCCGTCGGCGATCTGCCCGACTATCCGTACAAGAAAGGCGAGTGGAACAACACGCCGGAAGCCGGAATGGTCGTCAACGGCAATCCGACGTTCATTTATACTTATGCAAAGAGGAGCGCAATCTCCGGATGCGTCACGTTCAGGGTCGAGAACGGCGCGTGGAACACCGGCTCCAGAGAAGATCTGCAGTTGATACTCGACGGATACGAGGGTGAAACGCTGACCTTTGACGAGTCGATGATTCCTGAGGCCGGCGACTTCCCGGATTACCCGTACAAGAAAGGCGACTGGGTGGTGACGCCACCCGCGGGCGAGCCGGTTACCGGCAATCCGGTGTACGTTTACAGATATGTCATGAAGGATCCGATCAGCCGCACGGTGACCTTTAAAGTCGAGCACGGCGCATGGAATAGCGGCAGTAAAGAGAATGTCGTTCTGACGCTCGAAGGCTACGAAGGCGACATACTGAAATTCACAGCAGACCAGATTCCTTTGGCCGGCGACAATCCGGATTATCCGTATAAGGCCGGTGGCTGGAACGTACCGCCCGCCGCGGACACAGAGGTCACCGCCGACCTTGAATTTACTTACTCGTATATCATGAAGGATCCCATCAGCCGAACCGTTACCTTTAAAGTCGAGCACGGCGCCTGGAACAACGGCAGCAAAGACGACGTTGTGCTGACACTCGAAGGCTACGAGGGCGACATACTGAAGTTTACCGCGGATCAGATTCCTTTAGCAGGCGATCAGGCTGACTACCCGTACAAAGCGGGCGGCTGGAACGAACCGCCTGCCGCGGACACCGAAGTCACGGCGAACCTTGAATATACTTACTCGTATATCATGAAGGACCCGATCAGCCATACAGTAACTTTCAAGGTCGAGAACGGCGCCTGGAACAGCGGCAGCAGATTGAACGTGGTGCTTACTCTCGAAGGGTATGAAGGCGACATACTGAAATTTACCGCGGATCAGATTCCTTCAGCCGGCGACAAAGCTGACTACCCGTACAAGGCAGGCGGCTGGAACGAACCTCCTGCAGCTGACACGGAAGTCACAGCAGACCTTGAATACATTTACTCGTACATAATGAAAGACCCGATCAGTCAGACGGTCACGTTCAAGGTTTTGAACGGCGCGTGGAACAACGGCGACAAAGAAGACGTTATAATCACGCTTGAAGGATACGAAGGCGACGTGCTTAAGCTTTCTGCGGACCAGATTCCCGCTGTCGGAAATATGCCGGATTACCCGTTCAAAGCAGGTGAGTGGGACGCGACGCCTCAGACCGACGTCGAGATTAAAGACAATCCGGTTTTCACGTATGGCTACGTAATTAAGGACGAGCTCATCCGCACGGTTACGTTCAAGGTCGTGAACGGCGCATGGAACGACGGCTCTAAGGAAGACGTTACGGTTACTCTTGAAGGCTACGAAGGCGACATGTTCACGCTTGATCCCTCCAAGATTCCGGCTGTCGGTGAGATGCCCGACTACGGATTCATGAAGGGCGAATGGGAGGTTGTTCCCGACACCGAGAATCCGTTCGCAGTCGACCTGGTTTACACCTATAAATATTTCGAGATTCCGACTTTTGAGGTTGTTTTCGAGACCAACGGCGGTTCCGAGATTGCGCCTGTGACGGTATTTACCGGTGAAGCGGTCGACGCCCCCGAAGACCCCGAGAGGAAAGGGTTCGTATTCGCGGGATGGTTTGCGGACGAAGCGTTGAAGACGCCTTACGACTTCTCGAACAAGATAGAAGCCGACACGGTGATCTACGCGGCGTGGGAGGCGGTTACTTACACCGGCGACGGCGCGAAACAAATCACGGAAGGCGTTCCCGGGGATGTAGTCATTACGGTCAATCGCAGCCACGCAGACGAGACCTGCTTCGCGCATTTTACCGGCGTGAAGATCGACGGCAAAGAGCTTGAAAACGGGAAGGATTACACCGCAGCCGCGGGAAGCACGGTCGTCACTCTGAAATCCGACGCGCTCGTGAATCTCTCCGTGGGTGACCACACTGTTACGGTCATGTTTGACGACGGAGAGGCCGAAGTACTGCTTACGGTGGTTCCGAAGGTCATTATTCCTCCGACCGGTGACGCCGGGTTTGTGGCAATCGTTCTTGCCGGCATTGCGGTTCTGCTTTGTGCCGCGTTCGTGTCCGTTTATCTCAGGAAGCGTGAAGGCGTTTAAGGCTGAATTGTTTGAAAAGGGCGGAAGGCAAAGGCTTAACGAATGGCGTTTTGAAAGCCTGAAGCCACGGCAAAATTGAATAATTAACCACAGGTCCGCGTTTGCAACGGTTTTCCGGCAGGCGCGGACTATTTTCACTTCACAGCGGACTTTTTTCACGTTCATTTTCCTTGCTTTCACGCCTGGAAAGTGCTATACTATAATTTTAAGCGAAAGCCCGGAAAGGAGTTTCAGCTTTATGACACAGGATAAAAAAACAATTTTCAGCGGCGTTCAGCCGTCGGGCAATCTGACGCTCGGCAACTATCTCGGAGCTCTCAGGAATTTCTGCAGGCTTCAGGACGAATACAACTGCTACTACTGCGTGGTCGACATGCACACGCTCACGGTCAGGCAGAACCCGGAGGAACTGAGAGAGAGATCTTATGCGCTTCTCGCTCTCTACCTTGCGTGCGGCCTTGACCCGGAGAAGAACGTTCTGTTTCTGCAGTCGCACGTTCACTCCCACGCCGAGCTGTCGTGGATTCTCGGCTGCTACACATATATGGGCGAGCTTTCGAGAATGACCCAGTTCAAGGACAAAAGTCAGCGCCACTCAGACAATATAAACGCGGGACTCTTTACGTATCCGGTGCTTATGGCGGCGGATATTCTTCTGTACAAATCCGACCTCGTGCCGATCGGCGCCGACCAGAAGCAGCACCTTGAGCTCGCCCGCAACATCGCGGAACGCTTCAATGCGGTCTACGGCGACACCTTCGTCGTTCCCGAGCCTTTTATTCCCGGCAACGGCGCCAGGATCATGAGCCTTCAGGAGCCCGAAAAGAAGATGTCCAAATCCGACACTAACGTCAACAACTTCGTGCTCATCACCGACCCGCGCGACGTCATCATCAAGAAGTTCAAAAAGGCGGTCACGGATTCCGGCGCCGAGATCAGATACGACGAGAACGAAAAGCCCGGCATCAGCAACCTTATAAACATCTACGCGTCAGTTAAGGATATTTCCAGACAGGACGTCGAGAAGGAGTTTGAGGGTGGCCGTTACGGAGATTTCAAGAAGGCGGTCGGAGAGGCTGTCGCGGACACGCTGGCGCCGATTCAGGAACGCTACGCGGAGTTCATTTCAGACAGAACGTATCTCGACTCGATTTTGAGACGTAACGCGGAGATCGCTTCCGGAAAGGCGGAGGCGACTGTGAGAGAGGTTTACGAAAAGGTCGGATTCATTCTCAAATAATCAGCTTTTTACTGTATTCAAACTGACACGAAGGAGGCGAAACAAGTGGAGCCTTTACTTAATACCGAAATCAGCGAATCCGGCGGAGCGTTTATCGACATGCTCTGTTCCGAGCCTTTGATCGCGAAGAACAACGATCCGGAGCTGTATCTTAAATACAACGTCAAGCGCGGTCTGAGAAACGCGGACGGTACCGGTGTCGTGGTAGGAATGACCAGAGTCGGCGACGTGCGCGGTTACCATATCGACGACGGCGACAAAATTCCCGAAGAGGGAAGGCTTTTCTTCCGCGGCTATAACATTTACGACATCGTCTCGGCCGTGCAGCGTGAGAAACGCTTCGGCTACGAGGAGTGCTGCTATCTGCTGCTCACCGGCAATCTTCCCGACAAAACGCACCTTGACGAGCTCAAAAAGTATCTCGGCACCCACAGACAGCTTCCTTACGGCTTCACCGAGGACATGATTATGAAGGCGCCCAGCCGCAACCTTATGAACAAGATTGCGCGAAGCGTTATGGCCTCGTACTCCTACGACGACAACCCGGACGACACGTCGCTCAGGAACGTCTACCGTCAGAGCCTCAACCTGATCGCTCAGCTGCCTACTATGGCCGCGTACGCGTACCAGGCGAAGGCGTATTACTACGACAACAGGAGCCTGTACATTCACAGCCCGCAGCCGGAGCTTTCGACGGCCGAGAATATTCTTTATATGCTCAGACCCGACAGCTCGTATAAACAGAGCGAGGCTGAAATTCTCGATCTGGCGCTGATGGTTCACGCGGAGCACGGCGGCGGCAACAACTCGTCGTTCACGATGCGCGTGGTCAGTTCGACGGGAACTGACACCTACGCGGCGGTTGCGGCGGCGATCAATTCGCTGAAAGGACCCAAGCACGGCGGCGCGAACCACAGAACCGTGTCGATGGTCGAGGAGATGAAACAGAACATTTCCGACATCAACGATAAGGATCAGGTCTACGCATATCTGCTCAAGATTCTTCGCGGCGAGGCGTTCGACGGAACCGGACTTGTTTACGGAATGGGCCACGCAGTCTATACGCTCTCCGATCCGAGAGCGGTGCTGCTCAAAAAGAAGGCGGAGGAGATGGCCGCGGAAACAGGGCGCGAGAAGGAGTTCAAGCTTCTCAATCTCATAGAAGAGCTGACGCCTTCCGCTTATCTGGAAGTCAGGGGCAAGGACAACGTGAAGTGCGCGAACGTCGACCTTTATTCCGGATTCGTCTATTCGATGCTCGGCATTCCCTCCGACCTCTACACGCCGATTTTCGCGATCGCGAGGCTTCCCGGCTGGTGCGCGCACAGGCTCGAGGAGCTCAACGTCGACCCGAAGATCATCAGGCCTGCTTACAAGAACGTCTGCAAGCCGAGACCCTACAAGGACATCGATTCCAGATAAAATATTGTCCCGCTTCATTCACGCTGAAATGAAGCTTTGTTTCGAACGAAAGATATGAAAAAAATCAAAAACTTCTCAGTACTTCAGATAGTGAGCGCGGCGGTAATTGCCGGCCTTTACGTGGCGCTGACCTACGTGTCGTCGCTTCTCGGCCTCGCCAGCGGCGCGATTCAGGTGAGACTTTCCGAGGCTTTGACGGTCCTTCCGTACTTTACTTTTTCGGCCGTGCCGGGTCTCACTGTCGGGTGTCTTCTTGCAAACTGGCTTACCGGCTGTGCGGTGCCTGACATTTTTCTCGGCTCGCTCGCCACTCTTATCGGCGCGATTTTTACCTATTTATTGAGAAAACAGAACGTTTTTGTTTCGCTGATTCCGCCGGTTGTCTCCAACGCGATCATCGTTCCGTTGGTGCTCGTTTTCGTTTATCAGGAGACGATGGCTTACCCGCTTATCGTGCTTACGGTAACGCTCGGCGAGATCATCAGCTGCGTAATTCTCGGCGGTCTGCTGGGTCTGGCGCTTAAGAAGAACAAGTGGTTTGTCAACAACATTAACAAGTGAGGGTGGTTCACGATGGATCGTTACAGCGATATTTTTGAAACAGTCTCAACGCACTCTCAAAAGGGGCTGCTGGCGTTCTGGGACAGACTGGACGAAGCGGGGAAGGAAAAACTTGCGGAACAGATAAGATCCGTCGACTTCGTTAAGATGGAGGAGCTCTATTCGCGCGCCGAAAAACCCGTTTTCAACGAGAACGCGGGCGGCGACATCAGACCGATTGAAGTCATCTGCGCGCCCGGGAAGAACTCTCCCGAGTATGATATTTACGAAAAAGCTGGACTTGAGGTCGTCAAAAAAGGCGAAGTCATCGCGATAACGCTTGCCGGCGGTCAGGGTTCGAGACTCGGCCACGACGGTCCGAAAGGTACGTACAACGTGGGTTTCGCGAACGGCAAGACCATATTCGAGATCCAGCTGGACGGCCTTTTCCGGCTTTATGAAAAGACCGGGACGTACGTTCACTGGTATCTTATGACCAGCGACACCAACCACGAGGACACCGTGGGATTCTTCCGCGAGCACGGTTTTTTCGGTTACCCGGAGGACAAGATTTCGTTTTTTAAGCAGAACATGATTCCGGTAGTCGGCAAAGACGGCTCGATGCTGCTGCGCGCCCCTTCGGAATTATTCACCGCCCCTGACGGAAACGGCGGCATTCTGTCCGCCTTGAAATCAACCGGTATCCTGGAGGAAGGCGATGGCGCCGCGGCGAAGTACGTTTTCGTCAACAACGTGGACAACATTCTCAATTTCATGTGCGACCCGCTGTTTGTCGGCGCAATCGAGGTCACCGGCAGGGACTGCCTGACCAAGACGTTCATGAAGCGCAGCGCCACTGAGAAGGCAGGCGTTTACTGCCTGAAGGACGGGAAGGCGAAGGTCGTCGAATACACCGAGGTTCCCGAGGACATGGCCAACGCCAAAAATCCGGACGGCTCTTTCATGTACGGCGACGCGAACGCGGGCATTTACGTTTTCAAAAGCGACTCTTTAAAGAAAGCTCTTGACTCCGACATTCCTTTCCACACCTACGTGAAAAAGGTCAAATGCATCGACAGTGTTGGTCACGAAATTGAGACGGAAGCTTATAAATTTGAAATGTTCCTGTTCGACGTTTTCGGCGTGATCGGCGACGTGGCGGCTTACAGAGTCGACAGGGACAGGGAATTCGCGCCGGTCAAGAACCGCACCGGGAACGACAGCGCCGCCACCGCGAGAGAGCTCTACAGACGCGTTCACAAAATCGGTATGGGGACGATCGTCGAAATGGACGGCGACGAGATGACCCGCGTTGTCTGGCAAAAGATCAAAGAAAAGATTCTCGAGCCGTACGTCGTTCTGAACACAGAATACTACGACCTCGGCATTATGAACCGCGACGCGACGGACGACAAAGTGACCGTTGAAGCGGCCAACGCAATCAAGCGGCTCGGAGTCGGCGTCAAGTGCGCTACGATTACCCCCAACGCCGCGCGCGTCGAGGAATACGGCCTTAAAAAGATGTGGAGAAGTCCCAACGCTACTTTGAGGGGCATTCTGGACGGCACAGTCTTCAGAAAGCCGATCACCGTTGACGTTATCGAGCCGATGGTCAGGTCC
Source organism: Mageeibacillus sp. UBA1212 (assembly GCA_002309655.1). GTDB lineage: Bacteria > Bacillota > Clostridia > UBA1212 > UBA1212 > UBA1212. The sequence goes on from DBXM01000033.1 coordinate 18,585, forward strand.
TGGAAAAAGCCAATCGTTATCGCAAGGCACGCCTTCGGAGACGTTTATGCGGCCGCCGAGACCGTGGTCGAGAAGGGCGCGAAAGCGTTCCTGAATATAGTAAAAACTGACGGAACTGCGGAGATTATTCCCGTTCACGAGTTCGAAAATTCGTGCGGCGTGCTTTCCGGTTACTTCAACGAATTCGATTCCATAAGGAACTTCGCGCTCTCATGTTTCGAGTACGCGCTGGAAGCCGGCATTGACCTGTGGTTCTCGTGCAAGGACACCGTTTCCAAAACCTACGAGGCTTCGTTCAGGAAGATTTTCGACACCCTTTACGAGGAAAAGTACCGCGAAAAGTTCGAAAAAGCGGGAATTACGTATTTTTACACGCTTGTGGACGACGCGATTTCCAGGGTCATGAAGTCCGAAGGCGGCTTCTGCTGGGCCTGCAGAAACTACGACGGCGACGTGTTTTCGGACATGCTGGCTTCCGGTTTCGGCAGTCTCTCGATGATGACTTCGGTGCTTGTTTCGCCGGACGGCTGCTTTGAGTTCGAGGCGGCGCACGGAACGGTTCCCAGACATTACAAAAAGTATCTCGCCGGCGAGCCGACGTCCACCAATCCGATTGCCACGCTGTTTGCATGGACGGGCGCGCTAAAAAAACGCGGCTCGTTGGACGGGAACGCCGACCTCGTTGAATTCGCGGAGAGGGTCGAGAACGCGGCGATTTCTGCAGTTAACGAGGGAATCATGACCGGCGACCTTGCTTCGATAGCCAAATGCGACAACATCGTCAGAGTCGATTTGGACGGCTTCCTTGACGCCGTCAAAGAGAGGATATTTACGCTTCCGTACGCTGAGATCGGCGGAAAGAATTGATTTATAAGGAGAGTTAACGTAATGGATATTTTCGAATGCCTTCGCAGAGAGGACGCCGAGATCTATCAGGCTATCAAAAACGAATGCGCGCGTCAGCAGGAAAAGATCGAGCTGATCGCTTCCGAGAATTTCGTGAGTCCGGCGGTTCTTGCGGCCGCGGGCAGCGTTCTTACCAACAAATACGCCGAGGGGTATCCGGGAAAGAGATATTACGGCGGTTGCGAAGTAGTCGACATATGCGAGAATCTTGCGATCGAGCGTGCTTGTGAGCTTTTCGGGTGCAAATTCGCTAACGTCCAGCCCCACAGCGGCTCTTCCGCAAACATTACCGTTTATTTTTCGCTGCTGGAACCGGGCGACACCGTTATGGGAATGAATCTCGCGCAGGGCGGTCACCTGACGCACGGAAGCCCGGTGAACCTCTCCGGAAAATGGTTCAATTTCGTCCCATACGGATGTGATCCCGAGACTTATCTCATTGACTACGATGCGCTGGAAAAGACCGCCAAAGAAGTTAAACCCAAGCTGATAGTCGCGGGCGCCAGCGCTTATCCCAGAATCATTGATTTCAAACGCTTCCGTGAGATTTGCGACAGCGTCGGAGCATTCTTCATGGTCGATATCGCGCACATTGCCGGTCTTGTTGCGGCGGGGCTTCATCCTTCTCCCATAGGTGTCGCCGACGTTGTCACAACGACCACCCACAAGACTCTTCGCGGACCAAGGGGCGGCATGATCCTCACAAACGACGAGGAGATCGCAAAACGTATCAACAAGAGCGTGTTCCCGGGAACACAGGGCGGACCTTTGATGCACGTCATCGCCGCGAAGGCCGTTGCGCTTAAAGAGGCGCTCACTCCCGAGTTTAAGAATTATCAAAAACAGATTGTTCTTAATTCCAAGGCTCTGGCCGCGGCTCTTTCCGAAAGGGGCTGCGAGCTTATAACCGGCGGCACCGACAACCACATGATGCTCGTCAACGTCAAGAACAGCTTCGGTGTTTCCGGCAAGGACGCCCAGAACCTTCTCGACGACGTCGGCATCACCTGCAACAAGAACGGAATCCCGTTCGACCCTGAAAAGCCCACCGTCACCAGCGGCATCAGACTGGGAACGCCGGCAGTCACCACAAGAGGCATGAAAGAACCGGAAATGGTAAGAATTGCTTCGCTGATCTGCGACACGCTCTCCTCACCGGAACAGAATTCCGCCCGCGTAAGAGAAGGCGTGAAGGAACTTCTCGCCGGATTCCCGCTTTACAACGGTCTTTACGCTTGAATTTAAGGAGTTGACGATATGCCCGCGACCGAACCGCTTGCATACAGAATGTGTCCGAGATCGATTGAAGAGTTCTACGGCCAGGAACACATCCTCGGGAAGGGAAAGCTTCTCTACAGGATGATCAAAGCCGACAGACTCTCTTCCATCATATTCTTCGGTCCTCCCGGAACCGGGAAGACTTCGCTGGCTCGCATTATCGCGAAAACGACCGAGTGCGGCTTTGAGGCAATCAACGCGGTCTCTTCGGGTGTTGGCGATATCAAAAAGATCGTCGCTGACGCCGAGAACAAGATGCTCTACCCGGGCGGCAGAGTTGTGCTATTTATAGACGAAATTCACCGTTTCAACAAGGCGCAGCAGGACGCGCTTCTGCCGTCGGTCGAGAACGGTACAGTCATTCTGATAGGCGCCACGACCGAGAACCCGTTTTTCGAGGTCAACAAGGCAATTATTTCGCGCTCGACCGTATTTCAGCTTTATCCGCTCAGCGTTCAAAATATTAAAGACATCGTGATGCAGGCGATTAAAGATCCTGAGCGCGGCTACGGAAAGCTGGACGTTACCATAAACGACGACGCTCTTGAATTCCTGGCGGTGACTTCTTCCGGCGATGCGAGAATCGCGCTCAACGCTCTCGAACTTGCCGTTGCGGGTACCGAGCGCGACCTGATGGCGCCGGTTATAATAACTCTTGAAGAGATTTCCGAATGTCTGCAGAGGAAGGTCGTTCAGTACGACAAGACCGGAGAAGGGCACTACGACAACATCAGCGCGATGATCAAATCCATGCGCGGGAGCGACCCTGACGCTGCGGTCTTCTACCTGGCGAGGGCGCTTTACGCCGGCGAGGACATCAACTTCCTGGCAAGAAGGATCACCATCTGCGCCAGCGAGGACGTGGGCACCGCGAACCCCAACGCGATTCTTGTTGCGCAGGCGGTTCAGGAAGCGGTCAGGATGATAGGAATGCCGGAGGCGAGAATATTGCTGGCGCAGGCGTGCGTCACCGTCGCCACAAGTCCCAAGTCCAACGCGTCCTATCTGGCCATCGACAAGGCGCTTTCGGACGTTTCCAACAAGAACTCAGGCGAGGTTCCGTTCTATTTAAGGAACGCTACCGCTGACGGCATGGAGTCGCTGGGCTACCACGTGGGCTACAAATACGCTCACGACTACGAAGGCCACGTTGCGGACCTGGAGTACCTTCCCGAGGCTATGCGCGGAACTAAATACTACGAGCCGTGCGGCAACGGCTACGAAAAGAGCATAATCGAGTATTTGAAATTCGTGAACGACATGAAGGAGAAGAACCGCGGGAAATGAAATTCTCGTATCATTCCCGTGATTGCGAAATGATATTTCCCGTTTTTCCGGCTTTAAGCGGGGAGAAAACGAGGGTATAATAAAAAATGCCGGCGCTCCGGTTTTAAATGACACAGGGTCCGCTTGATTCAAACGGACAGAATAATATTTGAGGTGGTTAAAATGCAAAATGTGTATGACGTGCTTGTTGAGAGAGGATTCATCGAACAGGCAACGGACGAAGAAGAAATCAGAAAACTGTTAGAGAGCAAAAGCGTCACGTTCTACATCGGTTTCGACGCGACCGCAGACAGTCTCACCGCGGGTCACTTTCTGACTATCATGGCGATGAAGCACATGCAGAACGCGGGCCACAGGCCGATCGCGCTTCTCGGCGGCGGCACCACGATGGTTGGCGACCCCAGCGGCAAATCCGACATGCGCAAGATCATGACGAAGGAGACTATCGACCACAACGCGCAGTGCTTCTACAAGCAGCTCTCCAAGTTCATCGACTTCGAGAACGGAAACGCCCTCGTGGTCAACAACGCCGACTGGCTTCTCAATCTGAACTATGTCGAATTCCTGCGCGAAGTCGGAGCCCATTTCTCGGTCAACCGCATGCTCGCGGCGGAGTGCTACAAGCAGAGAATGGAGCGCGGTCTCACTTTCTTCGAGTTCAACTATATGATCATGCAGTCCTACGACTTCCTCAAGCTCAACGAAATGTACGGCTGCGAACTTGAAATGGGCGGCAACGATCAGTGGTCCAACATTATCGGCGGCGTCGAGCTCGTAAGAAGGAAACTCGGCAAGCCCGCTTACGGTCTCACGTTCAAGCTTCTTACAACAAGCGACGGCATCAAAATGGGCAAGACCATGAAGGGCGCGGTGTGGCTTGATCCGGCGAAAACCAGCCCCTACGAGTTCTATCAGTACTGGAGAAACATCGAGGACGTTAAGGTCGAGGAGTGCCTGGGCCTTCTCACGTTCCTTCCGATGGACGAGGTCAGAAGACTCGGAAGGCTTGAAGGCGCTGACATCAACATCGCGAAGGAGACGCTGGCGTTTGAGATTACGAAGATCGTTCACGGTGAAGAAGAGGCGATCAAAGCCAAAGAGACCGCGCGTTCGTTCTTCGGCGGCGCAGGCGACAACGAGGATATCCCTACCACGACTCTCGACAAGCTGGAAGGCGACTCGCTTAGCCTCGCCGACGCGCTCGTTATCGCGAAGCTCGCGCCCTCGAAATCCGAGGCCAGGAGACTCATCGAATCCGGTTCCGTAACCGTCAACAACGAGAAGGTGACCGACAGAACAGCAGTTATTTCTGCCGACGACCTGAAGGCCGGAGTTCTCCTTAAAAAAGGCAAAAAGTTCTACCACAAGCTCGTGCTTTGACCTTTAAATAGTTAGCGTATGAAGCAGCTCGTATTCTCGCGCAAGGACGGACTAAACGCATATCTCTGTGACGGCGTTTTCGTTGCCGAAGGCGGAAACTTTGTGTTTTCGGCTGAGAAAACCTTCGACTGCGGACAGTGTTTCAGGTGGGAGAAGCTTCCCGACGGCTCGTTTGTTGGTGTCGTAAAGGGAAGGCTGCTTTCCTTGCGTGAGAATTCTTCCGGATTTACTGTCTCAGACCTTTGCGGAGCTTTAGACACAGGTTTTGCTGAGTTTCTTGTTTCGTATTTTGATCTGATGACTGATTACGGCTCGGTCACACGCGAACTGTCAGGCCTTGACAGTGTTATAGAAAAAGCGGCCGAAGCAGGGCAGGGAATAAGGCTTTTGCGCCAGGAACTTTTCGAGACGGTGATATCTTTCATCATTTCCGCCAACAACAACATCCCGCGCATCAAAAAGTGCGTCGCGAGACTTTCGGAGATGTGCGGCGGGAAGATCGCTGCGTTTGGCGGAAAGGATTACTTCGCTTTTCCCGAACCCGGGGCGATAACCGGATTCACCGACGAAGAGATACAGGTAACGGCGGGCGTCGGCTACAGAGCGCCTTTTATACGGCAGACCGCGGAGCTGTTCGCTGACGGATCTTATTCGTTTTTAAAACTTCTCGACGCGAAATGCGACGGAACGCTCAAAAAGACGGTTCTTGCGCTTCCGGGTGTTGGCGAAAAGGTCGCGGGCTGCGTGACGCTGTTCACGGGAATCGACCGTAGCGCGTTCCCGGTGGACGTTTGGGTCGAGAGAATGTGCGAAGAACTGTACGGCCTGAAAGGGTTCACGCGTCCCGCGCTTCAAAAGCGCATGGAGGAGTATTTCGGCGAGAACGGCGGCCTCGCGCAGCAGTATCTTTTTAACTACATACGGTCTATAAGCTGACAATTTGCCCGATATTTAATGAAGGGAGGAAAAGGCATGGCAGACAAACAGGGACGTCTTACGCAGGAAGAAGTGCTTTCACGCGTGAATATCGTGAGTCTGATTTCCGAGTTCGTACCGCTCAAAAAGCAGGGCGCGAACTATGTCGGTCTGTGTCCTTTTCACGCCGACAGGAACCCTTCGCTATTCGTCAGCGAGTCCAAGGGCATTTTCAAGTGCTTCGCTTGCGGCGTCGGTGGGAACGCTATCCGGTTCATCGAGCTCTCCGAGAAACTTTCTTATGTTGACGCTCTCTACAATCTTGCCGACAGAGCCGGAATCAAATACACCCGCGGCATCGAGCGCGACGAACAGACCACCAGACTCAGGAACGACATCCGTTCCCTCAACAAAGAGACCGCCAAGTTCTACTTCGAGCAGCTGAAGACAAGCCGGAAGGCGCAGGAATACCTTAAAACCCGCGGGATTACCGCCGATACCGCAACGAAGTTCGGCCTCGGCTATTCTCCCGACTCCTGGGACGCGCTTTACAAGCATTTCAAATCCGGCGGCGTGCAAGACGATCTTCTGATAAAAGCGGGACTTGTCAGCAAAACCGACAAGGGAAATCTTATCGACAGGTTCAGGGACAGGCTCATGTTCCCGATTTTCGACGACATCGGAAACGTTATCGCTTTCGGCGGACGTACGATGGATAAGGACGCGAAAACCGCCAAGTACATCAATTCCCAGGAGACGCCTGTCTATATTAAGGGGCAGCATCTTTACGGACTCAACATCGCCAAGAAATCCGTTTCTGACAAGGTTATAATCGTCGAGGGTTACATGGACTGCATCGCTCTTCACCAGAAGGGAATCGATTTCGCCGTCGCTGCCCTGGGAACGGCCCTTACCGAGAAGCAGGGGCGACTGCTTAAGCGCTACTTCGAGAAAAGAGAGATAATAGTCGCGTTTGACAATGACAGCGCGGGCGCTCAGGCTACGGTTCGCGGCATGGAGATACTGAAGAATATCGGCCTCTCGGTTAAGGTTTTCCGTCTAACGGGTGCGAAGGACGCAGACGAATTCTTAAAGACCCATACCAAAGACGATTTTCTTGAACAGCTGTCGCATTCTTACAGCCTTTTCGAGTATAAATGCATTCTTGCCGCTGAGGAAAACCCGGCTGACACAAATGAGCATAAAATCGATTTTATCAACAAGGTGAAGAGTCTGTTTGCGCAGCTTCCGGATACCGACAAGCTTGTTTATAAAAAATGGGTCACCGAAAAGTTCGGGAAACAGTACGGCTTCGGCGAGGACACTGTTGTCGGTTCGCAGAGTTTAAATCAGGGAAAAGTCGATCGCGAAGAACCTTCAACTGGAATTATCCAGCGGAGAATCTATATTTCCGATGATGAGAAGGACGATTCCGGTCTTTCCGAAGCGGATAAAAAGAAGGATTTTAACGAAAAACGGCTGCTTATCTGTTTCGCAGAAAATCCCGGTGTCTTCAAAACTCTTAAAAACAAAGACATTCGCGGGCTGTTTGCTTTTGAGGAGAACAGGCTTATCTTTGACATTGTTTCCGAGGGTTGCGAGAGCGGTGAGATAAAAGGATTTTCTTCGCTTCCTTCTTTCGGAGCGGCCGCTGACAACCGGCTGGCGGAAGCGCAGTTTAAGTACGATATCAAACCTTCTGACGCTAAGGCGTCGGTATCGGAGATGCTTCAGAAACTGTATAACGCCGCGAAGGACGCGGAACTGGATCGGATTCAGAAGGAGATTGACGACCCTTCGACGCCGAAGGAGCGGAAGATCGAGCTGGTAAAGAAATTCGCTGCGCTCAAAAAGAAACAGAAGAAATAATTCAATCTGAATTGAGAATTGCCGGCGGCCTCGAATGACTGCCGGCTTTTTTATTTCCCGTATATTTTACGTTTGCGGAAAATGATGGTATTATACTGTCGAAGGCGTTCTATTTATGCCTGATGCATCTTGCGGCTTATACGGAGGTTATGCGCAATGGCAACTAAAAAAGCAAAAGAAATCAAGAACGAAGAAGCGACTGTTGAAGAGGCTGCGGTAACAGTTTCTGGGGAGAAAGCTGTGGAAATATCCGCTGAGGCAGCAGGTGAAGCTCCCGTGGCTCAGGAAGTTGACGCGGAGTCTCTTCCCGAAGCAAAGAAACGCGGCAGAAAACCCGGCAAAAAGTCCAAGAAAGGCGACGGATCCGAGTCTGAAGGCTCCGGAAAGCGGTCGAAAAAGAAGTCATCGGAATATGACGACGATTATTCGGATTTTGACTTTCAACTGAATTACAGGGATCCCGCCCTTGCGGATCAGGAGATCCTCGAGGAGGAAGAGAATCCGGACGACATGGACGCTCCCGAAAGCGAGCCCGATGAATCCGACCTTATCGACTGCGAGAAGGACTACGACGGCGAGAACATTCTGAATCTCGAAGACGACATCGACTCTGTTGACGACGACGATCCCGACGCTGAAGATCCGGACCTTGCTTCGATTTTGCAGGCAGTAGATCAGGACGACGTTGCCGTCGACAAGTACAGTGAAGACGACGACTTCGAGAACCAGCTGATCAAAAAGCTGATTGACGCCGCCCGCGACACCGGAATCATTTACGCCGACGAGGTTACCGACCAGACCGGCGATTATAAATTCTCGGACGCGTTCTTCGACAAGCTTTACGAACAGGCGGAAAAGAACAATATCACTATAGGCGGCGACCTGAACGACGTGAAATCCGACGGCAAGCAGTACAGCGACACGATCGGTTCCGCGGAGGGCATCAATGTTGAAGACGACGTCAGGATGTACCTTCACGACATAGGAAAGGTTCCGCTGCTCAGCTTTGACGAGGAAGTCGAACTGGCAATCAAGATCGAGAACGGCGACCTCGAGGCACGAGACAAGCTGATCGAATCCAACCTGAGGCTCGTTGTCAGTATTGCCAAGAAATACGTGAGGCGCGGACTTCTTTTCGAGGATCTCGTTTCCGAGGGCAACCTGGGACTGATGAGAGCGGTCGAGAAGTTTGACTACAGAAAAGGCTACAAGTTCAGTACATACGCCACGTGGTGGATCAAGCAGGGCATCCAGAGAGCGATTGCCGACCAGGGCAGAACAATCAGAATTCCCGTGCACATGCACGAAAAGATCAACAAGATGGTCAAGGCGCAGCGCCAGCTTTCACAGGAACTCGGCTGCGAGCCCACACCTGAGCAGATTGCAAGAGAGATCAACGAGACGCCGGGACAGGTTCGCGACATGCTCAGAATCGCTTTGGAGCCTATTTCGCTTGAAACGCCTATCGGTGACGAGGACGAGAGCAACATCGGCGACTTCATTCAGGACGACGACTCCAACTCCCCGGCCGAATTTGCGAGAAGAGACTACGCGCACAAGGCTATCGACGCCGCGCTCAGCACGCTCAACGAACGTGAGTGCCAGGTGCTCGAGATGAGGTTCGGCCTCCGCGACAACAAGCCGAAGACACTTGAAGACGTGGGCAAGCATTTCAACGTCACCCGTGAGCGTATCAGGCAGATTGAGTTCAAGGCACTGAGGAAGCTGAGACATCCGAGCAGAAGCAAGCTTCTTAAAGACCTGTAAGGACGTTTCCGGACTTCGTTTACAAATGATTAACGTTAAAAACGGAGGGTTTTTGATGAAAACCGAAAGTTTAAACAAGAAAATATGCCTGTTCCTGGCCGTGCTTCTGACGCTCGGCTGTCTGATATTCCCGCCTGGTGAAGCAGCTGCTTTTAACAAGAACACCGCGGTGGCGATTTCGAACGACCTCAGCCTCGAAACCATGAAGGCGAAGGCCTTCGCTTCTCTTTACTTCGACTCCGGCGAGATTTCATTCATGAGCGAGACCGCTCACGACAGATTTTCGGTCGGCAATCTCGTAAAGCTGATGACTCTTTATCTGACTTTTGAGGCGGTTGCGAACGGTAAAACCGGCCTTAAGAGCGGCGTAAAGGTTTCGAAGGCGGCGCAGCAGATTTCCGTCAACAGGGAGAGGGTCTTCCTTGACAGCGGGAAGGGCGAGGTCATTACCGTGGAAGAAGCGGTGATCGCAGTCATCGCGGGAAGCGCCAACGACGCCGCGTACGCGCTGGCGGAGCACATTTCCGAGGCGGACGAAGAGACTTTTGTGGCGATGATGAACGCCAAAGCGCTTGAACTCGGACTTTCCGACACCCACTACTGCGACTCGACAGGCATCAAAATAATCGACGACGGCCAGTACACTTCGGCGGCGGATCTCTGCATGCTCTCGTACAGACTTGTGAAGGATTTTCCCGACATTTTGAATTATTCACGCATCACTTCGGGGATGTTCGTGCACACCTCGACAGGCCAGCCCGACACGCAGATGCAGAACTCCAACGCGCTCGTTTATTCGGGAATGCTGGAAGGCGCCGACGGTCTTCTTGTGGGCTATTCCAACGCGGACAAATACGCCCAGGCGGCGTCCGCTTCGATTGGCGGCGAGAGAGTGATTGCAGTTGTTATAGGTGAAGAGACGCCTGAGAGAAGGGCGGGAGAGCTCAAGTATCTTCTTGAGTACACTTCGAGATGCTTCGAGACCAAGGAGCTCGACAAAGCGGGCACCTACGTCAGAATGATTTCGGTGAAGGACGGCAAGAGCATCAAAGCCAAGACCTGCACCGGGGCGGACTTCTCGTACATTGCGAACCTCACAGAGAAGTACACGGTCGAGAAGAAGATTGTTCTCGACGGAAAGGTGACGGCGCCGGTGTCAAAGGGCGACATCGTCGGCAAAGTCGTTTACCAGAAAGTTTACACCGACGAGGAAGGCGAAAAACAGACCGAGGAGATAGGCAGCGTCGACCTTTTGATTGACGAGGACGTGGACCGCGCGAACTGGTTCGTGAGGTTCCTCAGGAAGATTCTCTCATTCCTTGGACTTATGGAGTATTGATTCTTTAGTGTTTGGATAAACGAAGGTCCGCCCGGCTCTTTTAATTTAGTGAGCCGGGCGGGCCTCTTCTTTTTGCCTAATTCAAGGCAATATCAGCCTACATAAACATAGGTTTCAGCACCGCCATCCAAACTCCTTCGAAGAAGTTGTACAGAAGGGTCGCCGGCAGATACAGATACGTTGACAGCGACGTCAGGCGCATCAGAATAATGAAGCCGAGGAAGATAAACATAGAGTACTTTTCGACCTTGTAGAGAAACTCATTCCAGCTGTAGGGCGTGAACGACGTAATCAGATTGTAGCCGTCGAGACCGGGCAGCGGCAGCATGTAGAACACCGCAAGGAACAGCGGATATGCGCTGGCGTTGTAAAACAGCAGGTGAAAGATCGTGAATATCCCGAGGTCCGTTTCCTGATTCCTGACCGCAAGGAACGAGAAGAGCACAGAGAGAGAAGTCAGAACGAAGCTTAAAAGCACGAGCGCAACCGGACCGCTGACTGAGTATATCGCCTTGTCGCGGCGCGGGTGCTTGTAGAAGCGGGAATTTGTCGGCATTGGCTTGTGCCAGCCGAAACCGAGCAAGATCATCGCGAGAAGACCGAACCAGTCGATGTGCGCCATCGGGTTCAGCGTGAGACGTCCCTGCGCTTCGGGCGTCGGGTCGCCGAGCCACTTCGAGATCAGCGCCTGCGCGAAGCTCTTAAAAGTGAACGCGAGAATGATTCCCGGCACCGCGAGCAGTTTCAGAATTATTTCGTATACAATGCTTTCAGAATCAAATCCAAACATCTGCAATACCTCCGTAGTAATTGTAGCATAAAAAGCTCCGGTTTCAAAACATTTTCGCGCTTTAAGGATTTTTGAGGTTTCGCAGTTGCGATTAATTTCACATTCCCGTACATTAAAGTTTGCATTTTTTATAACGCGCCTGCGCGCAGTAAAAACTTGAAAACCCGGCGGCAGGGTGGTATAATGAAAATGTATGCGAAAACGGGTCTAAGCCTTAAACATTCCTTTTTGCATGCGAACAGTAACGCTAACGGAGAAACTTTTATGCCTATCAGAATTCCCGACAACCTGCCGGCGAGCAGCATACTTTCCAACGAGAACGTTTTCGTCCTCAAGGAGAATATGGCGCTTCACCAGGATATCCGTCCGCTTAAGATCGCGATTCTGAACCTTATGCCGACCAAGATCGTCACGGAGACACAGCTTTTGAGGCTTCTCAGTAACAGCCCGCTACAGGTCGAAGTCACGTTCCTGCACCCCGAGAGTTACGTTTCGAAAAACGTTTCCGAGAGCCATCTTATAGAATTCTACAAGACCTTCAACGACGTCGCGGACGAGAAGTTTGACGGACTAATTATTACAGGCGCGCCTGTGGAACTTTTGGAATTTGAGAAGGTTGAGTACTGGGACGAACTCTGCAACATCATGGAGTGGTCTAAATCCAACGTGACTACGACTCTTCACATCTGCTGGGGCGCGCAGGCGGGGCTTTACTACCACTACGGAATCGAGAAAAAACTGCTTCCGTCGAAGCTCTCCGGCGTCTACCCTCACTATCCGTGTCACAAACGCGCCAGGCTTTTAAGAGGCTTTGACGACATTTTCTACATTCCTCACTCGCGCTACACGTACAACGATATTGCCGACATCGAAAAGGTCGAGGATCTCGACATTATGGCGATGTCACACGTGGCCGGCGCCTCGGTGTGCGCTTCAAAGGACAGACGAATGATTTTCGTCTCGGGGCACCTCGAATACGACCGTGACACACTCAAGAAAGAGTACGAGCGCGACGTTCTGAAAGGCCTCGAGCCCGCTATTCCCGAGAATTATTTTCCGGATAACGACCCGACGAAAAAACCTTTCCACCAGTGGCGCTCCCACGCGTATCTGCTTTTCGCGAACTGGCTGAACTATTACGTATACCAGGCGACGCCTTACGACCTCGATGAACTCCACAGCGGCTTCACGCCCGACATGAAGGGCAAGAGCGAAACCAGCGAGCTGATTTGAACTTTAATGGAAACAAACAATTACTGAAATGGAAAACGCGGATTACAAAATTGTCTCGAATAAAACGATCCAGCGCAGGAAGTACTTCATCACGTTCGCTTCCTTTTTCGCCGCGCTCGCCGTTGTGATCGCGATTTTTTCGCTTACTGTTGGCAGAAAGACCGACGACTGGATCGACGGAAAGGCGGGCTACGCCAGGTCGTCCGTGTTCCCGTTCGTTTTTACGGAGAACGACAGCCTATACCTTCTTGACAGCAGTCTCACGGTTCACGACGTGGACAACAACGTCAAGAACGTCGCCTTCGACCCTCAGCTCGGTAAGGTCTACTACATCTACACGCCCACAGAGGAGCTTTTTGAGTACTCGGTTAAAGACGGAACACGGCTGAAACTCTGCGGAGACGTGGCTTCGTATATTCTTTTCAAGGAGCGCACGTTTATTCCGTACGTCACACCCGACGGCGCGATAAAGGTCTACTCGTTTAATTCGAAGGCCAGCACCGAGCTCAGGCAGGCGGTCAGTTCAGGCGGCGACGACAGTCAGAACGGCTTTAACCCTCTGCTTCCTGTCGCGGGCACCGGTGAGATAGTTTTCTTCGACAACTTTAACCGGGCCGAAGGCACCGCTTCTCTGAAGCTTTGGCGTACCGGCGGAAGCGTTACAAGGATCTCTGAGAGAGTTCTTTATGCGAAGGGAGTCGTCATCTGGAAGGACGACTCTGCGGTCAGCTTTTACGAAAGCACCGGACTTACCGTCTATTCCAAGTACGGCAAGACTTTTTCCGCAGGCGAGAGTTGGACCGAGGTTAGGCCGCTCTACAAAGAAGAAAACGTGTACGGCGTGGATTTCGTGAAGGAGTACGGCGACAACGAAGGCTTGAGGTTTATTTACGGCGACTCCGAAAAGCACCCGGGCCTAAAGACGCTTCTATCATTGAGGCCTCTTATTTCCGGAATCGATACCACCGAGATCTTCGATGGATTCTCCGAGATAATCGGTTACAGCGAGGAGAGCGAGACGGTCATATTCACGACCGAGGACGGCGGCGGAGTCAACGTCTACTGCTCGCAGAAGGGCCGCAAGACGAAACTGATCACCAAGTGTGACGTTAACGACAAGCTTTTCTACTGCGCTTCGTCTGATCTGCTCTTCGTGACTTCAAGCGACAGCGTGGTTTCGGCGATAGATATTTTCGACAAATCCGCTTCTAAATACGTTGTCGGCAGCAACGCGGAGAGTATCATTCCTTATCTCAGGAAACCCTACGTGATCCTAAAGGACAAAAACGGCTCCGAAAATACGATCGTGCTCAGCTATAACCTTCAAGAAGAGTTCCCGGTTGAGGAGACCAGGCTTTACGGAAAGAGCGACAGCGTCTACCTGATGATGCGGGAGACCGGAACCGAATTCGTGTCGCTCGACCTTGTCAGTGGCGATTCGATCAAAAGGATTGCGAATTCCTGCGGCAGTGCGAGCGTGGTTTTCGACAAGACGGTCGAGAACGTGATCTTCTGGAACGGATCAGAGCTCTGCGTCTATTCGGACGGAAAGATCACCAAGATTCCGGGTTTTGAAAATGAAATCGTTCCCGCGGAAGTGATCGCGTCTTAAGCGCGCGTTTCCGGGATTTATAATTGCTTTTGAATTGACAGGCAGGGAGGGTATATGGATTTTATCAAATGTGTTAACGAGGGACAGGAAGGCTACGGCGGCATTCCGTTTTGGAGCTGGAACGACAGGCTCGAGCCGGAGGAACTGCGGCGTCAGATTCGCGGTATGCACGAGCTCGGAATGAAGGGCTACTTTATGCACGCCCGCGGCGGTCTCGAGACCGAATACCTAAGCGACGAATGGTTCGAGTGCGTCGACGCCTGCATCGACGAGGGCAAGAAGCTCGGAATGGAGAGCTGGTCCTACGATGAAAATGGCTGGCCAAGCGGGTTCGGCGGCGGTATTGTTCTTGACGATCCTAAGAACTTCGCGTCGTTCCTGACCTACAAAGAGTTTGACGAATTTCCCGAGCTCAAGCCCGAGAACGCTCCCGAAGTCAGGCCTCTCTCGGTTTATACAGTTGCGATTGACGGCGACGGGAACGCGACTTATAAAAGAGTCGAAGCGCCTGTCGAAGGTTACACCGGCAAATACTGCGCGGTCATGCAGAACTACGACAGCTCATACGTCGACGTTCTTGACGAAAAGGTGATTGCGAAATTCATCGATTGCACTCACGAGGAGTACAAGAAGCGGACCGGAGACGAGTTTGGCAAGGCAATGCCCGGATTCTTCACCGACGAGCCTCAGTACTACAGGTACGCGACTCCGTGGTCGACCGTGATTCCCGCTAAATTCAGTGAAAAATACGGATACGACCCGTTCGACGGACTGATAGCTCTGTTCAGGAATTTCGACGGCGCCCGCGAGTTCAGATACGACTACTACTATCTATGCCACGAGCTTTTCATCGAGGCGTTCCCGAAGCAGATCTACGACTGGTGCGAAAGGAACGGCGCTCAGCTCACTGGCCACGCGGTTGAGGAATCGATGCTGAACGGTCAGATGTGGTGCTGCGGCGGCGTGATGCCTTTCTATGAATTTGAGCACATGCCGGGAATGGACTACCTCGGCAGGAACGTCGGGAACGACCTCGCCCCGAAGCAGCTCGGCTCGGTCGCGGCGCAGCTCGGCAAAAAGAAAGTGCTCACCGAGACGTTCGCGTGCTGCGGCTGGGACGTCTCGCCGACTGAACTTAAAAGGATCGCAGACCTTCAGTACGCGTCCGGCATTAACGTGATGTGCCACCATTTGTACGCGTATTCGATAAGAGGCCAGCGGAAGAGAGACTACCCCGCGAATTATTCGGAACACCTTCCGTGGCAGAACGCTTTCGGCGATTTCGTCAAATACTACAACCGCCTCGGCTTCGCGCTCTCCCTCGGTGAGGAAGAAGTCAACACGCTGATTATCCACCCGATGCACAGCGCCTACCTCGACTATATGCGCGAGCCTGACAGGGCAACAACCGCGGAGCTCGACGACGCACTCGTGAGCATCATGAACTACTTCTCCGACCGCCAGATGTCGTACCATTTCGGCGACGAAGTAATCATGAGGCGGCACGGCTCGGTTGACGGAAATTCCCTGAAAATAGGCAAACAGTCGTACAAGTTCGTTGTGCTGCCGAAGATTTACTCGCTGGATTCATCGACGGCTTCTCTTCTTAAGGAGTTCATCGCGAACGGCGGAAAGGTGCTTCTTTTCGACTCGGCTCCCGACAGAATCGACGGCAGGGTCGCGGATCTTTCGTGGCTGAAATCGACCGTTACTCTCGATGAGATCGAGAAGGTCAATCAGGCAAGCGTCAGAGGACAGGCAGGCGAGATTCCGGGCGGCGTCAAGCTTATGACCAGAAACACGCCGTTCGGAAAGCTCTTCTTCATCACGAACGTCAGCGGAACCGACTACCCGCACGCAAACATATATTTCGCCGGCGTGAACGGCCTTAAGGAGATATCTCTTGAAGAGGACGACTGGCAGTCGGGAAAAGCGGTAAAAGAGAGCGGATTTATCAACTCCAATTCGATTCACGGCGGCGGTCTTATAAAAACTTCGTTTGCGAGCGGCAAATCGAGGCTTTACATTGAGCACCCCGAAACCGATAAAGCTGCGCCCGCTGAAAAGAACCTTGACGCTAAAGAAGGCGTTGAAGCAAGGAAAATTGAAGGCGAGTGGAGATTTAAAGAACTTCCAGAGAACCAGCTGACGCTCGACTACGCCTGCGTCTCGTTTGACGGCGGAAAGACATACGAAGAGCCCAAGCCTGTAATCAGGATTTTTGACGAGTTGTTGAGAGCGCGCTTCGAGGGACTTCTCACTTTGAAGTTCTTCTTCGACGTCGAGGATATTCCCGGAACGCTTAAGATCTGCGCAGAGCCGCTTAAATACGTTTCTGTTCAGTTGAACGGCGAGGAGATAGTTCCGAACGGCGAACACCGGCTCGACGTCAGCTTCCTTGTTTTCGACATCTCCGGGAAGACCGTCAAAGGCCGCAACGAGATCGTTTTCCGCTTCGACTATTTCCAGCGCGATTACGTCTACCACGTGCTCTACGGCAACGTTATGGAGTCCCTCAGAAACTGCCTCGCCTTCGACACCGAGGTCGAGTGCTGCTACCTGTACGGAAGCTTCGAGGTCAAAACGCCGGGAACTTTTAACGACGGACCGCGCAACAGTATCGAGTACAGGGGACCGTTCACGCTTGTAAAGCAGCGTCCGACGGTCGATATTCACGACCTCGTGAGGAGCGGCTATCCGTTCTACGCGGGCAAGATAAGAGTCGCAAAGAAGTTCACGGCGGACGGAATCGATTCACCGGAGCTTTATATCAACGGCAGATTCTCGTACGCGGACGTGAGCGTGAACGGTCGCCACGTAAAGCGGCTGATGTTCACGAACCACTGCGACATTTCCGGCTTCGTAAAGCCGGGCGTGAACGTTCTCGGACTCGAGCTCTGCAACAGTAACAGAAACCTTCTCGGTCCGCACCACTTCCTGGATCCCGAGCCGTACGCGCTGGGTCCGGTAACGTTCTCGCTGGAGAATATGTGGCACGACGGAAAATGCGACCTCTTTACTGACAGATACGCCTTCGTCAGGTACGGAGCGGACGCGGAGATTAAATAACCGGAGTTTAGATATGCTGATTTTGGGAATTGACCCGGGTTTTGCGATAACGGGCTACGGCGTGGTGGACCACACCGCCAACAAGTTTACCGTGATCGACTACGGAGTCGTGAATACGAAGGCCGGCGAGCTCTTTTCGTCCAGGCTCGAACAGATCGACGCGAAGATTGGCGAGATCGTCGAGAAGTACAGACCGGACGCAATGGCGATCGAGGAGCTGTTCTTCAACAACAACGCTAAGACCGCTATCATGGCCGCTCACGGAAGAGGCGTCGCGCTTCTGGCCTGTTCGAAAAGAGGAGTTCCGTGCTACGAGTACACGCCGCTCCAGGTCAAGCAGAACGTCGTAGGCTACGGAAGGGCGGAGAAAAAACAGGTGCAACAGATGGTGAAGGTCATTCTGAACCTTCGTGAGATTCCGAAGCCGGACGACGCCGCGGACGCGCTGGCGATTGCAATCTGCCACGCGCATTCGATGCTTACCGCCGAAAGGGTTTGAGTGAACGCCGCCTACGGCTATTTACAAGGAGATTGAGACATGTTTGATTTCATCAGGGGATTCGTCGCGTCAAGACAGCCGGAATACGTTGTCATCGACGTGGGCGGCGTGGGATTCAGAATATACACTTCGATGACGTCGGTCGGAGCCTGCGAAGAGGGCGAGACGGCTACGTTTTTTACCTATTTGTCGGTAAAAGAAGACGATATAACTCTCTTCGGGTTTACGTCGCCGCAGGAGCTTGACACGTTTAAAATGCTTCTCGACGTGTCCGGTGTCGGTCCGAAGCTGGCTGTTTCCGTGCTCTCGCAGATGACCGTTACAGATTTCTCGATGGCGGTGGCGAGCGGGAACCATAAAGCAATTTCCAAGATCAAGGGAATAGGGCCGAAGACAGCGCAGAGGATCGTTCTTGAGCTGAAGGACAAAATCAGTTCTAGCGCCTCGGCAGAACCCGATAACGGGACCGGCGATATTTCCACAGCGGGCTTGTTCGGAACCGATCCGGTCTACGACGAGGCCGTGGAGGCTCTGATGGTGCTCGGTTACAACCAGCAGAAAGCGAGAGCGCAGGTCGGTAGCGTTTACAGAGCTGGAATGACCCTCGAACAGGTCGTGAAGGACGCGCTCGCCGCCGGCAGGTAAATTTAATTTTACTAAAAGAGGAATGTTCCGCAAGGAGGGACAATGGATAACGAAAGAATAACGACAGGCGACTTTCTGAGAGAAGACGAATTTGAAGCCACTATAAGACCGAGGAGGTTTGACGAGTACGTCGGCCAGACCCAGGTCAAGAAGAATCTTTCAGTTTTTATAGAGGCTGCCAAGAAACGCGGTGAAGCGCTTGACCACGTGCTTTTGTACGGTCCGCCCGGACTCGGAAAGACGACGCTCGCGGGTATTATCGCTTCGGAAATGGGCGTCAACATAAGAATAACCTCAGGCCCCGCGATCGAAAAGGCCGCGGACATAGCCGGAATCTTGTCGAACCTCAACGAGATGGACGTCCTCTTCATCGACGAGATTCACCGCCTCAACAAATCAGTTGAAGAGATTCTCTACCCGGCCATGGAGGACTTTTCGTTCGACATTATCATGGGCAAGGGTCCGGCGGCACGCTCGCTGAGAATCGACCTGCCGAAATTCACGCTGATCGGCGCCACCACCAGAGCCGGACTTCTCTCTGCGCCTTTGAGAGACCGTTTCGGCGTCATCAACAGGCTCGAGCTTTACTCGACCGAAGAACTGATGCTCATAGTCAGAAGGACCGCCGGCATTCTTAAGTTCGCGATCAGCGAGGAGGGCGCCAGGGAAATCGCGAAGCGTTCCAGAGGCACGCCTAGAATCGCGAACAGGCTCGTTAAAAGGGCCCGCGACTTTGCCGAGGTTTACGGAAGCGACGTTATCTCCGAGGATATCGCGAAGACGGCGCTTAAGGCGCTGGATATCGACTCCCTCGGCCTCGACCTTGTGGACAGGAACGTGCTTCTCTGCATCATTAAAAAGTTCGGCGGCGGTCCGGTTGGTCTTGAGACCCTCTCAGCAGCCACCGGCGAGGACGTCACGACGATCGAGGACGTTTACGAGCCGTATCTCCTGCAGCTCGGTTTTATCAACAAGACTCCGCGGGGACGCGTTGCAACGCCGGCCGCTTACAAGCATCTTGGAATACCTTTTTCGGAAAATGGAAAGAACTGACGGATTCATCGTTTTCGACAACGTTTCATACGAATATCCGGGAGCCGAAGAGGAAATTTCCGGCGACGTAAAGAACGACACACCGGAAACCGGGAACACCGGTGCGGGGCGTAAATATGCCGTCTCGGGCCTCAATTTTCACGTAAACAAAGGCGAATTTGTATGCATTCTGGGCAGGAACGGATCCGGCAAGTCGACGATCGCGCGCCTTATGAACGCGCTTATTTTGCCGACCGAAGGGCACGTGTACGTCGACGGCGAAGATACCGCGGAGACGAAGGACCTCTGGGAGATCAGGCGTAAGGTCGGAATGTGCTTCCAGAATCCGGACAACCAGATTATCGCGACTTCGGTTGAAGAGGACGTGGCTTTCGGACTCGAAAATATCGGTGTTGAACGTGAAGAGATGATCGAACGCGTCAACGAGGCGCTTAGAGTTTGCGGAATCGAAAAGTACCGCAAAACTGAGCCGCACCTTCTTTCAGGCGGTCAGAAGCAGCGTGTGGCCGTAGCGGGAATTCTCGCCATGAAGCCTTCCTGCATCGTTCTCGACGAGTCCACCGCGATGCTCGACCCCAAGGGCCGGAAGAGCGTTCTCGAAATTGTAACCAAGCTCAACAAGGAAGACGGTATAACCGTGATTCTGATCACGCATCACATGGACGAGACTGCCGGGTGCGACAGAATCTATCTGATAAACGAAGGAACGGTCGTCAAAGAGGGAACTCCGAAGGAGATTTTTTCCGACAGGGATACCGTTCTCGGACTCGGCCTTGAGCTTCCGCCCACGGCGGAGCTTTTTTCGCGCCTGAAATCGGAGGGCGTGAACGTTCCCGACGCGGTGCTGGGAATTGACGAAGGCGTCAGCGTTCTTTTAAATCTCGCCGGCAAGGATTGATTTGGTATTATGTCTTTATCGCTTGAAAACGTAACTTTCACATATATGCCCAAGACGCCGTTCGAGAAGACCGCAATTAACGACGTCAGTTTGACTATTGAATCCGGTGAGTTCACCGCGATCATCGGGCATACCGGGTCAGGAAAGACCACGCTTCTCCAGCACTTTAACGGCCTGCTGCAGCCCGACAAGAACAAAGGCAGCGTTTACGTTGACGGCGAAAAGATCACAAAAAAGAACTTAAGAGACGTCAGAATGAAGGTCGGGTACGTGTTTCAGTATCCCGAGCACCAGCTTTTTGAAGAGACGGTTTTTAAGGATATCGCGTTCGGGCTGAAGCGGCTCAAGCTTTCGGATGAAGAAACGAGAGAGCGCGTACTGGCGGCGGCGAAGACTGTTGAACTTGACGAGGCGCTTCTTGAACGCAGCGTTTTCGAGCTTTCCGGCGGCGAGAAGAGACGTGTCGCTATCTGCGGCGTTATCGTTACAAATCCGAAATATCTGCTTTTAGACGAACCGGCCAGCGGACTCGACCCTCAGGGCAAGAGAGAGATCATGAAACTTCTCAAGAGCCTCAACGAGCGCGGCATTACGATCGTTTTTATATCCCACAGCATGGATGACGTTGCCGAGAACGCGAGACGCGTCGTTATCGTGAACGACGGCCGCATCGGCCTTGACGGCACGCCTTACGAAGTTTTCAAGAACCGTGAGCTTCTTACGACCTGGGGGCTGGACGTTCCCGAAGTGACTAAACTTTTCGACAATTTTGCCCGCGAGTCGGGAATGGACATTCCTCACGTAATCAAGGTGTCCGAAGGCGTCGAGCTTGTCCGGAAGCTTCAGGCGGAAGGGAGGCTCGCGCAATGAGAATTTCTCTCGGAAGATTCGTGCCGGGCGATTCCGTCATCCACAGAGCCGACCCGCGAACCAAACTCATCTGGACGATTGTGATGATGGTCCTTGTGCTCATGTGTTCCTCCTGGTGGCAGTATCTTGTCGCCGCGGTATTCGTTATCGGCTGCTTTGCCGCCTCGGGAATCTCATTTAAGTATATTCTGATGAGTCTTCGCCCGATAATGCTGCTGCTCGCGATAACCGTTATATTCAACCTGCTTTTCTTTAAAGGAACCGACGTACTTTTTACGCTCGGGAAGCTCACGGTCTACAAGGAAGGCGTGCTGCAGAGCCTCAAAACGATTATAAGGGTTTCGCTGCTGATTATTTCCGCCTCGCTTCTGACTTACACGACGTCGTCGGTCGCGATAACGGACGGCATGGAGTCGCTGATGAGGCCGCTTGCGAAGATCGGATTCCCGGCCCACGAGGTTGCTATGATGATGAGTATCGCTCTAAGATTTGTGCCGACGTTCGCGGACGAGACCGACAAAATAATGAAGGCGCAGGCGGCAAGAGGCGCGGACTTTGATTCGCGAAACTTTTTCAAGAAGATCAAGAGCTACGTGCCGGTGTTGATTCCGTTGTTTGTAGGAGCGTTTAAGAGCGCCGAGGACATGGCCACCGCTATGGAGTCAAGGTGCTATAAAGGCGGGAAGGGCAGAACGAGATACAAGGTCCTGAAGTTCTCCTCTGCCGATTTGATCTTGCTTATTGCGACAACCGTCTTCACGGCTGCGATAATCTTAATGAAATTTGTTTTCAAGATATAAAAAAGTCCGCGGCCGGAATCAATCAAGGCTGCGGACATTTTTTGCTATAAATAGTCAAATAATATTATTCGAACGTGCCGCCTTCACGAAGCAGCTTGATATACTCTTTCGTCATGTTCCAGTACATATCCGGAGCGTCGTCTCCGTATAGTTTTGTCTGAGCGGTGAACACGCCGGTGTTTTCAGCGTACTCATTAAAAGAGTTGATGACCACCATTTGCGGTTTTGTTTCGGCCGCGAAGACCTGCCGCCAAGATTCCTTGTACCATTCGCCGTGGTTCCTGGGAACGGGCTCCGCGCCTTTCCGGTTGTCCCAGCCCGGCATCACGACCATGACCTCGCTGTCCTGCTTCGTGCCCTTGTCGTAGGCCCAGCCGTAATATCCGGGCCGGCTCTGGTTGTCCGCCCACCGCAGCGTGAACTTATCGGTGTATTTCGTCTTCCCGCCGCCGTCAAGATAATCCTTCCACATCTTTTCGCCGTTGTCACCGTAGACGATGAGAAGGGGCTTCCCGTCAAGCATGAAGTACGAATTCCCGAAATCCTGCCTTAAATACCGGTTATTCAGAAGCACCGCCTCGTCTTCGATGTTCTTGCCGTCCTGCGTCCACTGAATGCCGCCAATTGCGGAGCAGTAGCGGATTTCCTTGTGGCCCTCGTCGTTCCATTTCTGAATGCATTCCGCGACCTTCAAAGCGCGAACGTTAATAAACCCGCCCGACGTGTCAATGAAGTTCGTTTGGTCCATAATAATGAAGTCGATTCCCGCGTCTGTCATCTCTTGCAAATGGAAGTAAATGAGTTCCTCGTCCATCGAGTCGTAAAGGCCGTAGGTGCCGTCGGGAAGCAGCGGCTTATATTTGATATCCCAGTCGAGCCAGAGGTTTTTCTCCTTGTTATCGGGTTCTTCCGGGTCGTATTTGTACCACACGCTGTACCATATTCCGACCTTTACGTCGTCGGAAGGTTCCACAGTAATCTTTGACATGTCTTTTCCTCCGTCGGTAGCGTCAGGCGAATCTGAGCCGCCATGTCCGCCGTTTTGAGGCGCGCAGGACGTGAATACCGCCGCGGCAAGCATAACCGAGAGCAGTATTGCGATTATTCTTCGTGTTGAATTCTTTCTCATGGGGTCGTACCGCCTTTCATGATTGAATTATACATTTATAGCGGCGCAAATTCAAGAGTTGAAAACCGGCGGATTATCGGGTATAATTAAGCTATCAGGAAAAACGGAGGTGCGTTATGAAGAAAATCATTACCCTCATTTTAACGTTGGCTGTTTTGTTCACGCTTTTAGCGGTCGTTTCATTTGCGGATTCAGGTTACGAATCCTGGGTCGATTACGGCTACGGCGTAAGATCGCAGGTCGACGACATTTTCGCAGACGACAAGAGTATCGCGGGAGGTTCAGCCGGCGACTATCTTTCCACGAATAAATATCTTATTTCGGGAGAGTATGAGACGCTGCGCTTTGAAGGCTGGTGCGGCTTCGACCAGATCATTACCGCTATCGGTTATACGATCAACGACGGCGAGAACATTTACGATGGCGAGCTCATCGACGCGGATCCTGAGTCCCACGCTGCTGCGTACGGCGGCGACAACGTGAAATATTATAAGATTTCGGTTCCGGTCAAGGAATATAATGACAAGATCAAAATCACGCTTGTGGCGCTGCTGGAGGACGAAACCGCGGTCGCGATCAACCGCTACGACGTTTACTACCAGAAAAAGACCGTTGAAGTGAAGAAGAAGGACGTCGCTTTGACGCAGGGCGGAACGGGAACTCCGGTCTGCTTCTCGGACCACGAAGAAATTGGCTTTAAGATTCACATAGAAGACGGGTGGCGGCTCGGTCAGTTCGTGGTTATCAACTCGCCTACGTGGGACCTCGACGGCGCTGGACTTCTCGCAACGATTTATAAGTGGAACACAGACTACGATACGTCAACAACCGGGAAGAGCGTCGGCACTTGCCTTATCGAGAACCACATCAACTGCACGAGTATGATAATCGAGTTCGGTTACATTCCCGCGGGCGATTACGTTATCACATTTACCGATTTTGAACTGAAAATCGGCGGCTACGACGCAACAGCTGTCGCCGCGTCGCAGAAAGGACTTTTCGAGTATTACGTTGACGGCGAGAAGACCGACGAGATGATTCCGCAGCTCAAGATGGTTTTGTTAGACAATTCGAATCCGCCGGAGATCACCGAGGAACCTACTCCCGAAGAGACGCCTACTCCCGAAATCACTGAAGCTCCGGCGACTGAGCCTACTGTCGAGACCGAAAAGCCTGCTTCCGAAGCGACTGAAGCACCTCAAGTTACTGATAAACCCGCGGAGGGTAAAAAAGGCTGCGGTAGTGTGTTAACTTCAATGTGCGGCGTATTTGCGATTGCATTTGCAGGTTGCTTTGTGGTTTTAAAGAAGAAAAGATAATTAGTGACTTTCTTGAAACACTGATTTAGTAAATGAAAAGAAGCCGGAAGTGACTGATCAAGCTTCCGGCTTCAATTTGTTTGGCGTCACTAAGAGGATTCGAACCTCCGGCCTACCGCTTAGGAGGCGGTCGCTCTATCCAGCTGAGCTATAGCGACAGACTTCGTTCCCGAAGCGTTAGGTATTATACCACAAAAAATTTTTTAATCAAGTGAAAAAAGTACTTGCAATAATATTTTTTCGTGGTATAATTAAATTCCCGCCTGAAAGAGCGGGGCGAAATATCGCGGAGTAGAGCAGTTGGTAGCTCGTCGGGCNNCCCGGAGGTCGTAGGTTCAAGTCCTTCCTCCGCAACCACTAAGAAACCTCTTTTGCCGGCTTGACTGAAGAGGTTTTTTATTGCTTAACCTGTTGGTATTTTAGTATAATTAACTAAACAAATCCGGATTTGTGAGGGTGAAATGGAAATCAGAGAATACGTAAACTTCAACGAAGAGGAGATATTTCAGCTGTATACCGAAGTAGGCTGGACTGCGTATACAGAAAACATGCCCGCATTGGAGCAGGGATTCAAAAATTCCTTGCTCGTTTTGGCTGCATATGAAGTCGATGAGTTGCTTGGAATAATCAGAGTCGTTGGCGACGGATTCACTATCGTTTTCGTTCAGGATATTTTAGTTTTTCCAAGACATCAGCGCAAAGGAGTCGGAACCGCATTGTTGAAAGCCGTTCTTGACAGATACCCGGAAGTAAGACAAATAGAGCTTACTACGGACGATACTCCTAAAACAGTTGCTTTTTATAAGTCGTTAGGCTTTTCTGCATTTTCAGAAACAGGCTGTTGCGGGTTTGTGAGACGCTGACAATTCCGGTTTGCCGCTCTATCCTGCGATGTATTTTGCACGGTCTTTCACATTAAGAAACTTTTTTCAGACTTTTAGAAGAGTTTTTCAAACTCGAATTCTTTGAAACGTGATTTGCTACCCGGGAGGCGGAGAGATAATGAACAATACCGAAAAGTTGCTCAAATATGTAAAAGAAAAGTACGGTACCGACCCTGAAATTCTATGGCCCAAATATCCGGGAAATAAGGTGCTCCGCCACTCAGACAGTCCGAAATGGTACGCGATCATAATGGATATCGACCGTTCACGGCTCGGGCTGAAAGGCGAGGGCATTGTGGACATCGTGAATTTCAAGACCGACGGACCGCTTCACGCCGAAGCTCTGTGCGAGACGGAAGGAATCATTCCCGCGTATCACATGAACAAAAACACCTGGATTTCTGTGCTCCTCGACGGAACCGTTCCCTTCGAAATGGTAAAAAAACTCGCGGATGCGAGTTATAGAAACACTTCCGGCGGCACCTCAAAAGACAAGTCAAGACCGCCCAAGGAGTGGCTCGTTCCCGCGAATCCCAAGTACTACGACGTCGAGAAGGCTTTCAGCGAGAGCGATTTGATTGACTGGAAGCAGGGGGCGGGAATCATTGAAGGCGACACGGTGTTCATGTACGTCGGCTCGCCGGTTTCCGCGATTCTGTACAAGTGCGTGGTCGAGAGGACGGAAATTCCTTTCAGCTACGAAGACGAAAACCTAAGGATCGACAAGCTGATGAAGATAAGGCTTCTGAGGCGCTACGGACCTGAGGAATTCCCGTTCAAGGTTTTGAACGACAGATACGGTATTTTTGCTGTCAGAGGGCCGAGAGGCGTTCCCGCGAGGCTCAGCAAGGATCTGAATAAATAAAACAAACCCCTGCGCGGAACCGTTTAGGAGGCTTTGTGCAGGGGTTAACTATATTAGTCTTGAAGTTAGAGCCCGATGGCGACCGCAAGCTCAAGGAAGCCCACGCTTGTGGCGAGCAGCAGCAGCTGGAACAGTCCGGTGCGCTTGACCCAGTCGAAATACGAAACGTTCGCAAGGCCGAGGCCGATGACCAGCGTTCCGCAGGTGGGGTAGAAAACGTTCGTGTAGCCGTCGCCCAGCATGTACGCGAGAACGATTATAGTCTTGCTGATGCCGGGAATCGGAGCAATCGTAAGAAGCGGAATCAAAAGCGATGCCTTCGCGGTGGCGGAGGGAATGAAGAACTCAATCACCAGCACGAATCCGAGAATCATCAAAACTCCGAGTGCCGGTGTAACGCCGGTAATAACGCGCGACATGTGGTAGAAGATCGTGTGCAGGATGTCGCCTTTTTCCGCTATATATTTAATGCTGAAAGCCACGACGACGATAATGATCGATGGGGCGACATTCACGATTCCTTTCCAGAACGCTTTGAAGAATTTCTTCCAGGAGCCGATCATCATTCTGCCAAGCACGAACGTGCCGATCACGAAGCCGCCGGCCATTGCGATCATCGAGATTCCCAGGTCGGAGAGGGCGGGAATCGCGGAGAAGAGAATTACAACCAGCAGCACGAATGCGAAGAGCGCGACCACCATGATTGCCATTTTCTTTTCCTGAGGAGTGACTTCTTCGATACCGGCTTCTTCGAGCGTCTCGTTATTCGTGGTAAGAAGGGCGTTCCTGCGCTCGTCTCTCTTGGCCATCGCGACCAGAAACGCGCAGGTGATCACGGCCAGCACGACGAACATTATCGCACGGAACCACATTCCGTCAACAATCGTTATTCCCGCCAGCATAGAACAGAGACCGACTGTAAGCGGGTTGAAGAGCGCGCAGGTGAAGCCGACGCCGGTTGAAATAAGCACCAGCGCCAGAGCGGTCTTGTTGTCCCACCTCATGGCCCGCGTGAAGCTCAGGAAAATCGGGAAAAGTATCAAAAGCTCGTCGAAAATCCCGAAAAACGAACACAGCAGCATCATTACCACCGTTATTACCGCCACCGTCAGGAAGCGCCTCTTGCTGAACTTCGCGATCAGAATCTTCACGAAGGCGGGAAGGCCGCCGCACTCTTCAAGCACCTTGAAGCACCCGCCCAGAAGGAGCAGCAGGGCGATGATCTGGTAGAGTGTGAATTTTGAGGAGTCGAACAGAAGCGTCTCAAACGGCGCGGTCAGCCACCTGTAGAAGGGAATTCTGGTGGTGCTTTCGATGTACTGGAACGTATTCGGGTCGACTGCGGTCTTTCCGGCGGCGTCGATATATGTCGAATACCTTCCGGCAGGCAGAACGTAGGTGAGAATTCCCACGGCGATAAGGATCGCATAGAGAAGGATCACGGCCTTAAGGATGCCCTTCATGTCGATCTTCATTTCGCCTTTTTTCTCTGCCGGCGTGTTGTTTTTGACTGTCTCAGTCATTTCAAACCTCCGTTTTTATAAATATCGTCGTAAAGTTGTTTTCGTGTTTCGTCGGTTTCGTTGTGAAGAAGTTCCGTTGCGATCAGGAATTTGACGGCTTTTCTGCGGTCGTCGTCTTCGATGATGAATTCGTGGTAGCAGTTGTTGAAGTAGAACTCGTTGCCGCGGCCGCCGATGAACGGGGCGGAGGGAATCTTCGAGATGGGGAAGAAGAGCTCTACTCCGTCGGTTGGCGGGTTTGTTTGCGGTTCCTCCCAGGGCGGCAACGCTTCCTCGCAGTCGTCTCCTTTATAACTAATGCCTTCGCACGTCAGGGCGAGAATTCCTCTGCCGAGATTTTTCTTCATCGAAGAGACTTTACCGGACATGTCGAAGGTATTGTGGGCGGCCTTGTAGGAGATACTGAACGCCGGATCTCTTATCTCCTCGCGGATGCGGTCGACCTGCCAGTCGTACCACTCGTCGATTCTGGTAAAGGGAGCAGATTCGTTCGTGAACGTTAAAGAGTAGCGGTCGTCAACCAGCGCCTTAAAGCCGCACTCGCAGGTTAATGAATTCTTGTCTGACCGCATAGTAAATTCCCGAAGGCACTTCGGACAAACGATCAGAAGATTTTCCAGGCTGTTCGCGTTACCGCGTTTGCTCTTATACTCAAAACCTGAGGTTTCGTTTTCGACAAAATCGTTGTATCGCATCTTTTCCGCCAGCAAGTTTTCAAGCTCGTGTTCGGAAACGTATTTCAACGCCTCTGCGGTCAGCAGGTGTTCGTAGATGTATTCCATCCTGCCTTTTCTAGGCTTCGGGTCGTAGCGCGGATAAGAAAGAAATGCGCCCTTGCTTTTGACAAGCACCACGTCAAGTCCGAGCTTTTTGACGAGCTTCGCGGTCTGGGGCTGAAGGGGCTGGCTGTGACCGTTCATGGACTGGATGCCTTCCGGGAAAAGAAGAATTGACGCGCCTTCTTTTACGAGGCGGATAATGTTCTTTACCGCCGCAGGGTAGGGCTCGTAAAGGGGCTTGGGAATGACGCCCGCACGCATCATCAGTTTAAAAACCCCGTTCTCGAGCATCGAGTGGAACCCGGTGACGATATTCGGATTCGCCCACTTGTAGCCGTGAATAACGTGAATGTAATCGTCGTGGGAGGCGTGGCAGGCGAGAATGAGGACCTGCTTGCCTTTCATTTTATTTTTGTTGAAAAGGTATGTGTACTTTGCCGGTTTCGACGCCTCAAGGCCTGAGAAAAGCGTCCGGCAGAACACGGAAATACCTTTTCCGGGAATCTCGGGCTTGTAATCTTTCAATATCTGCTGCGGTGTCTTGCGGCTCATGGCTTCACTCCGGTATTTTTGATGATTTTAGCATATTTTCAGGAAAAATCAATCGGTTTCGGCTTTAATGAACGAAGTTGACACGTGAAAGCGATTAATCGTATAATGTAAGCACCTTCTCGCGGAGACTGTAAACTATGATTTTTCTTTTAAAAGGGATACTGATTTCTCTGATTTTCGGAATACCTGTTGGCGCCGTCGGCACGCTCTCGATCAAACGTACGATCGAGAACGGCTTTTGGTCCGGTTTTGTCACGGGGCTGGGCTGCGTTCTTGCCGACGTCATTTACGCTTCGCTCTGCATTTTCGGAGTCGAAGCGGCTACTTCTTTTATTCAAAAGCACAGCGTCCCGATCAGAATCATCGGCTGCGCAATCGTTATCGCGTACGGTATTTACATGATTGCCGTGAGAAGCAGGAAAACCGCTCTGAGCGAGAACAAAAGTACTGAAAATATAGAAAAGAAGCTCTCCGGCGGTGGCGCGGAGAGCCCGAAAAGTTTTGTTTACTATTTCAAGACATTTCTGTCGGCGTTCGTTGTCGCGATCCTCAACCCGGTTCTGATCGCTTCGTTTTTCATCGCGTTCTCGATTTTCGGAATCGACGGCAGCGGAACGTTCACGGACAATCTGCTTTGCGTCGCTGGAATCGTCGTTGGTGCGCTTATCTGGTGGGTCACGATTTGCCTTTTGGTTTCTAAACTCAGGACCAGATTGTCGGAGAGAACGTCAAGAATCGTCTTTATCGCGCTTGGAATCATAATGATCCTTATCGGCGCGGGAATGATCTTCTCGATCCTGTTCTGACAGTCATTCACTTTTTGCCGCGAGCTTCACGCACTCGTACGCTCCGTTGTACCTTCCGCACTTTTTCAGGTAGTCGATCTTGTCGCACATGTGAACAATAATCTCCCTGTCCTCAATCAGTCTGTCGAACTCGGCGTTGATCAGCTTCGGCTTCGGGTACTCGTTGGTGGAGTCGCCGAATTCGCGGCCGTGGATCGCGCCGTAAACTTCATGACCGCCGATGTGGCGCATGAAGAGCTTCGGGATGGGGTAGTAGACAAGTTCGCTGGGCTTCGTGACAAGAAGGTCGCAGACAGGCATCAGAATGTTCGTGGAATAGACAGCTTCGAATATGTCACTGCTGCAAATCAGGTAAACTCCCTCAGCCTCACCATACCTGACTTCATTCGCTGTAGCGGTGAGTTCATTAAACGAGTCGATGAATTCGGTAACCTTGACTCGCCCCGCAATCTTTGTTTTGAGGCTCTCGCAGACCGCTTTGTGGTCACCGGTGTTCAGATACAAAACCACCTTTTTCTGCTGAATGTAGGGAATAAGATGCTCGATCATTCCTTCGAAGAGCTTCGTTCCCGCACCAGCGCCGCCGACAGGCATCAGAATTCTGACCGGACCGCCTTCACGCATCCGTTTCCTTCTCAGTTCGTTGTCCTCTTCAAGATTCACGAGCAGTTCGTGGTCGACGTAGCAGCCGACTTCTTTCAGATACTCCTCGGGAATCCCTTTCAGCGGCTTTTTGTCAAACCCCTCGAGGGTCTTGTAGCCCATGTACGCGAACGGTGTCTGGACGGTGTGGATCGCGCCCTCGGAGAGGTGAAGCCCCATCGGCCAGTTGTCGGGAATCGCGTTGACCACGTGGGTCATTCCCGCGTGAATCGCGCCCTGCGCAGGCCAGACGTGAGTCGCAATGTAGGGAATGTCCTTCGGAATGTTCCTGAAAATCGGGACGAGCAGCTCGCTGTTCTTCTGGTCCTTGGCGTTGTAGGAAATCTTTTTGAAGCCTTCGCAGTTTAGCGGCTCCCAGACAATCTTGTTGAAAAGCTTTGACTTCTGGGAAATCTTCGAGGCGAGGGAGTACATGTCGTTCTGCTCGCGGATCATTTTCGAACCGGTGGCGTCGAAGGAAGCCAGATCGAGCCAGTAGGGGTCGTAACCGAGCGCACGAGCGCAGGAAGCCATCGCGATGGAGATCCGGTAGTGGCCGAAGCCCATGCGGATGTTGCCGACGATCAGGGGCTTACCCGAAAATTCTTCGTTGGCTTCGCCGAAAACGATATTGCTGACGCCGATGTTTGAGAGCGTTTCAATCGGTTTGAAGGCGATTTTGTAGTCTTTGCCGGAGTCGTCGCCGTACTTTTTAATGTAGCCGGCCTTGCTCTTTTCGGCCGCTTTGACCGTTCCGGAACTCATTTCATTCCCGAATATTATCGAGCTTTTGTCTGTCATTGTAAAACTCCTTTTTTAGTGTTGTAAGTCAGTTCGCGCTTTTCGCCTTTAAGGTCGTAGCGGATCTTGATGTAAATGCCGTCGCGGCGGTAGGAGTGCACTTTCGCGAATCTGTAGAGCTCAAGCGCCTCCGCGAGTGTTTTATTTTTGGGTTCGTCGTACTCCGCGATGTTGTCGGAGGTCATCAGAACCGAGCCGAAAAGGGCGTTCAGTGTGATCAGTGCTTTCCGCTGTTCGTACGTTAGCGAGATGTTGGTGTCGCGAAGAAGGAACACGTCCGGATCGTTTCCAAAAAGTCTGCCGTTTAAAATCGAGCGATAGACGGTGTTCTGAAGCGTGACTTTCGTGGATACGCGTTCGCGGTGCATGAGGCGCATGTAGAACTTGTCGTCGAAATCGAGGGAGACGTCCGGGCCGATGCGCAGATAGTCGAAAATGTCTTTCGAACTGAAAGGCGAGGCGCCGCAGCCGAGAATCAGGCGGTCGCCGAGAATCTCGCGGATGAACGAGTACGCCCTGTGTGCGGACTGTGCGTGCGTCAAACCGTCGTAAACAGGCAGCGACGACGCGTAGAGGAAGTCGAGCTTGAAAAAGTCGAAGCCCATATGGGCGTAGTGGCGCAGGCAGTTCGCGATGTAGTTGCGGGCGTCTTCGTTTTCGAGATCGAGAGCATAGAAGCCGGACCAGTTGCAGCCGCACTTAACGGGAAGACCGTCAGGCCCTTTCTTGAGCCAGTCCGGGTGTTCCTTATACACGACGCTGTTCTGTTCTGCAACGAGCGGCGCCAGCCAGATTCCCGCCATGAGACCTTTCGCGTGGATTTTGTCGACTATTCCTGAAAGTCCGTCCGGGAATTTCTTCGGGTCCACGTCAAGCCAGTCGCCCACGAACGTCTCATAGCCGTCGTCGATCTGAAACAGGTTGAAACGGCTGTCAAGCGCCTCCAGGTCGCGCAGAATGATCTTCTCGTCGATATTCTGGTAGTAGTTGTACCAGGAGGTGTAGCCGAACAGCTTCCTGCGCTCTTTGACAGGGAAGACCTCGTTCATAAGCTTGATGCCTGTTTCGAGCGAAGGGGTGTAGAAGTAGTCGCAGACCGTGGCGGTTTCACCGTTCTTAAGAGCAAGCCCCGACACGTCGCTGATAATTGATACTTCTCCGGTTGCTCTTGTGACCTCAAATATAAGATACGCGGTGGCGGCGTTTGCGTTGATCGCAAACCCGTTTACGCTGCCTTTGCGGTAGAAAATATCGTATCCGTGGAGCTTGCCCGAGTCGTACTTGTAGAAGAGAGCGTCGCCGTAGCGGTCGAACGAGAACATGTCCACAAGGAAGCGGGGAAGCTTTTTGACGTTGCGTTCCTTCTCGGAAAGATATGTCTCCTTCGTGTCGGTCCAGGACTGGTAACCGTTTAGAAAGAAGACGTCGCCTGCGCCGTTGTTCGAGCCGCTGCCGCCCACATAGAAGTCGTGTCCGGATTCTTTATATGAGAGAAGCGTCACATCCTTGAGCGCGCTGACTGAGACCCTGTGCTCGCTACCTTCGTCAAAAACGGTTACCGCGATGGTTCCGTCGGAAAAAGAATGTTCGTTTTGGGAAATTTTCCCGGAAATGCCGGCAGCCGCGCCGCCGCAACTGTATTTTAGTTCAAAACTGTTCTTCATGGTTGAACCGCCTTCAGACTGTTTCCTGAGCTTTCAGGTTGTATAGAATCATATTTATAAGAGCGCTGATTTCAAGAGTCTTGTTTACGTGAACGTCCTGCCTTATGATCGGGCCTTCGGTGGCAAGTTTCTTGCAGAGAGAGAGCAGGGCGTGGGTGGACGCGAGATAGAACGTTTCCACGTTGTCTATCTTTCTGAGCTCGCCGAGAGCGACGCCTTCATTGTAAAGGCTCAAAAACCTGAACTTGAAGTCGTCGATGTTTTCCGCGTATTCGGAAAGGTTCTCAAATCCCTCGCTTAGGCAGAAAGCGTCGAACTCGCACAAGAATCGGTACAGCTCGATATGCTCGACGAAAATCTTGAGGTAGGCGTGGTAGAAACGGCTGATTGCCTCAAAGCCTGTCAGCTTGTTATTCGCGTCAAGAAAGATCTCTCTGACATCGTGCTGCAGCTTGATTGCGCAGGCGAAAATAAGCCCCTTTCTGCCGCCGAAATAGCGGTAAATGGTGGCCTCGCCGATGCCTGAGATCTGAGCGATGTCACGAATCGTAACGCCGGACATGGATTTTTCGGAAAAAATCGCGACTGCTTTGTCAATTACAAAATTCTTTTTTGCTTCAATTAAACTCATTTTAAGCCTTCGGATAATTTAATAATATGGATTAGCAGCTGAATGATAGCCTGTCTCTCAAAATGATACTACATAATTCGCGCAATGTCAACCTTAAAAAGCGTTTAATGAATCTTTAAGCTTGAACAACAAAAAAGCCTTCCCGAACTATTCCGAGCTCGGGAAGGCAATACTACAAATTGATTTTGAGCTTTATTTTTTCCCGCTGAAGAAAGCGTTGTAGAGCGCCTTGACAGACGGTTTGGCGTCTTCCGCCGCGATGCCAAACATGATGCTGACCTCGGAACTGCCCTGGTTAATCATGTTGATGTTGATGTTCGCGTCGGCCAGCGCTTTCGTGGCTGTGGCGAGGGTACCGATGGAGTGGGTCATTCCGTTGCCGACGACCATTACGATCGCCTGGTTGAACTCGGTGGTTACGTTGTCGACGGCCAGGTCGGAGTAGATCGACTTGATGATGCGGTTGAATTTCTCCTCTTCGTAGTACTTCTCGCGTATGATGACGGAGATGCTGTCGATTCCGGAGGGCGTGTGCTCGTAGGAGATTCCTTCTTCTTCAAGAATCTGGAGCAGCCTGCGGCCGAAGCCTATCTCGCGGTTCATCATGTACTTTTCGACGTGGAGCGTCATGAATCCGACGTCGGCGGCGATGCCCACGACCTTGAACTGCTTGTGTTCGTATGTGAGAAGGTTGGTGGGAACGATGAGAGTGCCGGGAGCCTCGGGGTTGTTCGTGTTTTTGATGTTGACCGTGATGCCTTTGTGGTAAACCGGCGCCAGCGCTTCCTCGTGAAGGACATTGAAGCCCGCGTAGGAGAGCTCCCGCATCTCCTCGTAGGAGAACATAGGAATCGGCATCGGATGGTCGATTACGTGCGGGTTCGCGGCGAAAACGGAGTCGACGTCGGTGAAGTTCTCGTAAATGTCGGCGTTCACAGCTGCGGCAAGAATCGCACCTGTTACGTCGGAGCCGCCTCTTGAGAATGTGACAACCTCACCGGTTTCGGAGTAGCCGAAGAAGCCCGGGAATATCATTATGCTTGATTTGCGGGCGAGGGCGGCGAGCTTGTTGTAGGACTTGGGAAGCACCTGGGCGTTGCCGAACTCGTCGGAAAGAATCATTCCCGCCGCTTTGGGGTTGATGTACTCGGCGTTGTGGCCTTCCTGCCTGAGAAATTCCGCGACGATCTTCGCTGTGTTGTCCTCGCCGGCGGCCTTGAGAAGGTCGGTGTAGCGCTTTTTGTTCTTCTTGGAACTTGAAACGCGCTTCAAAATGTCGCTTCTTACGGCGTCAACCGCTTTTTTGTCGAGTCCGAGTCCGTCGGCAATCTCGGAGTAGCGGGAGACTATTCTCGCAACGCAGCCTTCAACGTCGCCGCCCGAAATTGCGGTCTCGGCGGTCTTGATAAGAAGGTCGGTTACTTTTTCGTCTTCGGGGTAGCGCTTTCCGGGCGCGGAAACAACGACAATTCGCCGCTCGCTGTCGGCCAGAATGATATCGCAGACTTTTCTGATCTGAGTGGCGTCCGCAAGTGAGCTTCCGCCGAATTTGATAACTTTCATAGGATTTCCTTTCATCGGAATTTTCTTTTGTAGCAGGTCGCGGAAAAGCACCGCGCTGAATATTTATTATAACGCGAATCCCGTGTTCTTACAATATTTTTCTTGCTTCCAGGTAGTATCTTTTCGTCTCGGCGTCGCCCATCGAGAACGTCTTTCGCGGAAGCACTTCGCCTCTTTCGACCGTCGAGAACAGGTCGCTCTTTTCGGGCCTCGGAAGGAGAAATCCGGCGGAGTTCTCTATTGTGTCGACGGTTTTAACCAGTTCGTCGATTCCGTGAATGTAGTCGATTTTTTGAGCGTCAAAATACGTGTCAAGGAATTCCTGGACTGCGCCGGCCGCCAGCGGATACGCGCTTTTGTCTATAAAGAGGTCAAAAGACTTTTCTTTGGTTATTACGCGGATCGTATGGTAGGGAACGTCTGCCTGATTTTCAGGAAATTCCGGAGCCTCGTCCGCGTCATATTCAGAAATGGATACTTTGTCCTCAAAATGGGCGAAAACAAGGTCTTCGATCAATTCCGCGGAGGCGTTTTTTAAAAGCCTGTGGATAGGTTCAAAAACGATTCCCGGCGAGTTTACGTTCTCGATCTCGCAGAGCATGAAGCGAGCCGGATGGTCAGGTGACGCTCCGTTTTCCTTGAGGTGTTCCCAGTGGGCTTTGGCTGCAGCGAAAGAGTGGTTGCCGTCACCGACCGCGTAAATGA
Source organism: Mageeibacillus sp. UBA1212 (assembly GCA_002309655.1). GTDB lineage: Bacteria > Bacillota > Clostridia > UBA1212 > UBA1212 > UBA1212. The sequence continues at coordinate 54,658 of DBXM01000033.1, forward strand.
ACCTGCCGTTAACGCTGTCGTGCGCGAGATTTCCGAGAATTCCCGCCACCTGCTTAAATACGTTCGCGTCTTTGATTTCAAAACCTTCAATAAATCCGCCGCCCGCATTAAGTTCGAAAGAGTAGCGGGGCTTCAAAGATTCAGTTGCGCGTTCAAAGAGGCTGTCCAGAGCGAAATTTCTGTCGTCAACAAGCACAAGCGCGTGGGGAAGTTCAAGCGGAGCGTTACTGCGAATCGCGGCGCGTGGCGGAATTCTTGAAAGAACCGTCTGTTCGGTGGCGCGGATCAGACTTCCCGAACCCGGCCTGAAGTCGTACTGTTCAAGATCGAGAGCCGCAATAAACCCGGTCCTTACAAGACCTCCGGGAAGAGTTCTTCTCACATAAACGATTCCTTCAAACGGTTCGCCGAACACCTCGCCCGACTCAAGATATGAATTCATTGTATCGTCGCAGTTCGCGATCATCGCAGGAATGTCGCGGCCGGAATCATTCAGATATTTTTCGGGAAGGATCATTCTGAGGGTCGAAGGCGCGCAGCCGACAAAAGCGTACAGATTCTCCCAGTAATCGGGGGAGGAGGTGAACTGATCGCACGCGACGACAGCCCACCTTGAAAGATCAACGGAGGGCTTCGGCAGCATCACTTCCGGTATCAGCAAGCCGGCGTTTTCGAAATAGTTTTTGCCTTCGGTCAAATTCATGGGTTTAAACGTTGAAACGGAAGAGAGTCACGTCTCCGTCCTGCATCACATAGTCTTTGCCCTCGGAGCGGACAAGTCCTCGTTCTCTTGCTTTTGCGTAGGTCTCGCTCTCGATCAGGTCGTTGTAGGCGACGATCTCGGCCCTGATGAAGCCGCGCTCGAAATCTGAGTGGATCTTTCCGGCCGCCTGAGGCGCTTTCGTGTTCTTTTTGATCGTCCAGGCTCTGACTTCCTTCGGTCCCGCGGTCAGGAACGAAATAAGCCCCAAAAGGCTGTAGCTCGCCTTTACCAGCTTGTCAAGGCCGGAGCTCTCAACTCCAAGCTCGCTTAAAAATGCGGAGCGCTCCTCGGCGTCCAGCTGGCCAAGATCTTCCTCGAGCTTGCTGCAGACGGCAATCATCTGCGCGTTCTCGCGGTCGGCGATTTCCTTCAGTGAAGCCACGTAGGGATTAGACATCGGGTCGGCCAGGTCATTTTCGGAGATGTTCGCGGCGTAAATTACCGGCTTCGAAGTCAGCAGGAACAGGGAATCGGCGTAGGCTTTTTCCTCCTCGTTGAGGTCCATCGAGTTGACGGTTTTGCCCTGTTCGAGGTGTTCTTTCAACTTTTCGAGAAGTTTGACTTCCGCGAGAAGCTTCTTGTCGCCGCTCTTGGAAGCCCGGCCTGTGCGCTCGATTCTGCGCTCGATAAGTTCGATATCGGAGAAGATCAGTTCAAGTTCGATCGTCTCAACGTCGCGAACCGGGTCGACCTTTCCGTCGACGTGAATGATATTCTCGTCGTCAAAGCAGCGGACCACGTGAATGACCGCGTCGGATTCGCGGATGTTCGCAAGGAATTTGTTCCCGAGACCTTCGCCGCGGCTCGCGCCTTTTACAAGACCCGCAATGTCGACGAATTCGATTGTCGCCGGCGTGATCTTTTCGGGGTCGTACATTTTCGCCAGCACGTCAAGTCTTTCGTCGGGAACCGGAACGATGCCCACGTTCGGATCTATCGTGCAGAAAGGGTAGTTGGCGCATTCGGCGCCTTCAGTTCCCGTAAGCGCGTTGAAGAGAGTACTTTTTCCGACGTTCGGAAGTCCCACAATGCCAAGTTTCATATAAAATCACATCTCCTGATATTACTAAGCTTCAAACCGGATCGTTTAAAGCACGGAATCTTAAACCGCGGCCGCAGCAAAAACCGCCGCTTACACATTATAATACAATAAAATCCGTTTCTCAATACGAGAAAAGGCTTTAAACCACAAAATATTGTTTGAATGCGGACGCGCGCTGTGGTATAATGTGTAAGATAAGGTTACCTTATCATATCAAAACTTTGGGAGCTTTTTTATGAAAGTTGTTATTCTCGCAGGCGGTCTCGGAACGAGAATTTCCGAGGAGAGCCACTTAAAACCCAAGCCGATGATCGAAATCGGCGAAGAACCTATTCTCTGGCATATAATGAAACACTATTCCCGCTACGGATTTAACGAGTTCATTATCTGCCTCGGATACAAATCTTTCGTGGTTAAGGATTATTTCGCGAATTACTATCTGCACACCTCCGACGTCACGTTCGACCTCGGTACGAACGATACCGAGTATCTCAGTTCCACCACTGAGCACTGGAAGGTGACGCTTGCCGAGACCGGACTCAACACCATGACCGGCGGCAGAATCAAGCGCGTGCAGCACTATATCGGCAACGAGACGTTCATGCTCACCTACGGAGACGGCGTGAGCGACGTGAACCTAAACAAGCTGCTCAAGTTCCACAAGGAACACGGCAAGATCGGTACGATAACGGCCGTTTCCGCGGGCCAGCGCTTCGGCGTGCTCGGTCTGGGCGAGGGGGATATCGTTCAGCAGTTCCGCGAGAAGAAGGACGACGACTCCAGCACGATCAACGGCGGATTCATGGTCATGGAACCCGAGATTTTCAATTACCTCGAGGACGACAAGACCGTTTTCGAGAACGCGCCGCTCGAGACCCTCGCGGCGGAAGGACAGTTGATGGCCTACAGGCACAACGGCTTCTGGCACTGCATGGATACGCAGCGCGACAAAAAACACCTTGAGGAGCTCTGGCAGACCGGCCACGCTCCCTGGAAAACCTGGAGATAAAAATGGCAGATTCCTGGAAACACTGCGAAGCGGGGCTCGAATCCGCGTCCCGCAAATACCTTTACGACGGTGACTTTTTCGCCTTTTTTAAGGGGAAAAAGATACTTGTCACCGGCATTTCGGGGTTCAAGGGCGCGTGGATGCTTAAAGTGCTTCACGACGCCGGCGCCGACGTAACCGGTTTTTCGCTGAAGAGTCCGACCGACCCCGCGCTTTTCGAGATTATTAACGGCCGCAAGCTGTGCCATTTCATCGAGGGCGACGTCAGGAACATCACTGAAGTGTATCAAGCCGTTCACGAGTCAAAGCCGGAGATTGTAATCCACATGGCGGCCCAGCCTATCGTTCGAGAATCGTATCTCAATCCGGTCTACACCTACGAGACCAACGTGATGGGAACGGTCAACCTGCTCGAGGCGATCAAATCCGAGGGATGCGTGAAGTCGTTCCTGAACGTGACCACCGACAAGGTCTACCTGAACAACGAGTGGGAGTGGGGCTACAAAGAGACGGACCCGCTTGACGGCTTCGACCCGTATTCCAACAGTAAATCCTGCTCCGAGATCATCACTCACAGCTACAAGAATTCGTTCTTCGGCAAGCCGGGCTATCCTGATACAGCGATATCGACCGCGAGGGCCGGAAACGTTATCGGCGGCGGCGACTTCGCGAAGGACAGGATAATTCCCGACTGCGTTAGGGCCGCAATGGAAGGGAAGACTATCGACGTCAGAAATCCCTACTCGACAAGACCCTACCAGCACGTTCTCGAGCCGGTTATGGCTTACCTGATGATCGTCCGCGAATCTTACCTTGATCACGAAGCCGCGGGCTGGTACAACGTCGGACCCGACGAATCGGACTGCGTTTCGACCGGAGATCTGGTGGACATTTTCTGCGGGAAGTGGGGAGAAGGGCTTTCCTGGAAGAATCTCGCGCCGGCGTTCGCGCCTCACGAAGCCGGACTTTTGAAACTCGACTGCTCCAAAATTAAGAGAACTTTCGGTTGGCGTCCGCGCTGGAACGCTTCGTCTGCGCTTGACAAAACCGTAGAGTGGACAAAGGTTTACATCTCGGGCGGAGATGTTGCCGAAGAGATGAGCAGGGAAATTAAAGAGTATTGCGATCTTTGATCAATTATTATTGCGTGAATTCCACGCATTCGAAAGGCATTTGAAATGTTCGAAAACATGACAGAAGAAGAGGCGCGCAGACAGCTGCTTGAGAGCGTTGCCGAGTACGCCGACAAATACCACAAGAGAAAACCGTTCAAGCGCGGCGACCGCATTTCCTACGCGGGGCGCGTTTACGACAGCGGCGAGATGGTGAACCTGGCCGACAGCTGTCTTAAGTTCTGGCTGACGTCGGGCGAGTACACGAGAAAATTCGAGAAGGAATTCGCTTCGTACTTGAAAGTACCTTACAGTCTGCTCGTGAACTCCGGATCGTCGGCAAATCTGTTGGCGTTTATGACCTTAACGTCCGACCTTCTCGGCGACAGAAAGATCGAAAGAGGCGACGAGGTCATTACCGTCGCGTGCGGATTCCCGACCACAGTTGCGCCGATTATCCAGTACGGATGCGTTCCGGTTTTCGTGGACGTGACCGTTCCCGGATACAATATCGACGTGACGATGCTTGAAGAGGCGCTTTCCGAAAAGACGAAGGCGGTCATGATCGCCCACACGCTGGGAAATCCTTTCGACTTGAAGGCGGTGAAGGATTTCTGCAACAGACACGGGTTGTGGCTCGTTGAGGACAACTGCGACGCTCTTGGTTCGGTTTACACGATCGACGGTGTGGAATACCTCACCGGAACGGTCGGCGATATCGGTACGTCAAGCTTCTATCCGCCTCACCACATGACGATGGGCGAGGGCGGCGCCGTCTACATGAGAGACCCTTTGCTCCACAAGATCGCGCTCTCTTTGCGCGACTGGGGACGCGACTGCAGATGCCCTTCGGGGTGCGACAACGTCTGCGGACACCGCTTCGACAGACAGTACGGCGAGCTTCCCCTCGGCTACGACCACAAGTACGTCTATTCCCACTTCGGTTACAACCTGAAAGCCACCGACATGCAGGCGGCGATAGGTTGCGCGCAGCTTGAGAAATTCCCGTCCTTCGTGGAGCGCAGGAAGCACAATTTTGCCTACCTTAAGGCAAAAATCACTGAACTTCTGAACGAGAGCGGTGACATCACGAAGGTTATTCTTCCCGAGGCGACGGAGAATTCGGATCCGAGCTGGTTCGGATTCATTATGACGCTCACAAACGGCGCCGACAGGTCGAAGGTCGTTTTTTACATGGAGTCCCACGGCGTCCAGACGAGAATGCTTTTCGCCGGCAATATCATCAGGCATCCGTGCTTTAACGAAATGCGCAAGAGCGGCGAGGGCTTCAGAGTCGTCGGCGAACTTGAAGTTACCGACAGGATCATGCGCGATTCGTTCTGGATCGGCGTCTATCCGGGAATGACAGACGAAATGCTTGACTACATGGCCGAGACGCTGGCAGATGCGCTGAGAGCATGATTTTAAGGCCGGAAAACGCTTCCGGAGGTGTGTTATGATAAAAATAGCGGTTCACGGAATATGCGGTAAAATGGGCGAAATAACGGCCCGTATGATATCCGCTCAGAAAGACATGAAAGTCTCTTACGGAATCGATCCGTTCACGAACGGAAACTCTATGGGCGGCGCTCCTGTTTATAGATCCTGCGATGAAGTTCCTTCAGATGAGAGTTGCGACGTGATAATCGATTTTTCGAATTTCAAAGCGATTCCGGCGCTGATCAGGTTTGCGGAATTTCGGAGAATTCCAGTCGTTGTCTGCACCACCGGACTCGACGTCGAAACCAAGGAACTCATGTACAACGCCTCGAAAATCATTCCTGTGTTCCACTCCGCAAACATGTCGGTGGGCGTGGCTCTGTTAAAAGCGCTGGCCGCGAAGGCTTCTACCGTTCTTGGAGAATCATTTGATATCGAGATAGTCGAGCGCCACCACAACCGGAAGATCGACGCGCCTTCCGGTACCGCACTTGCGCTGGCTGACGCGATCAACGAAGCGAACGGCGGAAAGTTTGATTACGTTTACGACCGCCACTCCAGAATCGAGAAACGCTGCAAAAGCGAGATCGGAATTTCGAGCGTCAGGGGCGGGAATATTGTCGGCGACCACGAGGTCTTATTTGCCGGCGAGAACGAGGTTATCGAACTGACTCACAGAGCCCAGTCGCGTGATATTTTCGCGGAAGGCGCGATTAAAGCGGCGCGGTTTGTCTTCGAGCGAGAGAACGGTTTTTACACGATGGAAGACCTGATAGTTATTTGACGGTCGCAAATAAATGCTTCTAATTACGGAGGTAGTTTTATGAAAAAAGCTTTAATTAGAATTTTAACTGTGCTGGCGGTTCTTGTCGCGGCCTCGTTGTCGCTTTCCTCGTTTTCGTTCGCGGAGGAGACCGATTTCGTATTCCCGGGCGCGATCGTAGACTTCACGACCCGGAAGGGTTACGACGATTTCTGCGCGAAGGCCGAGGAGTTCGACCTTGTCAACCTTTTTACCGGCGAGTACACGGTTCACGGCACGAACGGAAAAGTCAAGTGGGAGTTCGTTGAAGAGGACGGCGAGAGCTTCGCGAGGTTCGCCCCGATTGAGCCCCTTGACGAGAAAGGATATGACGCCGACGGCAAGAAGCCCGAAGGCGAGGGCGATTTCAGAATGACCGCAGAGATCGAATTCCCGGTTGCTGATTACAATTTCATTTCGTTCTGCTACAGAGCCACGAAGGGCGGCCACATCTCGAACAACCAGATTTACATCAGGGACGACGCCCACTCCGGCGAGTTTGAGGGAACCCAGGGAATGTGGGTCGCGAACGGTCTCAAAGCCAACGGCGAATGGGTCGTGAAGACCATCAAGATTTCCACTTCGTTCAAGGCTGCCACCGGTACCTTCAAGAGCATCCGCATCCCGATCACCGGAAGAGTCAACGAGTACTTCGACCTGAAGTATATCGTCGTCTACAACGACAAGGACCTCTGCAACAATTTCGACATCAACGCATACCATGAGGCTCTCGCGGCCCTTGAACCCGAGCCGACCGCCGAACCCGAGCCGACCGCCGAACCTGAGCCGACCGAAGCGCCTGCCGAGGAGCCCACAGACGTTCCCGCAGTTATCGCACAGCCGACCGAAGAACCTTCCGAAAAGAAGAAAGGCTGCGGCGGCGCGGTCTATTCCGGAATGATTCTCGCAGCAGCCGTTCCTGCGTTTATATTATTTCGTAAAAAGAAGAGATAAACTTCCTTTTACAGAAAGGAGCTAATTCATGATTTCATTTGTTATAGGCGCAATTCTTTTCGTCGCCGTTGTTGCATGCGCTGCAGCCGCGGTTACTTTCACCCGAAAAATCAAAAGCGCAAGCTACTCTGACAGCAAGCTGAATTCCCGCAGGAACTTTTTCGCGATCCTCGCGCTTGTGCTGCTTGTCGTTCTTCTGATTGTCCCGGGAAGCATCAAGACCGTTGAAGCAGGAAACATCGCGGTCGTTAAGGAGCTTGGAAGGGCCATCGACACCCGTTCTTCGGGAATGTACTTCGACATTTGGCTGACCCGCAGCTACGTTTATTACGATCTCACGGTGCAGCAGGAAGACGTCAGGACCGCCGCTTATTCCAGCGACGCCCAGACGATGGACATCGAGATGGTGGTACAGTACCAGATCCAGCCGGAACACGCGGTGGACATTATCAACAACTACGGCGATTTGATCAATCTTTCCAACAGGATCCAGTCTGTTTCGATTGAAAAGGCGAAGACCGTTCTTTCATCCAAGTCCGCGATGAACATCATCGAGACAAGAGCCACGGTCTCTCCGATGATCGAGGAGTCCATCAAGAGCGCGATTTCCGACGATTACTACGTCAACATAACTACTGTTGTGGTCACGAACATCGATTTTTCCGACGCTTTCGAGAATACTGTCGAAGAGAAGATGATCGCGGAGCAGCAGAAGCTGAAGGCCGAGTACGAGAAGGAAAAAGCCATCGTTGAAGCCCAGAAGGAACTCGAGGTCGCGAAGCTTGAGGCGCAGGCCGTCGTTGCGACCGCGGAGGGTAACGCCGAGGCGAAACTCGCTATTGCCGACGCCGAGGCGAAAGCGATTAAAGCGAAATCCGTCGAAATTGCGAGAATGCTCGGCTTTGACGTCATCGAAGAGAAGGACGGCGACACCGTTACTTACACGATCGACTTCACCGGCAAATCCGCTGAAGAGATTCAGGTGATTTCCGACTATCTGAAATACATCGAGTACCTGTCGACCTGGGACGGCAAGCTGCCGACCACTGTTCTCGGCGACTCGGCGAGCGTCATTCTTCCCGTGCAGGGGAGCGAGATCGCTTCGCCCGCAAATTAATTCTCTTTAAATGACGGGCGGCTCCTCCGCTGTTAAAATGGGGAGCCGCCCTGATTTTACCTTAAGTTAGGAGAAATCATGGATTTTCTAAGTGAGAATTTTCTTCTTGATACCGAAGTCGCGCGCATGCTTTACTTCGAAGCCGCGAAGGACTGTCCGATATTCGACTACCACTGCCATATCAGTCCGAAGGAAATTTACGAGGACAGGAAGTTTTCGAATATTACCGAAATCTGGCTTGGTGGCGACCATTACAAGTGGCGGCTTCTTAGGAGCAACGGCGTTCCCGAGGAGGAGATCACCGGCGGCGCTCCCGACTATATAAAGTTCAGGCGTTTCTGCGAGCTGATGCCGAAACTCATCGGAAATCCGATGTACACCTGGTGTCATCTTGAACTTAAGTCATATTTCGGATTCGACAAACCGCTCTCGCCTGAAACCTGCGACGAGGCGTGGAAATTCCTGAACAAAAAGCTCGCCGGGCCCGGTTTTTCAGCCAGAAGCATTATCAAAAGGTCCAACGTCAGAATGATCGGCACCACCGACGATCCGGTCGACAATCTACGCTATCACCGCCTGCTTCGCGAAGAATACGATTCCGGGGCGATCGAGTGCGAGGTGTGTCCTTCCTTCAGACCTGACAAGGCGCTGCACATCGAAAACGACGGCTTTGAAGAGTATATTAAGAAGCTTTCTGACGTTTCCGACATTGAGATTAATTCACTGAAGGCGCTGAAAGAGGCGCTATCACGCCGCATAGAATTCTTTGTAGAAGCGGGAATGCGAGCTTCCGACCACGGACTCAACTATCTCGATTTCGAGTATTACGACGACGAAAAAGCTGATCGAATTTTCAAAAATCGCCTGAATTTAGGCGAAAAACCGGATTCACGCGACACAACCGGATTCATCTCGAACCTGCTTGTGTTTCTGGGCGGAGAGTATAATAAGCACGGAGTTGTGATGCAGCTTCACTACGGTGCTCAAAGAAACGTCAACAGAAAAGCTTTTAATAAGCTTGGTCCAGACACAGGTTTTGACTGCATGTCTACAAGACAGTGCTCCGAAGCTCTCACGGCGTTGCTTAACAAAATGGTCGAAGATAATTCGCTTCCCAAAATGATCATTTACTCCCTCAACCCCGGCGACAACGAAATGATCGACACGGTTATCGGCTCGTTCCAGGGAGAGGGCGTTCGCGGCAGGATCCAGCACGGCGCCGCCTGGTGGTTCAACGACACGAAATCCGGAATCGAGCGCCACCTGGAATCTCTCGCAAACCTCACGGTTCTCGGCAATTTTGTGGGAATGCTGACCGACTCGCGCTCGTTCCTGTCCTATACGCGCCACGACTATTTCCGGAGGATTCTGTGCGGATTCCTTGGCAGGATTGTCGAGGCAGGCGAGTACCCCGCCGACATTGATCAACTGAAAGATATCGTGAAGGATATCTGCTACAACAACGCATACAACTATTTTCAAAGGTAACTAATTAATTTGGAGGCTTTTATGTCAAGTCTTGAATCTGTTTTAAGAGAATTCGGCGTGCTTCCGGTCGTAAAGATCGAGAACGCGGACGACGCACAGTTGCTTGCGGAGGCGCTTATCAGGGGCGGACTTCCTTGCGCTGAGATCACTTTCAGAACCGACGCAGCCGAAGAGGCGATCAGGAAGATCAAAGAGAAGTATCCGGATTTCTTCGTCGCTGCGGGAACCGTTCTGACTGTCGAGAACGTAAAAAAGGCGGTTCAGGCGGGTGCCTCGCTGATCGTCGCGCCGGCGTTCAACCCCGAGATCGTGAACTACTGCCTGAAGAATAATATTCCCGTCATTCCCGGCGTGGCAACCCCCTCAGAAATCGACGCTGCTTATACCGCAGGCCTTGAAACCGTGAAGTTCTTCCCGGCCGAAGCAATGGGAGGCCTAAAGTATCTGAAAGCGGTCGCAGCCCCTTATTTCATGATGAAATTCATGCCCACCGGCGGCATTAACGTTAACAACCTGAAAGATTACCTCGGGTTCGGCAAGGTGGTCTGCTGCGGCGGAAGCTGGATCGCGCCTTCAGGAATGATCGCTTCCCACGATTTTGAAGGTATCACAAAGCTCGCGGCGGAAGCTGTCGCGGCGGTTAAGGAGGCTTTGAAATGAGAGTTGTAACTTTTGGCGAAATAATGCTCAAACTGCAGCCTGAAGGTTATCTCAGGTTTTTCCAAAACGACAAAATGCTCGCCACATTCGGCGGCGCTGAGGCAAACGTGGCGGTTTCTCTGGCTAATTTCGGGCTTGATTCACGCTACGTAACAAAGCTTCCCGAGGGGCCGATCGGGCAGGGCGCGGTCAACGCTTTAAGGTATTTCGGCGTCGACGTCTCGAAAATCGCGCGAGGCGGCGAGAGAATCGGTATCTATTTTGCGGAAAAAGGAGCGTCACAGCGTGGGAGCGTCTGCATTTACGACAGGGACAATTCGGCAATCAAGAAGGCTTCGGAAAGTGATTTCGACTGGGATGACATTTTTGAGGGCGCCGACTGGTTCCACTACACCGGCATAACGCCCGCGCTTGGAGAGAACGTTTATGAAATTCTTCTTTCGGCCGTCAAAAAGGCAAAGGAAAAGGGAATTACCGTAAGCTGCGACCTCAACTACAGAAGCAAGCTTTGGACCAGAGAGCGCGCGAGAGTCGCGATGACCGAACTCTGCAAATACACCGATGTGATCTGCGCAAACGAAGAAGACGCAAAGGACGTTTTCGGCATCAACGCAGGCGACGCGACCGACGTTAAGGGCGGAAAGCTTGACCTGGCCGGCTACGAACGTTCCGCGGCGGCACTGCAGCAGATGTTTGGCGCGAAATACGTCGCCTACACTCTGAGAACTTCGATCAACGCCAGCGACAACGAGTGGCAGGGAATGCTTTACGACGGTTCAGAATTCTACTATTCGAAGAAGTACCGCATTCACATCGTCGACAGAGTCGGCGGCGGCGATTCCTTCAGCGCGGGCCTTATTTATTCGTTCCTGAACGGAAAGACGCCTCAGGAAGCGGTTGCCTTCGCGGTTGCGGCTTCGTGCCTGAAGCACTCGATTGAAGGCGACTTCAATATGGTTTCAGTCGCGGAGGTCGAAAAACTGGCTAAAGGCGACGGATCGGGAAGAGTAGTCAGATAATCACAAATTAGGGAAGCGCAGATTTAATAGCTATTTTTGCGTGCGCGACCCCGAAGCTGTACAGAGGTACTGCGAGAGGGGAGCTCGCGCAAAGCAAGCGGCAGCAAATCTGTCGTCAGACACCTTAAAGGCGAAAAGAACCGTTGATATTACCGAACTACACTCAAGTGTACGCAGCCAGTTATTCGCCGCTTGCGTAAAGAGCATTTAATCAGCGCTTCCTTAGAAAATAGACAGAATACGCGCGGCCGATCGGGTTTTAAAGTCCGTTCGAGCCGCGCGTTCTTTTAATTATTCTTCAGTTTCAATTACTTTGATTCCCAGTTCTGCGAGAGTCTTCTCATCGTCGGGAAGGGCGGGGCAGCCGCTCATCAGTTCGGAGGCGTTCTGGACCTTCGGGAACGCGAGCACGTCGCGGAGGCTGTCGGCGCCGCACATGACCATCGCGAGCCTGTCGAGGCCCATTCCCGAACCGCCGTGCGGAGGAGCGCCGTACTTGTAGGCGTCAACCAGGAAGCCGAACTTTCTGTCGATTTCCTCGGGGCCCATTCCGAGAGCCGCGAACATTTTTTCCTGAAGCTGCCAGTCTGTAATTCTAATAGAACCGGAGAGGAGCTCCGTTCCGTTCAGAACCATATCGTAGCACTTCGCGCGTACCTTGCCGGGGTCGGTCTCCAGATACGGGAGGCACTCCTCGAGGGGCATCGTGAACGGGTGGTGCATTGCGTCCCAGTGGTTCGTCTCATCGTTCCACTCGAAGAACGGGAACTCGGTGATCCACAGGAAATTGAATTTGTTCTCGGGAATAAGATTGAGCTTTTTGCCTAAAATAAGGCGAAGCGCGCCGAGAACCGGAAGAACGGTCTTATCTTTGTCGGAGAGAATCAGCATAACGTCGCCGCGCTTCATTCCCGTGTCTTGGCAGAGCTTTTCGAGCTCGCCTTCCTTGAGGAATTTCGCGAAAGAGCAGGAGGGAGTTTCATCGACCCAGCGGATATATGCGAGACCTTTCGCGCCGATACCTTTGGCGTGTTCGGTGAGCTTGTCGATCTCTTTTCTTGTGAGCTCCTGAGCCGCGTTTTCGGCTATGATGCATCTCACGCTGCCGCCTGCCTCAACTGCCTGCCTGAACACGACGAAGTCGATATTTTCGACCTTCGCGGTGATATCCTGAATTTCCATGCCGAATCTTGTATCCGGCTTATCGGAGCCGTACCTGTCCATCGCCTCGCGGAAAGTCAGATGCTTCATGGGTGTTTCGACCTCAACGCCGAGAACCTCCTTGAAAACGCGCTTTATAAAGCCTTCGTTCATGGCCATGATATCTTCCTGAGTCGCAAACGACATCTCAAGGTCGATCTGAGTGAATTCGGGCTGACGGTCGGCTCTTAGATCCTCGTCTCTGAAGCAGCGGGCGATCTGGATGTAGCGGTCGAAACCGGAGACCATAAGAAGCTGCTTGTAGATCTGGGGCGACTGGGGAAGGGCGTAAAAATGTCCCTTGTGGATCCTGGAAGGAACGAGATAATCGCGCGCTCCCTCCGGAGTGGGCTTGATCATCATAGGAGTCTCAATCTCGTAGAATCCGTTTTCGTAATAGTATTCGCGTGCGATGCGGGCGATCTCGTGGCGGATCCTTATGTTTCTCTGAAGCTCGGGCCTTCTCAAATCGATATATCTGTACTTGAGAGCAGTCTCGTCCTTAACCTTGCGCGAGTCGCTTACTTCGATAGGCGGAGTCTGGGCGGCGGAAAGTATCTTGAGAGAAGAGACGTCGATCTCAACTGCACCTGTGGCGATGTTGGGGTTGACCGCGCCGCCTCTGCGGATAACTTTACCATGTACGCAGATAACGTACTCGGCTCTGCAGGAGAGCGCTTTTTCGAAAACACCGCGGTCAGTCGCGTCGCCGAAGGCGAGCTGGACGATTCCCGTTCTGTCGCGGAGGTCGATAAAAATGAGCGATCCGAGGTCGCGCCTTCTCTGAACCCAGCCCATTACGCAAACGTCGCTTCCGATCATCTGTTCGGAAACTTCGCCGCAGTAGCATGTTCTTTTGTCTTCATTAGTTAAAAATTCAGCCATTACAATTTTCTCCTGAAAATAGGGAATAATAATCTATCGGAATTCCGGTGACTCAGCTTTTGGGGACCGGAAAACGTAAGCGGTATTAATCGAGCGGGTTGCCCTGAGAGTCGAAAAGCGGAAGCTTCTCGAGGTAGATGATGTCGTCTCTTGAGGCGGCGTCGCCCTCGGCGAGGATGCACATTCTGGCGATAATGTTGCCGCCGGCTTTGTTCACGAGTGCTTCGACGGCTCTCAAAGACTCGCCGGTGGAGATAACGTCGTCGAGAATGATGATTCTCTTGCCCTTCATGAGCTCTGCGTCTGCGGTGTCGAGGTAGAGCACCTGTTCTTTGTCGGTCGTGATAGACCTAACGGAAGCGCGGAAAACGCCGGACATGTAGAGCTTCGGGTTCTTTCTGGCCAGAATGTACTTTCTGTTGCCGTCCTGGCGCGCCATTTCGTGAATCAAAGGAATGGCCTTCGCCTCGGGAGCGATAATGTAGTCGTACTCGGGCGCTTTTTCAAGAAGCTTCCCTGCGCAGGCGACTGTCAGTTCGGGGTCGCCGAAAATGACGAAAGCGCCAATCATAAGTTTGTCGTTGAGACGGCAGAGGGGGAGATCTCTTTCAAGACCGGCAATGGTCATGTGATAAAACTTCTGTTCCATAATTGTACCTCCGTTTCGGCGGCCAAACATTCATTCCGCCAAATAAGTATTTTATATCCCGCGCGCTTTAAAGTCAAGATTAAACACGGAATACAGAGTGACATTTTTGCATTTTAAACTGAAATCGGGCGCCAAGGTTCGAATGCGCCGGCATGAAGCTGTTAAATTCCGAATTAGCTAAGTCGCAGCACACTCTCCGGCTTTAGAACATTTAACTGTTTCTCTTTTTAACTCCCGATGGAGGCGCGCCGAACTCCTTTACGAACGCTTTATAAAAAACGGAATAATCGCTGAAACCGCTTTTTATCGCCGCGTTCTTGGCGCTGCAGCCGTCAGCGAGCAGATTTTTAGCGAGGTCAAGGCGCTTTACGGTAATATACTTCCAGACAGACATGCCCACCACGGAATTGAAAACTTTGTTCACGTGAGACTTGCTGTAATGAAATACGTTTTCGACAAAAGTCATATTCGAAATATCGTTCAGGTTTGCCGATATGTAATCGGAAATGGCGTTAAACAGTTCTATGTTGCTTTTTGCGTTTTCGTTTCTTGCTTCAGTAACGCCTTCCTTTTGCGCGGAGTGGTGGAGAAGCTCGTACAGAACGGACTTTATATACGAAAAATACAATGTGACGTCAGTGTCTCTGCGCTCGCGGCAGATTCTGCCGAGGCAGCATTCTACAACGCCCGTTATCGAATCGTCGAACTTGAATACCGAGCCGCCTTTCTCTTTGCATATTTTGTTCAGTTCAGAGAGATCGTTTTCGACATGTATCGCGGGGCTGACGCGCGGAATGAACTGGACAGCGTAAAAATCAAACGGACCGTCGTTCGCGAAAAAACCGTGCGGGACATTTTCGGAAATAAAAGCCGTGTCTCCGGGGTTCATTTTATAACGCGTGTCGCCGATAAGCATTTCGCAGTTTCCGCTAACAAGAAAGAGTATCTCGAAGGATATGTGACTGTGAACAGGATAATCGTTTTCGATCTCTCCGCTGCCGGTCTTATGCACGGTATAGATGCCGATAAGTTCCATAAAATCAACTCCCGGTTAAATTATATCACTAATAATCTATTTTGCAATCGTTTATAATGCAATTGCAATTATATTTGCAATCGGAAAGTTGTAGAATTAATAAAAATATAGAAAGGTCGTAAAGCGATGAAAAGAGTTGTGTGCTTACTTTTGGGTGTGATATTCGTTATCCTGGCGTCTTGCGCCGGTCCGGGTACGCGTGAAAAGCCGGGCGAAGTTTACGTCTTTGACGACGGCATAACAGCGCCGGAGACCGGTGAAACGGCTCAGCCTGCAACGCCTGAAGAACACTCGTTTGAACAGAACTTCGACGAGAAGCTGAAAACGAACGACAAGGTCTGGTTCATCAACCCGGAAGGAACATTCAAAGACGGCGTTTTCTGCAGCAAAACAAACCATACGTTTCTCGCTTTAAAAGAGAAAGTGAAAGCCGACACTTTGACTGTCGAGCTTGATTTAAAGGCTGCCAGGAAGGGCTTGTCAGACAACGTCTCGGGATATATCGGTCTCAGGCAGCCTATGAATAACGAGCAGTTCGCAGCCGTCGGTCCCAACGGGATATGGATCGCTTTTCACTGCAACAGAGTCGGAATTATCACCACATGGCCATCGGTCAAGGTTTTCAAATGCGACGTCGATTTTTCTGAGCTCCGGCACGTCATAATTACCGATGACACCGTAAACAACGTGATCACGGTTGCCGCTACGGACGGCACCGAAAAGAAGACTGTGATGACGGTAAAGATCGAGGACGGGAAACAGGTCACACTCTTCGACGCGAACGGGAAAAGCAAATCTAAAACGAATTTCGGACACGAAATAGACGATTCTGGCTATGTCGCATTCTGGGCATGCGGCGGAAGCTCCGGCGAATGCGTGATGGATAATATAAAGATCAACTGGAAGGACAGGATTCCCGAGCCTTATGTGCCCGCTGATCTGACGCTTTTACGCGACCTTTATCCGGACACGTGGACCGCGGTCGACGAACTTGGCAGAAGCGTCAATTACGGAACCTCGGTACCGCGCGACAAGCTCGTAGGCATTTTCTATCAGATCTGGTTTACGCCGACGAACGTCACGTACGGAGACCAGAAGATCTACGACCATTACAAAATATACCGCGAGAAGGGGCTTGAAGGAGTAAAAAAGGCTTACACACAAGGTCCTGAGGGATGGGGCCATTTCTGGGGCGAGCCTTATTTCGGTTATTATCTTACAAACGACAGATGGATAATCAGAAAGCACGCTTCGATGCTGGCAGACATCGGAATCGATTTCATTTTCCTCGACGTCACAAACGGGAACCCCCTTACGACAAGCTACAAGGCGATTTTTAAAGAATACGCACAGATGAGAAAAGAGGGTCTTAAAACTCCGGATATATGCTTCTTCCTCGGAGGCCACGAAAATGTTGAGAACGTTTTTCTCGATATCTGGGAGAATATTTACTCTACAGGAAAGTACTCTGACCTCTACGTGATATATGACGGCAAGCCTCTTATTCTCGGCACGTTTGATTCAGTTTCCAAAGAGACAAAGGCGCTGACAGCGAATTTCTCGACGAGAAGGTGCTGGGCTCTAAAAGAAAACGTTGAGGAAGGAAAGAATTTCTGGACCTGGATGTGCGAGTCGCCGCAGGTTTCCTCCTACAACACGGCTAAAAATAACGAAGTCGAGGAGATTTCAATTTCCGCGGGAATTCTCGCAAACACAAGCAGCGGCAGAAGCTTTCACGACGGCAAGCAGCCTAAGATCGGCAAACTCGCAGACGGTTCAAGAGACGAATTCCAGTTCAACCTTGCGACGACGGGGCAGGGTCTTTTCTTCGCCGAGCAGATGAAATACGCGGCGGAAGTCGACCCTTACGTAGTTCTTATTACCGAGTGGAACGAGTGGATCGCGGGGCGTTGGGAAGGAACGATAAACCCGTTGATCGCGAACACGTACGTTTCATGGTCGCAAAGCTTTTACGTCGACTGCTTCAACCCCGAATTCAGCCGTGACATCGAGCCGATGAGAGACGGCTTCGGCGACAACTACTACTATCAGCTCGCTTCGTTTATACGTGAGTTTAAAGGCGCAAGGCAGGCACCCGCGGCTTCGGGTCAGCATGACATTGATCCTGCCGGCGGTCTTGAACAGTGGGCGGACGTCCGGCCCGAATACGGCGATACGTCAGGTGACACGATACATCGCGACTCTCTGGGCTACGGCGGACTTGTCAAATATAAAAACGAAACCGGCCGCAACGATTTCGTCACCGCCAAGGTCAGCAGGGCGAACGGGAAAACGTATTTTCTTGCCGTTTGCAAGGACAATATAACCGCTCCTGAAGGGGTTAACTGGATGAATCTTTTCGTAGACACCGACTGCAACGCTTCTAACGGCTGGTACGGCTACGACCTGATAGTTAAGCCCGTTGACCGCTCGGTTGAAAAGTTTAAGGACGGCTGGAACACTGAAATAATTTGCGGCGCGGAGGTTTACACCGAAGGCAACTACATTGTCATAACGCTGAACGACAGCGAGTGCGGTCTTGCCAAAGAGTTCAATTTCAAATGGGCAGACAATTCTACGGTAAACGGCACCGTTATGGAGTTTCTTGACCTCGGTGACGCCGCGCCCAACGCCAGATTCAATTATGCTTACAGAGTTGAAACGGGCGAAGTGAAGCTGGGTGAAAAAGTCAGGAATGTCGTTGCCGACGGCGCTTCATTTACCGCTAACAGACCGTACGCTCTCTCGGGTCTGAAATCAGTTCCCGTGTACGAACCCGACACGTCAGTGGTTCCGGTTATGTATAAAGGCAGAGTTTTCGTTCCGGCATCGTCGCTGAACGTTGTGAAAAACATGACCGTTGAAATCAAAGACGGCGGCGCGACTGTGACTTATAAAGACAGGGCGTTTACGTTTAGCGACGGGAGCACCAGAGTTCCGTGCAACGACTTCTCCTACACGGTTCCGGTAGCGCCGTTCACGAAAAACGGGCAGCTTTTCGTGCCGCTTAACGCAGTCGCGCATATCGCGAAGCTTAACTACGCGCAGAACGATCTCGGAGTCGCAATAATAACCACGGCAGACATAAAAGACAAAGCTTCTGTTGAAAAGATCCTTGCCGATCTTTACGTTTCGTATTAACAACCGCAACCTGATGTGATAGAGTTAAAAAAATACCGGGAGATATCTCATGTTTAAACGTTATTTGACTATCATTCTTGCTTTTATACTCTTGATTGCCGCTTCTTCGGGTTGCAGGCGGTCTGACGACGAACCTGAAAAAATGAGCGATATTGAGCTTAAGATCACGGGGCTGACCGTTTCCGACAAGATCGATATCGATTATGAGCTGATTTCGGATTCGTCAATTCCTGACGGCAGAATTCGTGTCAAGGCGGTTTCCGGAAATGGTGAGAAGACAGAGTCTGTTTTTGAGAAAGCGGATACCGTAACGCTCGATGCGCCGGCGAAAGGGGGTACGGTTGATATAGAAGTTATTTTTGAGGACGAAAACGGAAAACCGTTTGACAAAGCTGTTCTTAGGACTAAGGACGGTCTTGTTCAGCTCACAGATGATTCGATACCTCTCGTGGTAGCGGAGATGACCGACGTTGAAAAAGCGCAGCTTATCGCGGGAACTGGCAACCCGAAGAAGACAGGCGCTTCAGGCGGAACGTACGAAATCGAGAGGCTTGGCGTGCCGTCTATAACAGTCAACGACGGCCCTGCGGGAGTCAGGTACGATACATCCGTATGGTATCCGTCGGTTATGAACATGACTTCATCCTGGGACGGCGAGCTTATAAACAAAGTCGGCCGTGCCATGGGCGAAGATTCTCTCGCGCTTGGGATAGATATTGTTTTGGCGCCCGGTATGAACATTCAGAAGAACGTTCTTGGCGGACGCAATTTTGAGTACTGTTCCGAAGACCCGCTTCTGACAGCCTTTTCCGCGTCGGCTTACGTTAAAGGTATGCAGTCCGCCGGCGCAGGCGCGTGTTTAAAGCACTTTGTCGCCAACGAGCAGGAGACCTCAAGAGGTTCCGTCAGCTCAACTATGACCGAGAGGGCGCTCCGCGAGATATATTTGAAACCTTTTCAGCTCGCGGTCAGGAATTCGTCCCCCGTTTCGATCATGTCCTCGTACAACCAGTTGAACGGTATCCACAACTCCATCAACAAAGAGCTTTTAACCGGAATTCTACGCGGCGAATGGGGCTACAAGGGAATGGTTATGACGGACTGGGGAGCGGCCGGTGCCATCGAGGATAAAGTTAACGCTTTGAACGATATTTACATGCCGGGCGGAGAGGCTGAAAACGCGAAGAATATTCTTGCCGGCCTAAAGACCGGACGCGTTGACAGAGAAGCTCTCGACAAGTGCTGCGAGCATATTCTTTACGCCGTGACGCAGTCGCCGACGTTCAGCGGACTTCAGATGAACACCGAAGTTGATTTCAAGAATCACTCCATAATTTCAGAGCAGGCCGGTTGCGACACTATCGTTCTGCTCAAAAACGACAATGAAGCGCTGCCGTTTTCGAAAGGCACTTCAGTGGCTGTCTTCGGAAACGGAGCATACAGAACTCGCTTCGGCGGCTCAGGCTCAGGAGGCGTTACTCCTTCCTACAACGTCAACATCGTTGAAGGTATCGAAAACAGTAATAAACTGAGTGTCTACGACGAGAGCGGCAACATTTTCAAGTATTCCGAAGACCACTCCAAAACCGATCCCACGAAGGACGCGAAAGTGTCCGAAAGATATGCTTCGTCTTGCGCTAAAGGAGCCGACGCCGCCGTAATAGTGATATCGCGCGATACTCAGGAAGGCGCCGACAACAGTCCTTCAAAAGGTGATTTTCTTCTGAATGACCGTGAGTCTGAGATGATTCGAGTTGTTTCAGAGGCCTTTCACGCTGCAGGCAAAAAGGTTATCGTACTTATCAACACCGGAAACCCCGTAGAGGTGTGTTCCTGGCGCGACCTTGTCGACGCGGTAGTGTTCATCGGCTATCCCGGCCAGAACGCCGGCAACGCCGTCGCGGCCGTCTTATCGGGAGACGTCAACCCTTCGGCAAAGACAACCATGTCGTGGCCCGTCAAGTATTCCGACGTACCTGAGTACACATCGTTTCCCGGAAATCCCGGAAAGGTCGTCTATTACGAGGATATCTACGTCGGTTACAGATACTACAATACTTTTGACGTCGCGACGGCCTATCCGTTCGGATACGGGCTATCGTACACTACTTTCGAATACAGCGGTTTCGTTGTGAAGAATAACGGAGACGGCACTTTTGAGCTTTCCGTCACTGTCACAAACAACGGCAAAACGCAAGGGCGCGAGGTGGTCGAGTTTTACGTATCGAAGCCTGAAACGGTGCTGGAGCAGCCGGAGAGAGAGCTTTGCGGTTTCAAAAAGACTGACGTTTTAAAACCGGGGAAATCGGAAACCGTGAAGATTACCGTCACCGGCGACGACATTTTCAGTTACGACAGCGAAAACAGCCGCTACATCGTCTCGCAGGGTGACTACACTTTTTACGCATGTTCATCATCCGAAAAAATACACGCCGAAGCTTCCGCGAAGATTGAAGAGACACGCGTTGTTTACGACGTCGAAAACAGGTGCGCCCCCTCTCCGGAGCCTCCGCATATTACTAAATCCGGGTATAAAAAACCTGAGGAAAGGTCCGATGAAGATATAATCGCTTCCGAGCTTACCGGGAAAAACAATTTATTCACCGTCGATCTGGGAGGCGTCAAAGAGGTTGGCGCGGTCCTTATCGACTGGGAAAAACTGGAAGCGCCGTTTGTGGTGCTGACAGCCGGCGAAGACGGCAAGTTCTCAAGGTTCGACGTTTTTGCCTCAGAAGGGTTGAATTTCTCCGAGATCAACCTCCACGGAAAAGCGGCCAGGTTCATAAGAATTCGTACGCTTAAGGAGGAAAAAGTCACCGCGGTGAGGGTATACGCCGCAAATGAAGAGGATAAGAAGACCGCAACGCCTGTTTTCGAAAATATCGCGCTGAAGAAGAAAGTGAAGGCGGCGTCGGTCGAAGGAGCGCTTGCCGCCGCGT
The DNA here is from genome assembly GCA_002309655.1 of Mageeibacillus sp. UBA1212. Classification (GTDB taxonomy): domain Bacteria; phylum Bacillota; class Clostridia; order UBA1212; family UBA1212; genus UBA1212. The sequence continues at coordinate 75,914 of DBXM01000033.1, forward strand.
ACGCCGTTGACGGCAACTTGACTTCGCGCTGGGGTTCGCTGCCCTCAGGCGAATCGTGGCTTAGGGTCGACCTCGGTGAGGTTAAGAACGTAAAGGGGATTCTTCTGTATCTTGAAGCCGCATGGGTGCCGTACAGAATAGAATATTCCACGGACGGTGAAAACTATACGACCCTGGCTTCCTTCAGCTCGGGAGAGATTTTTGTCAAGCTTAGAGACCTTGATTTCGATGCCAGGTACGTACGGTTCATCCGCGAGGGCGAGAGCTGGTTCAGTATTTACGAGGCGGAGATATACGGATAACAGTTTGCACCGGAATAAAAAAAGCGCCGCACGCCGGAATTTATCCTTAGCGTGCGGCGTTTAATATTGGTCGAGATGACAGGATTTGAACCTGCGACTTCTGCGTCCCGAACGCAGCGCTCTACCAAGCTGAGCCACATCTCGGATCGAAGGCCTTCTCAAAGGCATTGAATATAATACCACTCGGGAAGAGACCTGTCAACCGTTTTTTTGATTTTTGAAGAGCAGGAACGCAAAAACGCATCCGGATTACTCTTCGAAGCCTTCAAACTCGTAAAATCCGCATTTTTTGAGCGCTTCCGTGTACGAGTTGTAGTCGATTCCGCCCTCGTTCACGAAGAAGTGATTCGTTATGCTTCTGCCGGTGCGGGGCGTCCAGGAGATCAGATAGAATCCGTTTTTGTCAAGACGGACCTTTTCGAGAACAGTTTTGCTGTTGGGCGAAATCTCCGCCATTCCGCTTGCCACTATCTTTCCCGATTCGGTCAGATCTTTAACTACAAACGTGATCTCGTCTCCGTACTGAAGATCGTTCACGGCGTGGAGCTCATAAAAGTCTCTTTCGTCGCTCTTCGTGAATACGAGCACGAGCGGGCTCTGCGATCTTTTTACGTAAAAATAGGAGAGTTTGCGGACGTTGAAATAGTCTGTGACCGAGTCAGAAAAACAGGGCCAGCCGTCGCTGAGAGACTGCCAGATGATTCCGTTCCCGGAACTCTTGGTTGCACGCGCGTTCTCGATAACACCTTTAAGGTACTCCGCCTGAACTATTTGCGACTGCCTGAGGAACGGGTTCATTTTCTCGATTTTTTTGTCGAAGAACCTGAGCACACCGGCCTCGATATCATCAGAATTTACAAACTTTCCTGCAAATGGATCGGAAGAGTGAATCGAATAATCCGGGTTGATTCCGCGATCCGGGTCAACCGCAGGCCAGACAACGTCTCTGGGAATGAATTTCTTAACGGTAGAAGAGGATGGCATCGAAAGAACGTGTTCGCAGACGTCAAAAACCGAACCCTCACTGCCGATGCAGGGGATGAACGGAATCTCGGGCGTTAAGTTTTTGAGCACATCCGGAACGTAAGCCGAGCGCGAACACGCCGCGATCACCGAGGGATGGTTCCTCAGGAACTCCGCTGTGGCGCGAATCTTAGCACGTGAGATGTCGTTATTCCCGATTTCCTCGGCCTGGAACTCGCGAACGACCGCGATACCGTTCCTGTCGCAGAGGTCGTAGAACAGCTCGGAGTTAAGGTCGGTTCCGGCTGCGACGTAAAGAACGTTGCAGCCGAGATCGGTGACGGACTCGAACACCTTTTCGAGGCGCTCTTCGTCTTCAAAAGACATTAAATCCGCGGGGCGCCAGGCGGGTCCCGATAGGCATAGACGCTTTCCGTTAACCGAAATATAGGAGATTTCGCCACCTCCTTCGGTTATCTCGGTCTCCAGCCAGACGGTCCTGATTCCGAGCGAGACGTCAAACTCGTCAAGCTGCCTGCCGCCGTCGTAAACTGTTATCGACGCGTCGTAAATATAGGGCCTTCCGTAGTTCTTGGGCCACCAGAGCTTGGCGCGCGGCACTTCCACGGTGAGGTCGATCTTGGAGCCGAAAAGGTCGCACTTGGACGAGTAAACGCGCTTTTCGTCCTTGATCTCCGCCTTGCAGTTGAGGTGCTGGAATTCGTGAACGGAGTCGCGCCTGATATCCACTTCGGCGGTAAAACGCACGACTGCGCTCTCTTCCTCCGGGTCGAGCGACTCGGTCCTGATGTAGGCGTTCCTGATCTCGCACTTTCTTTTCCTCTTGATATAGGCGTTTTTGACAAGTCCTTTGAGCGAGAAGGGCTTGTCGGAGGGATGGAAGTGAACGACCACTGTGTTGTCTCCGTCGACTATTCCGTCATGAATCCTGAGCTCCGCGAATCCTTCAGGAAGCTCGCGGCAAATCTCGCCGTTGACGAAGACGTCGGCGCGGCCGAGTATTCCCTCAAAAACAATACTGTCGAATTCGAAAGCGCTGAATTCGGAAAAGTACCAGACGTTCGTGCCGGCGTACTTTTTGAGGTTTAAGATGTTCGAGGCGTAGTAAAAGTCGTTCTCGAACCCGGCCAGCTCAAGCTCCTTCTCGAAGCAGCAGGGAACGTGGGCCTTTAGAACCGAAAGTCCGGCCGCGCGTATCTCGTCCGGCGTCGTGTATTCGTTTACAAAATTAGAATCGTTTGTGTATGCAATTTCCCAGTTCATTTTTCTCTCCGGTAAGTAATCTGTCGTAGAAGATTTATAGGTTTTCGGCGACCGGCTTTCTGTTTTCGTAACGGAAAGTGTATTGGTAGCCGAGGTTTTTCAGGAATTCCGAGTATTTTCCGAACTCGTAGCCGACGAGCCATGGTTTGTGAGCGTCGCTGGCGAAGGTTATAAGCTCGCCGCCGAGTTCCTTGTAGCGGGTCCAAATCTCAGGGTCGGGGGGAACTCTTCCGGCGGTCTTTGTGTTGAACTCGAGCGAGATTCCGTTCCAAATCATAAATTTAAAGAGCGCGTCGAACTCGTCCGGAAACTCTCCGTAGCGCAGTTGCCGGTCCTCGTAGGGAGCGTAGCGGGAAGAGTAGTCTATGTGCCCGAGGGTGTCGACGTAGCTGAATTTGTGCAGGCAGTCAAGCGTTTCGGTGAGCAGCAGTGAGAAGCTTTCACGCTTGCTTTTCCCCTGAAAATAGGATGAATCGTAAACGTCGAGACCGCTCACGTAGTGCATCGAACCGATGACGTGGTCGAGAGTAAGTCCTTCGATCCGCTTCGCGCACAGGTCGACGATACACTTGTCGGGCTGCATTCCCAGCTCGATTCCGGTGAGTATGCCGACTCTACCGGAGAACTCTTCTTTAAGAGCAAGTATCTCTCTTAAGTAGTCGTCCTGGTTGAAATCGTCGGGAGCGCGTCCGTCGAGATAGCCGTCGAAATGCTCGGTGAAGGCAATAGTATTTATTTTTGAAGACTCAGCGCTCTCTGCGTTCAGGCGGGGAACGGTGTTTGAGTCCATTGAAAATGCCGAATGTAAATGCGTGTCGGAGATCATTTTCATCACCCCGATTTTTAATTATACCACAGTGAAGCCGGTTTATAAAGCGGAACGTTGAAAATCCGTTGAAGAATGTTCGTGAATTCAATTCGTGAATTCAATTCGCTTTTCCGCTTTCACAGCCGTCAAAAAAGTGGTATAATGATAAAAAACTGCGGAGGTTCCGGCTATGGCAGAATACAAGAATTCGATAATCAGGTTTGACGGTGACGAGAAGAAGTGCGTCGTGACTTTCAGCGGCTCTCACAACGTCTCTTTGCTTACCATAAAAGTTGACGGGAAACCCGTCGGACTTTGCGCGCTTTCAAGCTCATGCGACGGCACCGACGACGCGGAGTGTCCGGTAGATCCGGTCGGTAAAGGCGAACACGAGGTTTCGGTGGAGCTTGACGGTTCAGCCAGCATTCACGCGCTGAATTTTACGCCTGAAAGCCTTTACGATGGTGTTGAATATCAGCCGACGCCTGAGTCGAAGCTGAGGAACGTTCACGCCGAGACCTGGGAGGCAACCGACATGCTGGGAAGGAAAGTCGCGTCTGTTGAAGACGTGGGCGGCGTGAAGGACAGAAAGGTCGGAATCTTCTACTGGACCTGGCACGAACGCTGCACGAATTCACGGCCTGTGGACGTCACCGAAGTTCTCGAGAAGTTCCCGGCGGCGGAGTACAATGAAAAGCACCGCGCCTGGGGAGAGAGACCGTTCACGTGCTTCTGGCACGAGCCCTTCCTCGGCTTCTATAAAGACTCCGACCCGTACGTGATCCGCCACCACATGCAGATGCTCGCGGACGCCGGCGTCGACTTTCTGCTCTTCGACACCACCAACGGCGCGCTTGTCTGGAGATCGGCCTACGAACCGCTTTTCGCCGAGATGCACAGAATGCGCGAGGACGGCGTGAAGACCCCGCAGTTTGCGTTCATGATGAATTTTTGGCCCCACAAGAACACCGAGAAGATGCTTCGAGCGCTCTACCAGAACTTGTACAAACCGGGTCTTTATTCAGATCTCTGGTTCAGGATCGACGGAAAGCCGATGGTTATGTGCCATCCGGAGTCCATTCGCGAAAAGGGCGTGTGCGATGCGGACAACAGGATTCTCGAAGAGATAAAGTCGTTTTTCGCTTTCAGGCCGGGACAGCCCGGGTACGGATGCGGACCGCACAACGACAAGGAGTGGGGCTGGCTCGAGAAGTTCCCGCAGCATAAGTACGGTGAAAGACCGGATGGCTCCTGCGAGATGATGACGGTCGGCGTCGCCCAGAACTGCAACGACGAACACATCTGCACGCATTTCAACGCGAAAGACACATACGGCCGCAGTTTTACCTACAAGGACAGATTCTCCAAACTCACGAAAGATTCCTATAAATACGGGTACAACGTTCAGGAACAGTGGGAGCGGGCGCTTGACATCGGTCCCGACCACATATTCATCACAGGCTGGAACGAGTGGATTATGGGGCAGTACCACGAGCCCTGGGTTCTCGATCCCGATTCGACGCAGCTGGCGATGGTCGACCAGTTCGACCGTGAACACAGCCGCGATATCGAGCCCGACAAGGACGGCTACCTCGACTCGTACTATTTGCAGATGGCTTCCAACATCAGGAGATACAAAGGCGCCGCGAAGCGTATTCCCGCCTCCGCGCCGAAAACCATTGACATTTACGGACCCGTTTCGCAGTGGAACGACGTCTTGCCGGAATATTTAAACGACAAGGGCACCACGATTCACCGCGACTGGGACGGCTTCAAGGGCTGCCATTACGTCAACAAAACCGGCAGGAACGACATCATTTCCGCCAAGGTGGCGCGCGACGCCGAAAACGTGTATTTCCTTGTCGAGTGCGCTGAAAACGTCACGAAGCCCGAAGGCGACAACTGGATGACTCTCTTCATTGACGCCGACCGCTCAAAAGCTACCGGCTGGGAGGGCTACGACCTTGTCGTGAACAGGTCCCGCACCGGAAGGAACACGGTTTTAGTTGAAAAGTATTTCCCGACAGCCGAAAAGGGCAGCTTTACCTGGGTCACAGCCGGCGAGGGCAGTATTTCGCGGAAAGGAAGGTTCCTGACGCTTTCGGTGCCGCGGAAGCTTCTTGAGCGTGCGAACGGAACTCTTGATTTTGAGTTCAAATGGAGCGACAATATGCAGGAACACGACGTGATGGATTTCTACCGCAACGGAGATTCGGCGCCGCTGGGAAGGTTTAATTACCTGTTTAAGGAGTGATATTTTGAGGATTTTTCTTGACGATAACGGGGTTTCGGTGATGCCGCCGCTTACGAACGTCGACATGATTTTTGAGCATGACGGCACCGAGCTTTTAGAATTCCTGAAAAAGAGAAAATGTTTGAAGACGCTCGTCGTAGCCGACAGCTCGTTCGAGTTTCTGCCGATTGCGGAAAAGATCAAAAAGCTCGACGTCGACAAGGTCTATTTCAGCGGTTTTCATCCGAATCCGCTTTATGAAGAAGTGGTTAAGGGCGTAAAGGCTTTCAAGAAGGGCAAGTGCGACTCGATTATGGCGGTCGGCGGCGGAAGCGCGATCGATGTGGCGAAGTGCATCAAGCTTTTCGCGAAGGCGAAGGACGAGTCGAAGGGCGGCAACTACCTCGACCAGGATCTCGGCGACATCAATATCAGCGACATTCCACTGATTGCGATTCCGACCACGGCGGGAACGGGCAGCGAGGCGACCAGGTACGCGGTCATCTACTATAATGGCGAGAAGCAGTCGGTGACAGATAAGAGGATCATTCCCGACCTGGCCGTTTTGTGGCCCGAGGTGCTGGCGACTCTTCCTCCGTACCAGAAGAGGGCGACTTTTCTCGACGCGCTCTGCCACTGCATCGAGAGCATTTGGAGCGTAAACGCGGACCAGATCAGCGCCAGACTCGCGAAGTTCGCAGCCGGCCACCTGATGATGAATTACGCGCGCTACTTCGGCGTCGGCAAAAAGCAGGTAACTATTAATGACAAGAACGCGCTCGACGTCTGGAGCGAGATGATGAGCTCTGCATACAACGCGGGAAGGGCGATCAACATCACTCAGACCACCGCAGGTCACGCGATGAGCTACAAACTCACTTCGCTCTACGGAATCGCCCACGGTCACGCCGCCGCTTCCTGCGTCAGAGTCTGCTTTGAAAAGATGCTCGACGAAATCACGGAGGATACTTTCGGAATCCGCCTGCCGAAGGAAGGTTTCGAGGAGCTGTACGGCCGGCTGGCGTTCTCGGCGAAGATGGTTTTCGACTGTCTGCCCGAGGAATTCTGCGAAAGGTTCGACAAAATGATGTCCGAACTGGGGCTTGAATATCCCAAAATCAAAGCGGACGACGTGCCGCTGCTGGCGTCGTCTGTGAACCCGGTCAGACTGAAGAACCATCCGTTCACGTTCAAGAACGAGGACTTCGTGGAGATGTATTTGAAGTTTGTCGAGAAGTAATTTTTAATGTTGCGATAAAAAGAACGCGGCGGAGGCCCCTGAAATCAGAGAAGGCCTCCGCCGCTCATTCTATATGATTAGCTGTTTTATCCGATAATCACGAAATTCGCTGCGCCCGGGTCAAGCTTCAGCTGGATTTCACTGTCGGCGCCCATTTCCGTCAGACCGTCCTTTGTCCAGACTTTGAAATTCACGATTCCGTCAAAGGTCAGCGTTACCGGCGTCATTAAAGCGGTGTCGCAGTTCACGACATAGAAGCCTTTTCTGGCGTCTTCTGCCTCAAAGCATCCCGCCATCACGGCGCCTTCCGCTTCCATCTTCTTGAGACCCGCAAACTCTTTTAAATCAAAAACGGGATCGATCTTGTCGCCCCACAGCTGGTCGATCTTGTCGTAAACGACACCCTTAAAGTCAAAATCGAGATACACGCCCTTCATGCCGTCGATTTCCGCTGCGGTATCCTTCACCTTGTAATAAGTCTCGGTCGGCTCTCCTTCGTAGGTGACCATTCCATTAAAGAAGCCCTCGGCCGTCTCTCCGTTGATCGGCGTCACGTAGAGGAAGTACGAGTAGCCTTTAAGTCCGAACATCAGGTGAAAATTCGTGAGCAGAAGAAGTTCCTCTTTGTTCGGCGTTCTGGTCCCGTTCCACTCGCCGCACTGAACGTATCCCCAGGCGCCGAGTTTGCGCTCGTTGGCGATCTTCATGATATCGCAGAAGTTCGAGATCATATTCGCGTAATTCTTGACGTCGCCTGACTGCTTGGAGCGGTAGGGGTAGAAGTCGAAGGACACGATGTCGGAAAACGCCATATCGTAGTATTTTTTGAGGTAGGTCTGGTAGAACGTCAAACCGTCTTCACCTTCTTCGGATACGCCGCATTGTTCGGGTGAAGCGTAGTTGGGAAGGAAGTTGATAAGAACAAGCTTGTCCGGGCCCGCCGCTTCCTTGACGCGTTCATACTCCTTGCCGAGCAGTTCGAAGTTGGCGGCCGACGGTTCGTCGAACAGATTGAAGCCGATAACGGCAGGGTGGTCCTTGTAGATATTCACGATCTTCACGATAGTGTCGATCTGCTTCTCGGTGGTGATGCGGTTCACGGAAACGACCACCTGCAAACCGTTAACCTCGCAGGCCTCAAGCACTTTCTGCATCAGTTTCTTGGTGTTGGCTTCCTCGTAGGTGGCGACCATGTTGATGCCTGCGGCCTTGACCTTCGCATACTCTTCGTTGAATTTCTCCTGAGAATCGGAAACGCGCATTCGCGGCGTGATAAAAATACCGCGCACCGGCTGCTTTAAAGGCGTGTTCTCGTTCTCGGCAAGAAGCTCCTCGGCGGTCGCCCTGTACTTTTTGGGACCCGAATCCGGGGGAACAATATTCCCTTTATTGTCGCACGCGGTAAGCAGTGAGGCGCAGACGCAAAAGGCCGTCAACACCAGGGCAGTAACACGAAACAATCTATTCATGAAAACCTCCGATTTCTGTTAAAGATTTCCGGCTGAAAAAATCTTGAAAGCGGCCAAACCCTTTCAAAAACGGTTGAAATCGCCGGACGGAAATGGTAAAATAATTATATCATTTGCCGGACCGAAAATATACACTTATTTTTGCAGCCGGTTCACAAAACGGAGGTATATATGGATAAATTTCCGATTGGACTTCAACTTTATTCGGTGAGGGACGACCTGGCGGCCGATTTTGAAGGCACGCTTAAGGCTGTCGCTGAAATGGGCTACGACGGCGTGGAGTTCGCGGGTCTCTGCGGGAAGACCGCAAAAGAGGCGAAAGAGCTCTGCGAAAAGTACGGACTCGTTCCCGTTTCCGCCCACATTCCGTTCACCGACATGATGAATGATCCCGAAGGCACGATTTCCGAATACGCGGAGATCGGCGTGCGCTATATTGCGATTCCTTATCTCACCGAGGAGTACAGACCCGGACACGAGAAATTCAACGAAGTCATCGAAGGCGCCAAAATTCTCGGCGCTGTCTGCAAAAAGTACGGCATTCAGCTTCTGTACCACAACCACGACTTTGAATTCGTCAAAATCGACGGCGAGTACGCACTCGACATTCTTTATAAAGAAGTTCCCGCGGACATTCTCGCCACCGAGCTGGACACCTGCTGGGTGAACGTTGGCGGCGCGGATCCTGCGGAATACATCAGGAAATACGCGGGAAGGTCGCCCGTGGTCCACCTGAAGGACTTCGTAATGCCCGGAAAGAAGCCGGCGAAAATGTACGCGCTCATCGGTATCGACGACGGCGATCAGAAAGACGGCGAGAAGGAAGAGGCTTTCGGCTTCAGACCTGTCGGCTACGGCGTTCAGGACGTTCCCGGTCTGTTCGAGGCGTCGCGCGAAGCAGGCTCGGACTGGATAGTTGTCGAGCAGGACATGCCTTCGCTGGGAAAAACTCCGCTTGAGTGCGCGAAAATGAGTATTGATTACATTAAAACGATAAACATATAAATTCGGAGGTTAATATGTCAGATCAGGTATTGAACAGTTTTACACCCACAGTTGAGAAAGAGGCCGAGAAAGCCGACAGAAAGTTCAGATACGGTATTATCGGTACCGGCTGGATAGCCGAGTCCCACGCTCTCGTTCTTAGAGACATGGAAGACGTCGAGGTCGTCGCGATGGCTGACCTCATTCCCGGAAAAGCCGAGAGATTCGCGAAGAGATACGGCTTCGACCTCAGCAAAGTTCATTTCTATCCCTCTCACAAAGAGATGATCGACAACGAGCAGCTTGACGGCGTTTCCGTCTGCACCTACAACGCGACTCACGCGGAGTGCACGATCTACGCCTTAAAGCACGGTGTAAACGTTCTTCTCGAAAAGCCCTTCACGGTCACGACAGAAGAGGCGATTGAAGTTTGCAAGGCCGAGAAAGAATCCGGAAAACTTCTCTCCATCGGCTTCCAGCCCAGAATGGACCGCAACATGCAGGAGATCAAGCGCATCGTTGAGGCGGGCGAGCTCGGAAAGGTTTACTACATCAGAATCGGCGGCGGCAGAAGAAGAGGCATCCCGAACTCCACGTTCATCGAAAAGAGAACGGCCGGCATCGGCGCGCTCGGCGATATCGGCTGCTACGCTCTCGACATGGTACTCAACGCTATCGGATACCCGAAGCCGCTCACGGTCACCGGTTACAAGTCGGCTTTCTTCGGACCCAACCCGAAATACAACAACCCCACCGACGCAAAGAGGTTCAACGTGGACGACTTCGCGGCCGGCTTTATCAGACTTGACGGCGACATCGTTGTCGACTTCATCACCTCCTGGGCTTCCCACATCAATACCCCGGGCGACACGATCATCCTCGGCACCGAGGGCGCGCTCAGAATTCCTTCCACAGAGTGCTGGAACGGTTCCGTCGGCGGTCAGATGACGCTCTACAAGGACGTCGCGGGACTCCAGACGGAGATCAAACTCCCGCTGCTTCCCGAGCTTCCGAGAGGTCTCTTCTACGAGAAGGTACGCTCCTTCATCGACGCCTGCCGTCACAACCTTCCCGCGCCTGTTCCGTCCTCGCAGATTCTCTACAACCAGGCAATTATCGACGGTATCGTGAAGTCCTCCGAGCTCGGCAGAGAGATTGAGATCGAGATTCCGGAGATCTGATCCGGAATTATAAACGGATTTCCCGTTTCTAGTAGCATTGAAGCTGCACTTAATTATTGATTTGCGGCGCCTGTCTTTCACGGCAGGCGCCTTTCTCGACAAAAGAAGCGTTGTTTTCGCTTGAGATTCTTATAGAAACTTCAAGGTTTATTTAGTATAATTATGCGGAAAAACACCGGGGAAGGTCGTTATGCTTCAACTTGCAGATATTTCAAAATCATATAAGCTGACAGGACAGAAGGTGGAGGCGCTCAAAAACGTATCGCTCAGCTTCGGCAGGAGCGAGTTTGTTGCCGTCCTCGGACCTTCGGGTTGCGGCAAGACGACACTTCTCAACGTCATTGGCGGACTCGACAGATACGATTCGGGCGACCTGATCATTGAAGGCCGTTCCACCAAAAAGTACCGGGACAGGGACTGGGACACCTACAGGAATCATTCCTGCGGGTTCGTTTTCCAGAGCTACAACCTCATCCCGCACCAGACAGTTTTCTCCAACGTGGAGATCTCGCTCACGCTTGCCGGCATCAAGTCGAAGGAACGTAAAAAACGCGTCAACGAGGCGCTTGAAAGCGTCGGGCTGACCGATCAGAAAAACAAGAAACCGAACCAGATGTCCGGCGGTCAGATGCAACGTGTCGCAATTGCGCGCGCACTCGTGAACAACCCCGAAATACTTCTTGCCGACGAGCCAACCGGAGCACTCGACAGCAAGACCTCCGAGCAGATCATGAAGATACTCTCCGGCATCTCGAAGGACAGGCTCATCATTATGGTGACGCACAACCCGGAGCTTGCGGAGAAGTACGCAACGAGGATCATAAAGCTTAAGGACGGCTGCGTCATTTCCGACGAACCCAACGTCCCGGTAATTGAAAAACAGAATGTTTCAAGCAAGACCGTTGAGGCCGCTCCTTCAGGCGAAACAGAGTCTGTAAACGAATCGCCGGAAAGCAAAGACGGGTTGCCCGTTTTTACCGAAAACAAGGGAATAATCGAAGAGGCTGCAAAGCGTTTCAGAATGCTTTCCGAAGACTACACGGAGGCCGAATACGCACACTTCGGACTTATTGAGGAGGCGGAAAAAGCCGCTCAAAGAGTCTCTTCAGGTGATGAGGAAGAACACGCCCCGGACGGTTCAGAAGACGCGAAAACTTCGCCTGAAAACGCTGACAACAATTCACGCGCCAACTATTCCAAAGGTCGCAAAAAGCGCACTTCAATGTCCTTCTTAACCGCGCTGTCGCTGTCGTTCAACAACCTTCTGACAAAGAAGGGCAGAACGTTCATGACCGCGTTCGCGGGCAGTATCGGCATCATCGGTATCGCGCTGATTCTTGCGATGTCAACAGGCGTCAACCGGTTCATCGACAACGTGCAGAAAGACACGCTTTCTTCATACCCGATTTCGATCGAGGCGGAGGAGGTGGACCTTTCTTCGATCATTGCGCAGATGGCCGACAACACCGCCGAAAAAGAGCCCCACGAACCCGGAATGATTTATTCAAGTTCGCAGGCGTACGACATGTTCAACGCGTTTTTCAGCGCTACTAAGAACACGAACAACCTGGTTCCGTTCAAAAAATGGCTCGACGCCGAAATGGCAAAGGGACCGGCCGAGAACCGAAACGGAAGAAAAGGAAATAGCGAGACAAGACTTTACGACGTCGTCACAGCCGTGCGCTACGGCTACAATCTGAGTCTCAAAACTTTTGTCAAGGACGAAAACGGGGAATACCGTTCGACCGATCTATCCGCCCTCTACAGCGCGGCGGGAAGCGACAGCGGTATGTATTCCATCTTTTCACAGTCCGAATCCGGCGGCAGTTCATTCTCACTGTGGCACGAGCTCCTTCCCGGCAAGGACGGCGAAATTGTGTCACAGATGATCAAGGACCAGTACGACCTTCTGTACGGACGCTGGCCCGAAAACCCCGAGGACATCGTGATCGTCGTCGACAGAAACAACGAGGTCAACGACCTCGCGTTTTACACGCTTGGGCTGATGGGCGAGGACGAGCTTCGGAAAATGATCGCTGCGGCGATGTCAAGAACCGTAATCGAAAACGAGACGCATTATATTTCATACGAAGACCTGGCGACCGCCGAAATAATGATGGTTCTTCCGGCGGACCTTTACACCGACCAGGACGGCGACGGTGTGTTTCAGTACTCGGGCGACGACAAATCGCTCCTGTCGATGATCGTCAGAAACGGCCTTAAACTCAACATCTGCGGAGTTATCAAGCAGAACCCGGACGCGACTTCGACCGGAATTTCCGCCTCGGCCGTTTTCTGCTACACTAAGCTGCTCACGGATTACGTGATCGAAAACAACTCAAAATCGCCGGCCGCGAAGGCGCTTCTTGAATCCGAGGGCAGCAATTTCGATATTCTGACCGGAAAACCGTTCACGATCGAGGAGGACGTGCTTACCGATGAAGAGAAAGCCGCGAAGACAAAAGATGCCGTCGGGAATATGACCGACGCCGAAAAAGCGGCGCTCTTCAGGAAGATTGTGACGACGCCGGACGAGAAATACATTAAAGAGCAGCTTGAGAAGATAATCGTTACCGACAACCGCGAGGAAGCGGAAAAGATGATTGCCGAGAACTACGGCCTCGACGTCTCGTTCATTTCCGACTACCTGAAATCCTACACCGACGAGGAGCTCTTCGCGATGATCAGGGAAGGCGCCGAGCAGACAATCCGCGAGAATTTCGCGAAGGAAGCGGAGAGCAGGATTGAAGCCACAATCACGACCCCCACTGCCGAGGAACACGAACTGTTCAAGCAGATGATCCTCGCGATGAACCCGGGACGTGAAAAAGCGACCGCGCTGATACTTAATTACTGGAACGAAATCGGCGCGATGCCGGCGGAGACTGCTGCGGCCTACCTTGCGTCCCTTGACGACATTTCGTTCTCGGTGTTTTACGACCGTGTCCTTGACACGATGACCGACGCGCTTTACGCGGAACGGGCCGCAGGTGACGAAGCGGTCGCCGAGAGGAAGCTTGCCGCCGCACTTGACGAAGAGATTAAGAATGCGGACACGTTAAAACTCGCGGAGTATTACGTATTGATTTCGAAATCGGAAGTCTCGGAGAACACTTACGACAAGAACCTCGAGACCCTCGGCATTCTCGACACCGAAAATCCGGCGTATATAAGAATCTATCCGGTATCGTTCGAGGACAAGGACACCATCGCGGAAATGATTTCCGAATACAACGAAGGCGTCGAAAAGGACGACCAGATTTCGTACACCGACTACGTCGCGGCGCTTATGTCGGGAATTACGACGATCATCAACGCGATTTCGTACGTTCTAATTGCGTTCGTGGCAGTCTCGCTGGTAGTTTCTTCTATAATGATCGGAATCATCACCTACATTTCCGTGCTCGAACGCACGAAGGAAATCGGAATACTGAGGTCTGTCGGCGCTTCCAAGAACGACGTCTCCCGCGTATTCACCGCCGAAACCCTTATTATTGGGCTGATTTCGGGAATTATCGGCATCGGCGCTTCGCTGTTGCTCTGCATTCCCGTCAACATAATCATTCACTATTACACGAATATCGGCACGATAAACGCCGTGCTACCGTGGCAGGCATGCATTGTGCTCGTTATAATAAGTATGCTGCTGACGCTTATCGCGGGGCTGTTCCCGTCGAGGTCGGCGGCGCACAAGGATCCTGTGGAAGCCCTCAGGACAGAATAAACAACTTTCTACAAAGGAGAATCATATATGGATCACAATATTGAATTTTTGACAGGCTACGTCGAAAAGAACGGAATAGAGGCGCTTGTGACGACAGGCGAGTACGCGGTAAACCTTCAGTACGAGAACCTTCTGAGAGTTCTCGACGCCGGCACCAAGTCGCTCAGCGAATACGTGGGCGTCATTTTCGTCGCGGGACCTTCCGCATCCGGAAAGACCACTTTTTCGAAGCGCCTCGCCGACAAGATCCGCTCGACCGGAGTCAACGTTTCACTTTTGTCGCTGGACAACTTCTACCACGACTCAGAGTACACCAAGAACAGACAGGTGAAAATGGGCCTGATTCCGCCCGGTTCCAACGACGTGGACTACGAGTGCGTCGACGCGTTCGACGTTTCCAAGTTTAAATCCTGCGTGCAGAAGTTTATCGCGGGCGAGACGGTAATGCTTCCGAAGTTCGACTTCATGATCGGAAAGCAGATCCAGGGCGCCGGCGGTAAGATCGTCAGGAAGGGCAAGGACCTTCTGATCGTCGAGGGCATCCAGACGATGAACCCGAAGATCTTTAAAGGTTTCTCGGCGGATTTCAAGTACAAGATCTACATCTGCCCGTTTGACTCGTACTCGTTCAGCGGCTCAAAGGCGAGAATCACGCCACAGTCGGTCAGGTTCATGCGCAGAACCAACCGCGATTTCGAGACGCGCAACGCGGACATTTTAAGAACGCTGGAGATGTGGCCCAGCGTCAGGAACGGCGAAGAAAAGTACATCAAGCCGCAGAAAAAATACGCGGACTACTTCTTCAATTCCTCCTACGTTTACGAGATTTTCTACCTCTGCTCGAAGATCGCGGAGATGGCGGAAAATCTGACGGAAGAGGAGAGAAAGACTGTCTCAACGGTCATTCCGATCGACGCGATTGCGGGCGTGAAGAGCGTTCGCGAGCTCAAGCTGCCGCAGGATTCCGTGTTCAACGAATTCTATTTCGGGTAAATCAAGCGACATATTATTACAAGCGAACTTTCCCGTCTCTCCGCGTCAGGTGAGGCGGGATTTTTATAGCTCTAAGCGACTGCCGAAACTCATTCCCGATTATTTAATATTTTGCGCGTTATGTGCGCGCAATTTAAAATCCGACCTTGAAATCCGGCGCGAAGAATTGTATAATGAACACAGTTGGCGACAACCGACAACCTATATAAAAAACGGAGGTAATTTCATGTCAAAACTCAGAAGAATTTTCATGATGATAATTAGCGGAATTCTTTCTCTGCTTTTGCTTACGTCCTGCACCGTAACGCCCGGAAACAATCCCGGGAAGACAGATGATCCGAACAATCCGTCAGAGGAGCCGACTCCCGACGAGATAATGCCCGGACGCGAATTCGACGACGAGCTTCCGAGAGTTCAGCCGGTCGAGAACACTCACTTCCACTTCGAGACCGTCGACACCGGCTTCAACGTTTACTGCGCGGTTGAGGGCAAGTGGGGCTACAGATACGCTCCGAGCATTTTGTACTATCCCGACGGAACTATGGACGCCTGGTTCGCGACGCCCGGAACGAGCGGCGAATGGGACTGGTTTACGTGGAAGCACTCCGACGACGGCGGCAAGACTTGGTCGGAAGAGAAGCTCGTTCTTCAGCCGACTCCCGATTCGATGGACCACTATTCCGTATGCGACCCCGGCGTAATTTATTTTGGCGGCTGGTACTACCTCGGCTACACTTCGACAATCGTAAGCACGAACGGCGGTATCAACAACAACGTTTTCGTCGCGCGTTCGAGAAAGCCTGACGGACCGTACGAGAAGTGGAACGGAAACGGCTGGGGCGGCGATCCGCAGCCTATCGTTTACTACAACGAAGCCGACGCGTCATGGGGCGCCGGCGAGCCGAGCTTTGTCGAGCTTGACGGCAAACTCTACATTTACTACACGTGGGCTTCCGACGTGGGTGAATACGAGTACGTATCGATCGCGGATTCAACCTCCGAAAACTGGCCCGCGACGATGGAATTCAAGGGCATGGCCTTCAAGAAGACAGGCGACCAGTTCGACGTCTGCTACTGTGAAGACGTCGGCCTTTTCCTCGGCGTTCAGACTTACAACAGATTCACTGCCAACAGCGGCATTCAGCTCTACGAGTCCAAGGACGGCATTCATTTTATCAAAGGAGAGTTCATCAAGAAGAATATCGCCCAGATGTGCCACAACATGGGTATTTCAAAGCGCTCCAACGGCCACATCCAGCTCAAGGACAACCTGATGCTCGGTTACGCGTTCGCTCCCGGCGTCGGCAACGACTTCTGGGGCAAGTGGGCGACAAGATTCGTTTTCATCAACCTTGAGACGTACCAGGGCGACCTCAGAAAAGAATCCAAGAGCGACAAGAACGTACTCATCACAGACGCGTTCTGGCCTCCTGTAGAGAACCCGGTTCCCGAGGGACTTACGACGCTTCCTCACCTTGTGAAAGTCAACACGGGGTCTACTTACGGCGATCTCGACGTCGCGTGGATCGACTCGAACATCAAGACGCACAAGATTGTCGAGGATGCAGACGTTGCAAAAATATCATTCTCGAATTACGACACTTCGCTCATCAAATTCGACGGCAAGAAGATCGTTGCGCTTAAAGAGGGCAAAACCGAGGTTACAGCCACTTACGAAGGCTACAGCATAACTTTCAAGGTCTACGTCTATCCCGAGAACTTCGTGTTTGATCAGTCGTTCCCGGCTATCGAGAGCGTTACTGCGGTTCAGCCCGAGATGACGATCTATAATGGCAAGGCCAACGGCGCGAAGCACAAGCCGCAGGTAAGGGGCCTCGTAAAGTTCGTCGACGACACTTGGGGAGAGTGCTACAATGACTCAACCAAGAAACACGCCGACTATCCTGCAATGGTACCGTCCGAGCATTATCCCGTCACTTACACCTCCAGCGACACGGGAATAGTCACTGTTACAAAGACCGGACAGCTCCAGGCAAAGGGTCTCGGCGACGCGGTCATTACGGCTCAGATCGGAGACGACCCGAAGAACTCCTACACGGTTACAATCCACGTCGTAGAGCCGCCCGCCGAGTTCAACTGGTCCGAAGCCGACTATAAGTGGTAATCAAACAATGATACCGCGGATGACGGCATAAACACCCAAGGCAGCGGCCGCGTTTAAATGCGGCTGTTGCCTTTTGCAAATTAAATCACCGGGAGAGACAAATGGAACAGGTAAAAATAAACGAACTCATCGCGGGCGGCCCCGCAAATCTGTATTTGATGATAGAAAGCATATCAGTCAAGCAGAAAAAATCCGGCGACAAGTATCTGAATTTCGTTCTTAAGGACAGATCCGGAAAAATTTCCGCCAACTACTGGTCGCCTTCACGCGCCGAGCTGGGAGCTTTCGCGGCGAACGATATAGTCTTTGTCGAATCCGAAACAGAGTCATACCAGGAAAAGATCCAGCTCAACATCAGGAAGATCAGGAAGGTGCAGGAAAGCGACGGAGTAGGGCTTTCGGACTTCATCAAGTCAAGCCCGAAGAGCGGCGAGGAGATGTACCGCGAAGTAATTGCGTATATCGAAAAATACGTCGATAACGACGACCTGAAAAAGCTAACGCTGACGGTTTACGAAGACTACAAAGAGAAGCTTCTCACCTGGCCGGCAGCGATTTCGTTCCACCACGCGGAGATTGGCGGACTGCTCAGACACACCATAGGGGTGATGCGCGGCTGCTTTTATATGTACCAGGCGTACAGATTCCTCAACAAGGACCTGTTGCTCTGCGGCGCGGCGCTTCACGACATCGGAAAGCTGTACGAATACGTCCAGAACGACAACGGCCTTCTCAAGGAGATGACAGTCGACGGCGCTCTGGTGTCGCATATAATTCGGGGCGCGATGATAATCGAGGACTACGGAAAGAGACTCGGCACCGACCCTGAAGTCATGGTTCTCCTTACGCATATGATTCTGTCGCACCACGGCAAGCCGGAGTTCGGCAGCTCCGTTACTCCCAGGATTCCCGAGGCGTTTATTCTCCACGAGATGGACGACATAGACGCGAAGGTTTACGAGATGGAGGACGCGCTGGCGAAAGTGAAAGAGGGAACGCTCACCGAAAGGCAGCGCGCCTTCGACGACGCCAGACTCTACAGAAGTCCGATGCTCACAGTCGGCGAGGATTTTCTTTGATTTGGTTTAAGCCGGCCGCAATTTAACGTGCGGCCTCAGGAAAGCGCTAAAAATGGGTAAAATCACGATATACACCGGGCCTGCGGGCTGCGGAAAGACATATAACGCGATAAAAGAATTCCTGGCGTCTGCCTCGAAGGGTGACGTTCTGTTTCCCGAAAGGCATTCTTTTCTGATCGTTCCCGAACAGCTGACCGTCGAGATCGAAAACAAGCTTCTGGCTTCCGCGGAAACAGGCGGACTAATCGCCTCCGAAGTTATCAGCTTCAACAGGCTTATCTATAAAATCCTGAGCGACAGCAACAGGAGAACAGGAATTCCGCTGACGCCTTCGATGAGGGCAATGATTCTCGTAAAAGTTCTGAAAAACAACGAAAAGAAGCTGAAATATTTCAAAAGTACGCAGGAAAAGCCGTTTGCGGTCGCGAAACTCGGATCAACCATTACCGAACTCGAGAAGTATCTTGTCGACTCTTCAACGCTGGAAAACGCCGCCGCGGATTACGAACAGACTCACGCAGAGGACAAAATGACTGCAGACAAACTCCGCGACATCGCTCTGATCAAAAAGGCGTTCACGGATGAGCTGACCGGGAAATACGCGGACGCGCAGCTTCTGGCCGGCGAGGCGATTGAGCTGATAAAGAGCGGCAAAACCTGCGTCACCGGCAGCAACGTGTTCGTTGACAGTTTCAGCGGCTTTACAAAGGTGGAGCTTGAGATATTAAAAGAAATCTCTCTTCAATGCAGCTGTATGTCAATTTACTGCTTCGAACCGGACTACGAGTCGTCATTTTTCGGCTGTCCGAAGGAGACAATCAGAACGCTTAAGGACACGCTTGAATCATCCGGGAACGTTTTCGAGAAAGTCAGTCTCGTTAACAACGCTTCTGGTATTTCCAGATTTTCCAACTCGGACGAACTTTACCACCTCAGCAAAAACTACGGAAAGATCGCGCCCAAAAACGCAACCCTTCTCAAAAACAAAGACAAACCGCACGACATCATATTCGCGGCGGAGGGTGAATTCTACCACGAACTTGAGGCTGCCGCGAACTATATTAATTCTCTTGTCTCGAGCGGAAAATACGGCTGGTCGGATATAGCGGTTGCGATTCCTTCGCTCGACACGAAGCAGTACCTTGCAGACGCGGTTTTCAAGGGCAGGAACATTCCCACGTTTATCGACGCCAGACTCGAAAGGTCGGGGCATCCGGTCATCAGACTCGCTGACGCCTTCCTGAGAATCTGTGCCGGCGAACTCAACAAAAACACTCTTACGGCGCTTATCAGAACCGGGCTTGTCGCGTGCGACGGCGTGGCAATAGCAAGAGACGACGCGGACGTTCTCGAAAACGCTTTTATGGCCGCAAACGTTCGCTCCCAAAAGAGCTTTATAAAATGCGTAGAAAGGCTTTCGAAGAAGTACGAAAACGCCAAAGAAAAGCCTTCGCACGTTTCCGCCGCCGAAAAACTGCTTGATCTGTTCTGCAACGACAGCGACGGGATTTTAATCAAGGCGAAACAGGCAGATACGGTCGGAGACGCGCTAAATCTGTTCCTGGATTTTGCGGCAGGGGTGGGGCTTGACGAGAACTTCTCGCAGCTTTCGAAGCTTGATAAAGGCGGCGACCCGGAGCTTGTGAGGACCTGGAACGTTTTCGTCGACATTATCGATGAGTGCCGACTTGCAATCGGAGACATATCCAAGGGCAGGAATGCTTTGTTTACGTTCACTGACGACGCGCTGATGGCGGCGGTCTCCTGTTTCCTGGTGGGATCGATTCCTTCATTCGCGGACTGCGTGCAGGTGGGCGACATCGACCGCTCGCTTTATCTCGACAAGAAGGTCATCATGATTCTCGGCGCGAACGAGGGCTGCTTCCCGGCCGAACCGCCCGACGACAGCTTTCTGGGCGATACCGAGCGCGAGGCGATCAAGAATGTCGGCGGACGAACCTCGTACAACTCTCTGGAGCGGACGCTGCTGATGCAGTTTAACGTCTACTCTAAAATTCTCGCCGCAAGCGAAAAGCTCTACATCAGCTATTCACTTACCGACGAAAAAGGGAACGAGGTCACCCGCGCCGCGGCGCTTGACTCGATTGAGCGGCTTTTCGAAGAAACCGGGCGGACGGAGAGGCTCGTATTGCTTGATAAAGAAACTGAAGACGATCCGCTTGATCAGGCGAAGAACGTTGCCCTCGATCCGGAACTGGTCAAAAGTCTTCTGCATATCAAGGATTCGTTCAGGACCGGCGTAACTTCGCTTGACACGTACCGCGAGTGTCCGTACAAGTATTTTCTTGAAAAGATCGCAGCCCTCAAAGAGCGTGAAGACGGTTCGGTTCAGTATAATACGCTCGGATCATTCATGCACAAAATATTCGAAACAGCCGTAAAAACCGCCGTTTCAAAGCAAGCGGATTTCCGGAATTTGAAACTCGAAGACTGGAACGGCTACGTCGAGGACGCGGTCAAGACGGTCGTGAACGACTCCGACGTTGCCGACATCGCATTTCTTGCCGAAATCTCGAACAAAAATAAGTTTTATACCGGCAGAGCCAAAATCAGCAGCGCCCATGAGCTGCGGCATATGTCCGGAAAAATCGAGGATGGCTTCAATTCTGCCGACGCGGAACTCAGTTACGGATTTGATGAAGTTCTTCCTTCGCTTGACATAACCGTAAACGGGACGGCGGTCACGTTGAGACTGGTCGGTTCAATCGACAGAGTAGATATCAAACAAACTGAAGACGGAAAGGCGGCAGTCGCTCTGATAGATTATAAAAGCGGCTCCAACTCCTCCGATCCCACAATGGGAAAGTTGCAGCTTCCTATATACTTCAAAGCGCTCGAAAACGGTATCGAACATTTCAAGAAAAAGCACAACCTTTCCGATGTCGAAATCGTAAAATTGGCGTATTACTACTACAGCGGCGATACATATAAATCCGGCAGACAGTCTCACACCGAATACCCTGTAGACCCCTCAGTACTTTCAGTGGACACGCTGAAGAAAAAGGCTGACAAAAATGAACAAGGATTCGCGTCATTAGAAGAGTATGCGGAAAAAGGCCTTGAAATAGCGGCAGAAACCGCCGGAAAACTCACCGGAGGAGAATTCACGCCTGATTACTCGTGCAGTTCATGCAAATATTGCAATTACAGTTTTATGTGCGGCCGGAGGTATTCGAAGCAGGCCGAACAGAGCGCGGAAGACAATCAGAATGGAGATTAGAAAAATCGACGAAAAGAACATTCCCGGTTACGTGACTGACGTTCTGGACAGGCTTGAGAAGAACGGGCACGAGGCGTATATCGTCGGCGGGTGCGTGAGAGATCTTCTGCTCGGAAGAGTTCCGAAAGATTTCGACGTCACGACTTCCGCGACCACGGATGAGATGGGGAAGGCGTTCGAAGGGATGAAGGTCATTCCCACTGGTGTCAAGCACGGCACAGTCACTGTGATGTCGGACGGGAACGGTATCGAGGTCACGACGTACAGAACCGACGGCGAATACAGCGACCACAGGCATCCCGACGGCGTCGTTTACACTTCCGATCTGGCAGAGGATCTTTCGCGGCGCGATTTCACAATCAACGCGATGGCGTTCTCGCCGAAAAGAGGGCTTGTCGACAACCACGGCGGCATCGACGACCTTAAGGCGGGACTTATACGATGTGTGGGCGACCCGTTTAAGAGATTCGAAGAGGACGCTTTGAGGATAATGCGCGCGATCAGGTTCTCGGCCGTCTACGGTTTCGAGATCGAGGAACGCACACTGGAGGCCCTGGTGGCGAAAAGTCCGGACCTTAAATACGTCTCCTGCGAAAGGATCTACTCGGAGCTGTGCATGTTCCTGTCGGTTGAAAACACCGACAAAATGAAGGAGCTCATGCTCGGGCCGGCGCGCGAAGTCATTTTTAACGTTATTCCCGAGCTGAGAAGGGCGTCAGAGACCGCGCAGATAAACCGGTTCCACCTTTTCGACGTATACACCCATTCTGTCATCGCGCTGGCGTCTTCACCGCCCGACACGGGGCTTCGACTTACGATGCTTCTTCACGATGTCGCCAAGCCGCAAACCGTTACTTACGACAAGAAAGGCTTCACGCACTTCAAGAATCATGCCGAAACCGGAAGCGTGATCAGCGAAGAGATCTTGAAGAGGCTGCGTGCGCCGAATGCTACAGTGAGACGCGTCACCACGTTGATTAAATACCACGAATTTTTCAAAGATGTGTCAGTGAAGGAGGAGCGCTATCAGGCGGCGGCAGGAAAAATACTGAGAGCTGTCGGCCCGGAACTTGCTGAAGACCTCGTTTACGTTATGCGCGCCGACATCAACGGGAAGAGCAACTACGCGCTCACGGTGAACCTCGCTACAATTGACAATTTACAGAGCGCAATCTATAATTACAAACGGTCCGGAAGACCGTACAGTCTCTCCGGTCTTTGCGTTTCGGGCCGCGATCTCATCAGGAACGCCGGCATACCTTCGGGGAGGGAACTCGGCGCGGTCTTGGAGACGATTCTCGAGGAAATCATCGAAGGAACGCTCGAAAACGACAGAAAAGCGATAATCGCGCGCGCAAGGCAGATTTACAATTCACATAGTAAGCAAACCGTCGTTGACGGTACCAAATTGGAAAAACCGAAAGGACATCCGGAAATGAACGAAGAGAGAGTTAAAAAGCAGTATTCGGTCTGGTCTTCAAGCAGATATTTCGACGCTGCGACAAGGAAGGAACTTAAGGCGGTCAAGGACGAGAGCGAAATCTACGACAGGTTCTACAAAGACCTGGAGTTCGGCACGGCGGGCCTTCGAGGCGTCATGGGTGCCGGTACCAACAGGATGAACATATTCGTGGTCAGGCGCGCAAGCACCGGCGTTGCGGACTGGATCTGTTCACGCGGAGAGGAATACAAAAAGCGCGGCGTTGCGGTCTCCTACGACACGAGAAACAATTCGTTTGTTTTCGCGAAGGAGGCGGCGGCGGTATTCGCCTCCAAAGGCATCAAAACCTACATATTCAAGGAGACCGCGCCGGTTCCGGTCCTTTCGTTCACGGTCTGGTCGCAGAACCTGGCAGCCGGCGTCATGATCACCGCCAGCCACAACCCGAAGGAGTACAACGGATACAAGGTCTACTGCGAAGGCGGCGTCCAGATTGCGCCGGAAATGGCTGACGTTATCACCGCGAAAATCGAGTCGTACTCGGACTTCACGAAGCTTCCCGTTCCGGATTACGAGGCGCTCAAAAAGACGAGAATGCTCTCGTACGTAAGCGAGAAGGTCATTCGTGCATACTACGACAGAATCAACGCTCTCGCCGCATACAGAGAGATCAACGAAAAGTACGCTGACGAGCTCACCACGGTTTATTCACCGCTTCACGGCGCGGGCGCGAAATACGTCGCAAAAGCGTTCAAAAACGCCGGCCTCGGCAAGAATTTCTACATAGTCAAAGAGCAGGAAAAGCCGGACGGGAACTTCCCGACGGTTCCGGTTCCGAACCCCGAAAATATCGCGGCTTTTACTCTTGCGCTCAAGCTTGCTGAGGAGAAGAACGCGGACGTCGTCATTGCCACCGACCCGGATTCGGACAGAATGGGCGCGTTCGTGAAGACGAAAGAAGGCGGCTACGTCAACCTCACCGGCAACAGAATCGGCTGCCTGTTCATCAACTATCTCACTGAGCTTCGTAAGTCGCTCGGGCTTTTAAAGGACGACTCCTTCGCGGTTTCCACGATAGTTTCCACCGACCTGGCGGGCGAGATCTGCAAGGCCCGCGGAATCAAATTCAAGAGCGTGCTCACAGGCTTCAAGTATATAGGCGACCTGATTACCGAGGAGAACAAGGACAGCTTTATTCTGGGGTTTGAGGAGAGCTACGGCTTCCTGACCGAGGGGTACGCGAGAGACAAGGACGGAGTTGCGGCGGCGCTGGTTTTCGCGGAGATGGCGCTTTACTACAAGCACAAGTACGGTCTGACGCTTGCGGAAGTTCTCGACGGCGTCTATAAAGAGTACGGCTACAGGCACGAGAGCGCGTTCTCGATCGACCTGCCGGGAGAGTCGGGAAGAGAGAAGATCAACAAGATCATGCGGTTCGCGCGCGAAAACGCCGAAACGTTCCCGGGAGGAGGCTACACCGTAAAATCCCTTATGGACGTCTTGAAAGGAACCGAAACCGTCTACAGGGCGGGAAGCGCCAAAACTCACAAGATCGATCTTCCCGAGTCTGACGTTCTCAAATACAAGCTTTCAAACGGCTGGTTCGCAATAAGGCCTTCGGGAACAGAGCCCAAGATCAAGATCTACGTCGGAATCAAGGCGAAAACCCAGGCGAAAGCCGACGCAGACGCAGACGCGCTCAAGAAATACCTTAAAGAAAAGATTCTGAAAATCATCGAATGATTGTGTATTAATTACTTGAGCCGCGCTTCATTACGCACGACGAAAGGCGTTTAATAATGGCAGGCAGTTTTGTTCATCTTCACGTCCATACCGAATACAGTCTTCTTGACGGCGCGTCGAGAATCGGTCCTCTGGTTAACAGGGCGGCCGAACTCGGCATGACTTCGCTTGCCATCACCGACCACGGCGTGATGTACGGAGTCGTCGACTTTTACAACGCCTGTGTCGAAAAGGGGATAAAACCCATAATCGGCTGCGAGGTCTACGTCGCGCCGCGTTCACGCTTCGACAAGCAGACAAAGGAAGACGCCGAGAACTACCACCTGATTCTTCTTGCGAAGGACTACAGCGGCTACCTGAATCTCATCAAGCTCGTCTCTGCCGGCTACACGGAAGGCTTCTACTACAAGCCCAGGATAGACCGCGAGCTCATCGAGAAGTACCACGAGGGGCTTATTTGTTCCTCCGCCTGCCTTGGTGGCGAGGTGCCGCAGCATCTGCTTCTCGGCGACTACATGGGCGCGAAGGAAACTGCGCTCTGGTATGACAGCGTTTTCGGCCGCGGCAACTACTACCTCGAGCTCCAGAACAACGGCATCGCCAACCAGCCCGAGGTCAACGTGGACCTTCTGAAGCTTTCCCGCGAGACCGGCATTCCGCTTATCGCAACGAACGACGTTCATTTTATAAACCGCGAGGATTCACTGACGCAGGATATGCTTCTGTGCATCCAGACGGGCAAGAAGCTCGCCGACACCGACAGGATGAGGTTCGAGACGGACCAGTTCTATCTGAGGTCGCCGGAAGAGATGAAAAAGCTGTTCGAGAGCGTTCCGGAGGCACTCGAAAATACCGTAAAAATAGCGGAAATGTGCAACGTCGAGTTGAAGTTCAAGAAGACGTCGATTCTGCCGCATTTCGAGATTCCCGAGGGGTACACTTCCGAGTCCTGGCTGAGAAAACTCTGCTACGACGGCGCGGCGGTTAGGTTCGGCGACACGCTTCCTGAAGAGGTGAAATCGAGGATTGAGTACGAGCTCTCGGTCATCTGCTCAATGGGTTACGCCGACTATTACCTGATCGTCTGGGACTTCATAAAATACGCGAAGGACCACGGAATCTATGTCGGACCCGGAAGAGGTTCCGGCGCCGCCAGTCTTGTCGCATACTGCCTGAAAATCACGAATATCAACTCGCTGAAGTACAACCTGGCGTTCGAGCGGTTCCTGAATCCGGAGCGTATCAGCATGCCGGACTTTGACGTGGACATTTCCGACAACCGCCGCAAGGAGGTCATCGACTACGTGGTCGGAAAGTACGGCGAGGAGTGCGTCGCGCAGATTATCACTTTCGGTACGATGGCCGCGAGAGCCGCGATAAGAGACGTCGGCAGGGTGATGGACATGCCTTACGCGGAAGTCGATTCGGTCGTGAAGCTTGTTCCCAATACCGTCAAAATCACAATTGACGCTGCGCTCGAGCAAAGTTCGGAACTTAGAGAGCGCTATAACAACGAAGAGAGAGTTAAAACTCTTATTGACAGAGCAAAGCAGCTGGAAGGAATGCCGAGAAATATTTCGACCCACGCAGCCGGAGTCGTGCTCACCAAAGACCCGGTCACTTCTTACGTTCCGGTTCAGACAAGCTCCGACTCGGTCATCACGATGTACGAGATGAAGAACCTTGAAAAGCTGGGGCTCCTCAAGGTAGATTTTCTCGGTCTCAGAACACTCACTGTTATCCAGGAAGCGATCGCGCTTATAAAAGAACAGAAGGGCGTTACGGTCGACTTCGACGGCATGGATATGTCAGACCCCGCGGTTTTCCGGGAGATTGCGCAAGGACACACTGAGGGCATTTTCCAGCTTGAAAGCAGCGGTATGACGAGCTTTATGATAAGCCTCGGTCCGGACTGTCTTGAGGATATCATAGCGGGAATTTCTCTCTACCGGCCGGGTCCGATGGACCAGATTCCGACCTATATCGAGAATAAAAAACACCCGGAAAACATCAAATATGACCATCCGCTGCTGGAGCCCATTCTGAACGTCACATACGGTTGCATGGTCTACCAGGAGCAGGTTATGCAGATCGTCCGCGACCTGGCCGGTTACACAATGGGCAGGTCCGACCTCGTTCGTCGCGCGATGGCGAAAAAGAAACATGACGTAATGGTCATGGAGCGTGAAAACTTCATCGCCGGCGCCTCTGAAAAGGGCGTTTCGCCGGAAATTGCAAACCACATTTTTGACAAGATGATGGACTTCGCCAGCTACGCCTTCAACAAAGCGCACGCCGCAAGTTACGCAGTCGTTGCTTATGAAACTGCCTATCTTAAGGTCTACCATCCGGTGGAGCTGATGTGCGCCACCCTCAACAGCCTTATAACAAAAAGCGACGAAGTTTCCAAATATATTGCCGTGACAAAGAAGCTCGGCATCAAAATGCTGCCGCCCGACGTCAATGAGAGTTCCACGTATTTTACAGTCGTGAACGGCGCGATCAGATACGGCTTGGCTGCGCTCAAGAACGTCGGCGAAAAGGCTGTTCTTTCACTGGTTGAAGAGCGCAAACGCGGAGGCGCGTTCAAGAACTTCTACGACTTCGCGAAGCGCATGAACGCGATGGACATCAACAGAAGAGCGGTCGACTCGTTTATAAAAGCGGGCGCTTTCGACAGCTTCGGCAGAAACAGGAACGTTCTTCTCAAGTCGTACGACATCATTCTCGACAGCGTCGCGAACGAGGCCAAAAACACCGCGCTCGGCCAGTTCTCGCTTTTCGATCTCGACGAGGAAGTTTCCGGTGCGGACGACTACGACGGTTATCCTGATCTTCCCGAACTTCCGAAAAAGGATATTCTTGCGTTCGAAAAAGAGGTCTCGGGCGTATACATCAGCGGGCATCCTCTTGAGTCGCTGAATGATTTTATCGACAAAAACGTAAACGTGACCTCTGATATGCTGCGCGCCGACGCGTCTTCGGACGAAGTGCCGGAGGCGACCGGAGATTTGGTTTCGGGAATAACGAAAGCAGCCGACGGTTCTCACGCGGTGGTTTGCGGAATCGTCAATGCGGTAAAGAGAAAGATCACAAAGTCGAACCAGACAATGGCATTTCTGACCCTTGAGGACAAGGCAGGAACGTTCGAGGTGCTGCTGTTCCCGAAGACTTTCGAGAAGTACCGGAACATGCTTGACGAGGACTCCATCGTCGTGGTAACCGGAAGGGTCAGCTCGAGGGATGAGAATGCGTCTTCAATAGTCGCGGACGAGGTATTCACGCCCGAAGCTTACGTTCCGTCAAACGGAAAAACTTACGGTTCCGATTTCAGATACAGGCAGAACACGCAGGGAACGGCTCAGCGTCAACAGACCGGCGGCAATTCGAGCGCAGCGTTTTCGAATAACTATGACATTCCCGTCGAAATTCCGGTCGACCCGCAGAAGATAAGAGCGGCCAGAAGTCTCGCAGGCTTTTTCGACGGCCCGCAGAAGATCGTTCTCGTCAACAAAAACGACAGGAACGACGTTCTCTTCACCGGCAGCATTTCGCCCGACGAGAGAGTTTTGAAGGAATTTGACGCCTATAAATAGGCAAATTTTAAAGTAGAGTTATTGGCGGAGGGATACAGGTGTCGTACATTCCCGACGAAATACTGATGTCGGTGGAAAAGCCGGCCAGATATACAGGCGGCGAGCTCAACGCGGTTGTCAAGAACAAAGAGGACGTGGACGTCAGGTTCGCGTTCTGTTTTGCCGACTCCTACGAGATCGGAATGTCGCATCTCGGCATGAAGCTTCTCTACGAGCTTCTCAACAGCTACCCGGAGTTCTGGTGCGAGCGGGTTTTCGCGCCGTGGCCGGACCTCGAGGCAAAAATGCGCGAAAACGGTCTGAAGCTGTTTGCACTTGAGTCGCAGGAGGAAATTTCTGATTTCGATTTTATCGGCTTCACGCTGCAATACGAACTGTCTTACACAAGCATTCTCAACATGCTTGATTTCGCGGGCCTGCCGGTTTATGCCAAAGACCGGGGAGAGGGCGCACCCCTTGTAATCGGAGGCGGTCCTTCCTGCATGAACCCCGAGCCGATCGCGGACTTTTTCGACATTTTCAACCTGGGCGACGGCGAGGAGATGCTGCCCGAGATTCTTTTCAAGTACAGGGAATGCAAGCTGAAAGGGATGACGAAACGTGAGACCCTGGAGGCGCTGTCGGAAATTCCCGGTGTTTACATTCCCGCTTTTTACGAGCCTGTCTACGACAAGGCAGGCGATTTTGTGTGCCTGAAGCGCAAAAAGGAATACGAGGGCAGGGTGCCGGAGACCATAAAGAGGCGGGTGCTTCCAGAGCTCGAAGGCGCGTTTATGATGAAAAAGCAGGTGGTACCTTACGTTGAAGCGATTCACGACCGCATCATGCTCGAGATCTTCAGGGGCTGCGTGAGGGGCTGCCGTTTCTGCCAGGCGGGGTACATTTACAGGCCCGCGCGGGAACGTTCGCCCGATTCTCTGCTGGAGGCCGCGAAGTCGCTTTCGGAAACCACCGGCTACGAGGAGATTTCGCTTCTCAGTCTCGCCACCGACGACTACACGTGTCTGAAAGAACTCACCGACGGCCTTATCGACTACACAAGCCGGCGTCACATGAACATTTCGCTTCCAAGCCTGAGAATCGACTCGTTTTCGCTCGATTTAATGGAAAAGATCAGTAAGGTCAGGAAGAGCGGTCTCACGTTCGCGCTCGAGGCGGGAACGCAGCGGCTGCGCGACGTTATCAACAAGGGCATCAGCGAAGAGGATTTGTTCAGATCTGCAAAGCTCGCTTTCGAGAACGGCTACTACGGCGTCAAGTTGTATTTTATGATCGGCCTTCCCACGGAGACCGACGAGGACGTGCTCGCGATTGCCGCAACCGCCAGAAAAGTCAGAGACCTTTATTATGAGCTGAGCGAGGGCCGCAAGGTCAAGGCGCCGCAGATTACAGTGTCGGTTTCCACGTTCGTTCCGAAGGCGTTCACGCCTTTCCAGTGGACAAAGCAAATCTCCTACACCGAGATCAAAAGGAAGCTGCGGATGATCAAGGACGCGCTCGGTCCGAAATACGGCTTCAGCTGGCAGGACCCGGAGCTTTCCGTAGTCGAGAACATT
Source organism: Mageeibacillus sp. UBA1212 (assembly GCA_002309655.1). Lineage (GTDB taxonomy): Bacteria > Bacillota > Clostridia > UBA1212 > UBA1212 > UBA1212. Next base: position 105,876 of record DBXM01000033.1, read on the forward strand.
CTCGCGCGGGCCGACAGGAGGGCTTCTCAGCTGCTTTACAACGTCTGGAAGCGGACCGGCGGTTTCGACTCCTGGAGCGAGTTCTTTAATTACGACGTCTGGCTCGAGGAAAAAGAGCGGCTCGGGAAGGTCGGCATTGAAGGGTTTGACGTTGCGGAAGGCGGCTTCCCGGACGCTCCGGTTTCGGAAGAGGCGAGGGCGGATTACCTGGAAAAGATCTCGCGCCCGCTTCCCTGGGATTTTGTCGACATCGGCGTCACGAAGAATTTCATGAAGCGGGAATTTATGAAGGCGCTTTCGTGCGAGATCACGCCGGACTGCAGGACGAAGTGCGCCGGCTGCGGCTGCGCGGTATACGGAGGAGGTGTCTGCGTTGCCGGAAGGTGAGATTTTCAGACTTTCATATTCACGCGGCGACGCGGTGAAGTTCGTCTCGCACCTCGACTTCGTGAAAGTTTTCGAGCGGGCGATAAGGCGGGCATGCGTCGACGTTGCGTTCTCGAACGGCTTCAATCCGAGAATGCAGCTCGTTTTCGGCAATCCGCTTCCCGTTGGATTCACTTCGGACGCGGAGTTCGTGGATATTACTCTGGCGACGCCTGCCGAAGGTGAGGAGATTGCCTCCAAAATCGGAGGAGAGCTTCCCGCCGGCATAACCGTCAACGGATTTCAGGCACTGGAAAAGCCCTACAAATCGATTCTCGCGTCTTATTCCAGGTCGCTCTACAGGGTGGCTCTCGCGTCCCCCGACAAAGAATTCCGGTTGAAACTTAAAGACGCTTTCGAAAATTCTGCGACGCTCGTTACTCTCAAAAAAAGCAAGAGCTCTGAGAAGGAAGTCGATATAAAGCCGATGATTTTTCAGTTTGAGTTTGACGAAAGCGGTGACTTGATTTTAAAGACAGCTTCCGGACCGGAGGGAAATCTCAGGCCTGAGCTTGCGATCAACACGGTCGCGGCGGCGGGCGGAATCGACGTAAGGATAGTGCACGTTCACAAATCGGCGGTGGAATGATGAAGAAACTGATTGCCGCGTATGACGGCGACGGAATCAGATACGTTATCTCGGAAGACGGCGAGCCCTGGGCAGCGGGATTTTATTCATGCGAGCAGGCGATGCCTTACGACGTTGTTCTGGCTGTATGCCGCGAGAACAGCCCCGCCTCGGGAGGATTTTTCGCCGACGCGGGAATGAGCCGGACGGATTTTATTCAAGGAAGTCCCGGCGCCTTAAAACCGGGCGACAGGTTTCCGGCTATGGTCGTAACGGGCCGGCGGGGCGGAAAAGGGCGGCTGCTCACAAGGGATATTTCCTTTTGCGGGTTTTACGTTTTCGCGAACTTTAAGACAGGCGTTGCGCGTGGAATTGATTCCGTCACGGTTTCCAGGAAAATCGAGGATAAAACCGAGTCAGAAAAGCTTGCGGAAGCGGCAGAATCCGTTATAAAAACTTACGACGGCAGTTATTTCCCGGAAATAACCGTCAGGACCGCCGCAAGAGAGAACTCCGAAGGCATGATAAACGAACTGAAAGAGTTCATTAAAAGAGCCGTAAGAATAGAAGCTTCAACGTGCTCAAAAGAGCTTAAACCCGGCGACTTATTGTTCAGGAATTCCTTTCCCGACTATTTGCTCGCGACCTACCGGGACAACGTATTCGGTGAATTATTTGCGGGAAGCGCGCAGATCGCGCTGGAAATCGGGAAAAGATTCGAGACGGCTCCTTCAAAACCCGTTATCAGAACATACACAGGCGGATTCACTGTATTCGACGCCGACGAAGGGGCGAGGAAGATTCCCGATTACATGGGCAGAAGGTTTTACACGAAATCAGGCGCTGAGATAGTTTACGACGAGACCGAGGCGATGCACGTTTTCGACGTCAATTCAGCCGGTTCGAAAAAATCCGCCGCGGAGATCAACCTGGAGGCATGCGAAGAGATCGCGCGGTTCGTTTCCGTCAGAAACATCGCGGGAATTATAATGTGCGACTTCATCGGAACAAGCGGCCGCGAGGCGAAAACCCGCGTTGTCGAGAAGATGAGAGAGCTCGCGAAGAAAGACTACGCAAGATTTGAAATTCACGGCTTTACGAAGCTTGAAATACTGGAGTGCTCGCGGAGCAGAAAACTGAAATAACCGCGGCCGACTACACTTGAAGGGAGAAGCGCTTCATGCCTTACGACCCGAAACCAACATGTTACCCATATACCGAGATCACCGACCGCCACTACCTGGTGGTAAAGAAGGACGACGGCACTGTTTTCGACAAGAACTACCCGTACATCGACAAATCCGCAGGCTTCAAGTTTAAGCGGTTCCTGATGCGCTGCGCGCTGGCGACCGTCGCTTTCCCGGTGACTTACGTGAATCTCGGTCTGAAAGTGAAAGGGCGGAAGAACCTTCGTGAGGCGAAAAAGCTGCTCAAGAACGGCTGCGTTTCCGTCGCGAACCACATCCACATGTGGGACTACCTTGCGATCATGCTGGCGCTGTTCCCGAGGAAGACCGCAATTCTCGCGTGGGACAAGAACATGCGCGGCGAGAACAAAACGCTGATCAGACTTAACGGCGGCATTCCCGTACCGGTGAACGACCCGCGCGCCACTTTGGCGATGTCCCAGGCCGTGCTTGATTATCTGAAAGAGGGCGGCTGGCTTCACGTAGCGGCGGAGGGCAGCATGTGGGAGTACTATATGCCGATCAGGCCGTTCAAGAAGGGCGCGTTCTGGTTCGCGGTTAAGTCCGGGAAGCCGGTTCTGCCGATGGGTTTTTCGTACCGCGAAGCGAAGGGGATACAGAAGCTTTTGTACAAGCACGGGCTGATTACTCTAAACATCGGTAAGCCGCTGTTCCCGGACGAATCGCTGCCCAACAAGGAAGCGATAAGGAAGCTCACGATCGAAGCCCACGAGGCGGTCTGCAGTCTCTGCGGAATCGAGCCGTCGGAGAACATCTACCCGCCGGTTTTCGAACAGAACAGGCGCGTCGACTATTATTGAACGCTCAAACACGCTTAAATAAATTCAAAATCGAGCCAAAAAGTCATATTCAAGTTGTTTTCGCGTGAATTTGTGCTATAATCGCTTTGTTTAAAGGCCGCGGCCGTTCTCGCAACCGTTTCGCGGACTCATTAAATCGGAGGTTATTAATGAAAAAGTTAGTTTGCTTAATTCTTTCAGCGGCTCTTATTTTCGCTCTCTGCATTACCGGCGCGGGCGCGGTCGAAGAGACCAACGTCGCATTTGGTAAATATGTCTCGGGCGAAGTCAACGGCCAGGGTAACATTGAAGTCACTCTCGGCTTCTGGGCTCTCGAGTACCTCACGGACGGCCTCGTTCCGGAATACCCGGGCGACAATCAGGACAGACTCGGATGGTACGCCGGGGCTTACGTTCGCGAAGTCGACATGACCGTCACCATCGATCTGGACGGCGATTACGACTGCTCCAGAATCTATCTCTATCCCCAGAAATTCCTTGAAGGCACCAACTTCCCGAGCTCTTACACTGTTGAGATTTCCGACGACGGCGAGAACTGGACGGTAGTAGGGCAGGAAGAGGATCTTGACGGCGCAAGAAGCGAGCCGATGGCTTACGGCTTTGAGAGCACCAAGATCAGCTACGTGAAGCTTCACGTTACGCTGCTTTCTTCCGTTGCGGACGGCAACGCATTCTACGCAGGCCTCGGTGAGATCGAAGTCTACGGCGTCGAGCACGTCGAAGGACAGACCGACCCCGGCACGACCGAGCCCGATCCGGGAACGACCGAATCCGACCCCGGCACGACCGAGCCTGATCCGGGAACGACTGAACCCGACCCCGGCACGACCGAACCCGATCCGGGAACGACTGAGCCTCAACCGGCCACCGGCGACACCGCCGCGATCTTCGCAGTGGTAGCGGTCATCGTTCTTGCCGCAACGCTCGTGATCTCCAAGAAGCGCGCAGTCAGATAAAGCTATAATTTCCGGATATTTGTGAGAAGCCGGAACGCCTCTTTGACACGGGAAGCGTTCCGGTCTTTTTTTCGCCAAACTGAAAACTTCCCGAATTAAGCAAAGGCGATTTTTCTCTATAATAAAATAAAATTAGTACTTGCGCGGTGCGGGCGCGTTTGATATAATAGACCCGAATAAGATGCAAAATTGTGTCTTTTCGCTTTACCAAGGAGAAAACAGTGAAAAATACAGCAGTCGGAAGAAGAAACAATATCGTTAAAGCTGTCGCGGTCATGCTTGTCTTTTTTGTGACCTTTTCGCTTTTTTTCCGTCCAATTTCCGCAGAAGAACCGGATACTCCCGAGAGCAACGGCATCGAGATGTTCGAGTCTGACATCGCGGGTTATGTTAACGTTAACGTCGACAACATTCTCAACGTAAGAACAGGCCCTTCAACCGAATACGAAGTCGTGGCGAAGCTTCCTTACGGAACCGTTCTGGAGCTTCACGGAACTGTTATGTCCGGCGACGACATGTGGTATTACGTCAGCTTCGCGTACGACACCGCCAGAAGCTACGGCTACTGCTCCGGCAATTACGTCGGTCTGGTCTCCGCCGAGGACGACCCCGAGTTCGAGCTTCTGCTTGACGAACAGACGTTCCCGGAGTCGTACCGCTCGTTCCTGCGCGTTCTTCACCACCTCCACCCGAACTGGATCTTCAAGTCGTTTATGGTCGGGCTCGACTGGGACGTGGTTCTCGAGAATGAGTACAAATTCAACTCCAACAACATCAACATGGAAAAACCTTCGTCCTGGAAGTCGCTCCGCCAGGGGGCTTTCAACTGGGATGAGGACAGGTGGATTGCGGTCTCGGGAAGCCAGTGGACCTGCGCATCCTACGAGCTTATCGACTTCTTTATCGACCCGAGAAACTTTCTGAACGATTCGCAGCTGTTTATGTTTGAGCAGCTGACGTTCGTTGAAGAGCTCGCCAGCACCGAATCGGTGGACAAACTGCTCGGCGGCACGTTCATGTGTGAAACCGAGCTGCCTTTAGGGGACGAGGACGGCGAGCCGATCACCTACGCGGAGGCTTTTGTGAGACTCGGGCGTGAATTCGACGTCAACCCGCTGATGCTGGCCGCGAGAGTCCGGCAGGAGCAGGGCGGATCCGGCACGAACCGCCTCATTTCGGGAACCGTTCCCGGCTACGAAGGCTACTACAACTACTTCAACATCGAAGCCGCCGGCTCCACCAACGAGCAGATTCTCGAGAACGGTCTTAACGAGGCCGTGCGCGAAGGCTGGACCAGCCCCTATCTCGCGCTCAAGGGCGGCAGCAAGAAAGTCAGCCAGAACTACATCACCAAAGGGCAAGACACGCTCTACCTTCAGAAATACGACGTCGACGGCACTTACTACGGCCGCTACTGGCACCAGTACATGCAGAACGTTCAGGCGCCCAGCAGAGAAGGCAGCAACGTCCGCAAGACTTACCAAAACCTGGGAATGTTCGAGCAGGCGTTCACCTTTAAGATTCCTGTCTACGACAACATGCCCGAAAAGTGCTGCCCGTGCCCGACCGCAGACGGCAACCCGAACTACAGGCTGTCGAAAATCGCTGTCAACGACTACGCGATGTCGCCTTCGTTCGAGTCCGGAGTGTTCACGTACACGCTGACGCTTCCCGCCAGCATTGAGACCGTGGACATTTCAGCCGTTCCGATCAACAGTAAAACGACCGTGACCGGCACGGGAACGTTCCCGATCCAGCCGGGCGAGAACATTTTCATAATTTCTACGGTGTCTGAAAGAGGGGACAGCGGCGAATATAAAATCGTGATTCACAAGTCCGACGAGGAGTTCACGCCCGCAACCGCGACGCCGACTCCTACGCCGACACCCACGCCCACGCCGACTCCCACAGAGCCGCCTACGGCTAAGCNNACCCCTACGGCTACGCCGACGGAAACTCCCACGGAGACTCCGACAGCTACGCCAACGCCGACTCCTACGCCCACTCCCACACCGACGCCGACTCCTACTCCGACGCCTGTTCCTGATCCGGTTTATTCGACTTCGCTGCTTGTTGCGGCCAACAGTCTGATAGGGAATATCGCCTACGGAATCGGAGAAAAGTCGTCAGTTGATTCGTTGGCCGGTAAATTCGAGCTTTCGAGATGTCATCCGGTGTTCAGGAACGCTTCGGGAGCCGAGATTTCAGGCGCAACATTCGCGTCCACGGGTTCCACCGTTGAGATCATTTCCGACAACGACGGCTCGACGCTTGAAAAGTACACTTTCATTCTGTTCGGCGATCTTGACGGCGACGGGTCGATAAACGCCCGAGACTTCCTGCTTATAAAGCGCCACATCTGGAGCATTTCCGCGCTTGAAGGTCCCGCGCTTGTTGCGGCTTCGGTTTACGCACCGGACAAGGCGACAGCGGTAGCTCCCACGGCGCGCGACTTTCTGCTTATTAAACGTCACATTTGGAATCTTGCTCTAATCGAGCAGCCGGTCTGACGGAGGGTACTAAGATGAAGAAGATTTCAATCATTTTCGCATGTGTTTTACTGGCTGCGGTTATCGCGTGCGCGTCCGTTTTTTTTAAGGGCGTGCGCGCCGACGACCCCGAGGCGACTATCAACATTTCTCTTAGCAGAACCGAAGCCGACCTCAACGCCGAAGTTACCCTCACGCTCAACTACAGCTGCGCGTCAAACACCGGATTCATCCAGTGGAACCTGAATTACGACTCGAGAAAGCTTCAGTTCCTGCCCTCGGGAGACCAGTCTGAAGCCGACGGAATCATTTCCGAAATGCTCGACTTTGGCAGAAACGAAGACTCAACTTCCATAGTTAAGACTTACAAGTTCAAAACGGTCGCTGTCGGCGAGGCGGTGTTCACCGTTTCCGACATTTTGAATTACAGGCTCGAACCCGTTCCCGGGAAGGACGACGAGATCGTAACGTCGGCCAACACCGCGACGCTGAACATCGTCGAAAAGACAAAATCCTCTAACTGCTATCTTAAGTTTATCGAACCCTCTCAGGGAAGGCTGGAGCCCGCGTTTAACAAAAATACGCTGGATTACACGGTTCACGTCGGCAACGAGATCGAGGTCTGCTACATGTACACCGAGGTCGAGGACAGGACCGCCAGAAGCGAGCTCTCCGGCAACGAATTCCTGAAGGTCGGCGACAACGTCAGAACTATCACAGTCACAGCTGAAGACGGTACTGTCAGGAGATACACCGTGAATGTTATAAGAGCGCAAGCGGCTACCGCGGCGCCTACCAATACTCCAACTCCAACGCCCACTCCGACGAACACTCCCACGCCGACCCCCACTGAAGCAGCGACTGAAAAGCCCACGGAAACAGGTGAGACGACCGAGCCCACCGAGACTCCCGAGGAATCCGAAACTCCTGAAGAGACAGAATCTCCTGAAGAGACCGAAACTCCGGAAAATACCGAGCTTCCCACCGGCAGTCCCGAAGAGACGCTCAACCCGACAGATACACCTGCGGGTTTCACCGAAGTTCCTACAGACATCCCTGTAGATACCTCGAAGCCCGAAGAACACACCGACTCCGAAGGCGACGTATTTATCGGCACGTTCGACATTTTCGGTGAGGAGTTCGAGGTCTTCAACATCAAAAACTACCTTGAGCGCAACTACCCGGAGCGGACGATCCGCGAAACCGTGAACTTCATCGCGGGCGGCAAGATTCTCCGCGGCATCAACGCCTACGAAGGGAAGACCGTTCAGTTCCTGATTTGCGCGAGAAAAGCCGGCGGAGAGAAGGGAATTTATCTGGTCGACTCTAAAGAGCGGACCGTTTCAAGATTCATGGGCGGCGACCGGATATTCGCTTCCTACGACGTCGCGACCGATTCGAAGGAGGACATAAATCTTCCCTCGGAAACCGACAAACCCACGTCAGGCGTTTATAAATTTAAGGTCTCGGAGGCGCTCGACAGATCGCTCGATTTCGGCACCAAGAACGTACTGTTCTCGTCGGCCTGCGGCACGGCTGTGTTTGTGGTTCCGGGAATGATCGCGGGAATAGCGGCGGTAGCTGCGGAAAAGCGAAAGAAGCGCGAGAGCGGCATCGTTGAAGAAGAAATAGAAACAACCGGGGAAGAGGCCTGAGGAAGCGCCTCTTTCCTCTATAATTAGCGCATTTCAATCATTTGAGGATTGAGCGCGAAACAGGCGGAAAATATGGGAAAAATCATTTTACTTGACGAACTGACTTCCTGTCAGATAGCGGCCGGCGAGGTCGTGGAAAGACCTGCGTCGGTAGTTAAAGAGACGGTTGAAAACTCCATCGACGCGGGAAGCACGCGTATTTCAGTCGAGATCAAAAACGGCGGAATCAAATACATCAGGATCGATGACAACGGCAGCGGCATGGAAGCCGACGATTGCATTATCGCATTCGACAAGCACGCCACAAGCAAGCTGCGCTGCGCGGAAGATCTTTTCAACATCAGCACCCTCGGATTCAGGGGCGAGGCGCTGGCCAGCATCGCGGCGGTTTCAAAAGTCACTCTGAAGACCAAAATCGAGGAGGCCGAAGCCGGCACGTTCGTCATTTTCGAGGGCGGAGAGCTTGTCGACACAGGCGCCTGCGGCATGAAAAAGGGCACGCAGATAACGGTCGAGAACCTGTTCTACAATACGCCGGCAAGGTATAAATTCCTGAAGCGCGACCAGACCGAGGCGTCTTACGTTGCCGACGTTATGGAGAAGTTCGCACTCTCGCACCCGGAGATCTCGTTCAAGCTCGTTTCCGACGGCAAGCAGATCATGTTCTCGCCCGGTGGCAGTCTCGGAGCCGTGGTTTACGGCCTTTACGGGAAGAGTATTTTCGACAGGTTAAAAGAGGTCGGGTTCAAGGTCGGGAACGTGGAAGTCACCGGCTACTGCGGCACGAAGGAGCTCTCGTACGGCAACCGCAGCCGCGAAAACGTGTTCGTGAACGGCAGGTTCGTGAAGAGCAAGACCGTTCTTTCCGCAATCGACGAGGCGTACAAGCAGCTTGTCATGAAGGGAAAGTTCCCGTTCGTGATTTTGAACATCAAGATGCCGGCGGTTTCGGTGGACGTGAACGTTCATCCCGCCAAGACAGAGGTCAGGTTCGCCGACGACAACACCGTTTTCAGAGCCGTCACCCACGCGGTCTACAACGCGCTTTACGGTGTTACGGTGCAGGAGCAGGGCAGTGAACAGGATGTAACCAAACCGGCCGCCGAAACAGTTTCTAATCTGAAAGAGACCGATATTTTAAAAACGATGGCCGAGGCGGCGTCGCAGAACGCAAACCCTGTAGAAGAGACTGTCGTTCCGGCCCGGACCGAATCGCAGGAACACACAGACGTTACCGAAAAAGAACAGGCGTCGTTCTGGAAAAACGATACCGCAAGCGAGCCTGTTATTCCCGAAAACAAGGGAAATTCAGATATTACCGAAAACCAATCTGCGAACATTCCTGACCCGCAGAAAGATAACGTTTCAATTAAATACTACGCTCCCGAAGCAACTTCAAATAATGACGGATTTATCGCTTCAGACCCTGCCGCGGGCGTGGCATACGACGCAGAAGGCAACCGCAACGCCGAGTCGCTGGAGAACCTTCCCGTGTACCGCGACGGCAGAGTAGTGGGGCAGATTTTCGACACGTACATCGTGATCGAACACGATGATTCACTCTACCTTCTCGACCAGCACGCCGCCCATGAACGGCTCAAATACGAGGAGATCAGAAAAGCACTGGCTTCCCGCGAAAACGAGTCGCAGCAGCTGCTTCTCCCGCAGACCGTAACGCTTGGCGCCTCTGAATATATGAAGTTTGAAAACGTCAGGCAAACCCTTGAAGACCTGGGCTTCGAGATCGACGATTTCGGCTCCAACACTTTGATAATCCGCGCGATTCCCTCGCTGATAACTCCCGACAAGGCTGAGGATTTTGTCGTCACCGCAATCGGCAGCGCCAGACCGTCCGAAGGCAGAACGAACGTCTTCAACGACTACGCTGTCTACACGATGGCCTGCAAGGCGGCAATCAAGGCCAACAGAAAGCTCTCAGACGTCGAAATCAGGGCGCTTCTCGACGACCTGGTGCGCGTCAAAAATCCGGGCACCTGTCCCCACGGCCGCCCGATTCTGATCAAATGGTCGAAATACGAGATCGAAAGGAAGTTCCACAGAGCATGAACGGCGGCGGACTGAAATTCACCAGAGATTTCATTCTTTCACAAATAAACGAGAAGCGTCCGGACTGCGTTATAGTCTGCGGGCCGACCTGTTCCGGGAAGTCTTCACTTGCGCTCGAGCTCTGTGGAATTCTCGACGGCGAGATAGTCTCCTGCGACTCGATGCAGATCTACAGGGGAATGGACGTCGGAACCGCAAAGCCTACCCGCGAGGAAATGGCTGCTGTGCGCCACCACATGATTGACATCATCGATCCGTGGGAGGAATACAGCGTCTTTAAATATAGAGAAGCCGCGCTGGAAGCCGTTGCGGACATCAGGAGCAGGGGGAAGTTTCCGGTTGTGTGCGGCGGAACCGGTCTTTACGTGAATTCGCTTCTCGACAACCGGCAGTTCGCATGCGGCGAGGAAGAGTCGCAGGTGTTCGGAATCTACAGGGCGGAGGCGGAGGCGGCCGAAGAGTATTACAAAAACGGCCGTCGTGAAGAGCTTTTTGAAATGCTGGAAAAGTTCGACCCGGAGGCGGCAGCTTCTTTCCACAAAAACAACACTGTAAGAGTTTTGCGCGCTCTAAAACTTTTCTTTATCACCGGTAAACGCAAAAACGAGCGTGAGGCCGAGTCGGTAACCGTTCCTTCGGATATCAGTTTTGCCACGTTCGTGCTGGCTCCGGAGCGGGCGTGTCTTTACAGGAAGATCGACGCGCGGGTCGACGTGATGCGGGAGGAGGGGCTTCTCGAGGAAGCCGTTCAGGTCTACTCAAAAGCGCGTGAAGAGTCGCTGAAGCGTGGCGTTGATCCTGAAGAAGTCAAAAAAATGACAGCCTTCGCCGCAATCGGTTACAAGGAGCTTCTTCCTTTCACATGCTTTCCCGAGACGGCAATCGACGAGTCGCTTATGCCGCCCGAAAAGAGGCCGTACACGATTGAAACCGCTTTCAAAGAGATCAAAACCAACACCAGACACTATGCGAAAAGGCAGCTCACCTGGTTCAAAAAAACGCCCGGAGCGGTTTTCGTGGAGCTCTAAAGTTTACAAAGCCAAATACGTTACAGATAGAACGTTTTTAAGGGCAATAAAGCTAGCGAAAACGTTCTTTTTTTATGCGCAGAACGCCTCAATACACTTTCAAAACGCGCGCGGACGTGGTATAATATTCAAGGCTTCAAAAGCCTTCTTTGTTTGAATTTAAAAAGGAGCGTTTTCTATTATGGACCGTGTACCCGGCGTGCTTAAACCCTTCGAAAATGAAGAGATTCTCTCCGAGCCGACGCTGTCGCTGGCTTACATTGGCGACTGCGTTTACGAGTGCTTCGTCAGGAATATCGTTCTGCGTGAATTCCCGGGCGCGCACTCCGGAAAGCTTCACAAGGCGGGGGCGGCGGCGTCAAACTGCAAAGCCCAGAGCGAAGTTCTCGCGTCAATCAACGAATTCCTTACAGATGAGGAAAGGGCCGTCGCGAAAAGGGGGGCGAACTCCAAGCCGGCAAGCATTCCCAAAAACGCCTCGAAAAGCGACTATCTGAAGGCAACGGCACTCGAGACTTTGATCGGCACGCTTTACCTGCAGCGGAAATACCGGAGACTGGACGTTATATTCACGCTCTGCACGGAAGAGATACGCAGGCAGGTGCACGCGCCGTTCGATAAAGAAGTGCAGGCATAAAATTTCTCGATTTATAGGTGAAAAAATGAGTTACGGACGCGGAAACAAATACGCCGCCAGAAAGAACACCGGCGCGCCTCAGGGCGGCGATAACGGCAGAGAAGGCGGCTCAAATAAAAACAGCGAGATAATCTACGGCAGGAATTCCGTTCTGGAGGCGATAAAATCGGGCCGTTCGGTCAACAAGCTTCTGTTTTGCGGGGAGATGTCGGGCTCGCTTGGCCAGATTATTTCCGAGGCAAAGGACAGAGGGTTTGTCGTCACAAAAACCACGCGCGACAGCCTCGACAGGCTGACCGACGGCGGGAACCACCAGGGCGTCCTTATCTACGTCGCCAGCGCGGACTACGCTGACGTCGACGACATTTTCAAGGTCGCGGAGGAGCGCGGAGAGGACCCGTTCATTATAATTCTCGACGAGATACAGGACGCGGGAAACTTTGGCGCCATTATTAGGACTGCGGACGCTGTCGGCGCCCACGGTATCATCATCCCGAAAAGGCGCTCGGTTCCGCTGACCGCGGCTGTCGCAAAGGCTTCCAGCGGCGCGGTTAACTACGTGAAAGTAGCGAGAGTTCCGAACCTTCCCGCCGAGATTGAAAACCTTAAAAAGCTCGGGCTGTGGATCCTCGGAACCGACCTTACCGGCACTGTGAAATTCTACGACGCGGACTTCAAAGGTCCGGTTGGAGTGGTGATCGGCAGCGAAGGCTACGGAATGGGAAGACTTGTCCGCGAGAGCTGCGACGTGGTCGTAACGATACCGATGGCGGGAGGAGTGACTTCTCTCAACGCATCCGTCGCCGCCGGCGTTGTTCTTTACGAGGCGTTCAAGCAAAGACACATCAAAGACTGAATTTCAGGCTTCATTTATTAGACAGAAATGGATTACAGAAAAGAACTCAATCCCGAACAATACCAGGCCGTCACGCAGATCGACGGACCGATTCTCATTCTCGCCGGCGCGGGAAGCGGCAAAACACGCGTTATAACTTACCGTATCGCCTACATGGTGGGCGAGGCGGGTATTTCGCCGTATCAGATTCTCGCAATCACATTCACCAACAAGGCCGCCAACGAGATGCGGGAGCGTGTCGACAGAATGCTGGGCGGCGACGCTTCGGGAGTCTGGATCAGCACCTTCCACCGTTTCTGCGGCAGGATTCTCAGGAACCACGCCCAGGCCGTCGGTTATACAAATACGTTTAACGTTTACGACGAGAAGGACGTCGAAAAGGTAATAAAAGACTGCCTTCACGAGCTCAATATCGACTCAAAATACGAGTCGCCGGCGGCGCTCAGAGCGACCATCTCCAAGTTCAAGAACGACATGCTCTCGCCGGCAGAGTTCGCCGAGTACGCGAACAAGGGCGGCCCCGCGGAACGAACTCTTTTAAGAGTCTACCGGCTCTACGAAAAGAAGATGAAAGAGAGCAACGCGATGGACTTCGACGACATGCTACTCAACTGCGTCAGGCTTTTCGAGGAGAATCCGGACATTCTCGAGCTCTATTCCGGCCGTTTCCGCTACGTGATGGTCGACGAGTACCAGGACACCAACAAGGTGCAGTACAGGCTCATTTCGCTACTGGCGTCACACGGAAACCTCTGCGTAGTGGGCGACGACGACCAGTCGATATACGGCTTCAGAGGCGCCGACGTCAGGAACATTCTCGACTTCGAGAAGCAGTTTCCCGACTGCACCATTATAAAGCTCGAGCAGAACTACCGCTCCACGTCGCACATTCTCGACGCCGCAAACGGAGTCATTTCTGAAATCGGCGGCAGGAGGCGGAGCAAGAATCTCTGGACTGAAAAAGAAGGCGGCGAAAAGGTCGCAAGGTTTACCGCGGAAACTCAGATCGACGAAGCCTCTTTTGTCGCGAGGCAGATCCAGTCGCTTGTCGCGGACGGCGGATACAGGTACAAGGACTTCGCGGTTTTGTACCGCCAGAACTCACTTTCGCAGAACGTCGAGTCAGCCTGCATGCGCTACCAGATTCCTTTCAAGGTCTACGGCGGCATGAAGTATTTCGAGCGGCAGGAGGTCAAGGTCGCGGTCAACTACCTGCGGCTTTTCGAGAATCCGAACGACAGGAACGCGCTCCGCGCAATTATAAACGTGCCGAAAAGGGCAATAGGCGAGAAGGGCGTCGACAATATTTTCAAGCTCGCGGACAACAACGGCGTCTCCCCGATGAGAATTGTTTCCGACGCCGCGAAGTACACCGAACTGTCAAGGTACGCGTCGCAACTCAGGCAGTTCTCGGACGCTTTTTACGAGGTGCTCTTAGAGAAGGACGAGCTTTCCGTATCCGATTTTATCAAAAAAGTGTACGAGGCGTTCGGGCTTTTGGAATATTACGCGCTGTCCGACGAAAAGAACGACGAGACGAGAGTCGACAACCTGGGCGAGTTCATTAACGTCGCGAAGGACTACGAACAGTCCGCGAATGAGGACGAGACGCTCGAGAACACTCTCTCCGGGTTCCTGCAGAACGTCTCTTTGAGCACCGACATGGACGAGGTCGACGACCCGGACCAGAGCTTCGTGACGCTGATGACAGTTCACGCCAGCAAGGGTCTGGAGTTTCCGGTCGTGTTCGTGATATCGATGGAGGACGGCATATTCCCGTCCCAGAGGTCCCTTGAGGAGAGCGGGGGGCAGGACGAAGAGCGGCGCCTGTTTTACGTCGCGATCACCCGCGCGAAGGAGCGGCTGTTCATCACGAACGCGAAGCAGAGAATGCTCTACGGCCAGACAAAAATGAACGCTCCGTCGCCTCTTTTGAGAAGCATTCCCGCCGAGCACGTTAAGAACGTAAACTTCTTCGGGAAGGAAGTACAGGGTGCAAGCTTCGGCACAGCCAGGTCGAGATATCCCTCCTACGGCGAGAAGGGCGACTATCTCACCTACGGAGACTCGGAATACTACGACAGAGGCTACAACAAAAAGTACGGTTCGGGCTACGGAAACTCAGGCTACGGCGGTTCGAACTACGGGAAGAGGAACCGCTCCGACGACCTTTTCTCCGATGACCGGGATTTCAGTCAGCCGGTTCAGACTTCTTCGCAAACGGGATTCACTAAGAAACCTGACGACACCGCATCCAAACTCGCAAAAGCCAAATTTGAGGCGAAAGCGGGCGACAACAAGGAAGTCTCGGTGGGCGACAGAGTGCTCCACCCGAAATACGGCGAGGGCACTGTCACGTCCATTGAAGGGGAGCTGACTAGCACTAAGGATGACCGAATCTGCGAGATCGTTTTCGACAAGTTCGGGATGAAACGCTTCATGATGTGCTACACCAAGCTCAAGAAGCTCGACTGACGCTGGTAAAACACGCAAACGGTTATTTAAAAAATTCTTAAAACCTCAAAATACCGCTTGCAAAGTCGTTTTAACGTAGTATAATTACCGTTGTTAGCACTTGAGGTCTTCGAGTGCTAACGAAATCAATACAAAATCCGGCGGCATGCCGGTACATATTTCAAGGAGGATATTATGAAAATAAGACCTTTAAGCGACAAAATCGTTATTAAGAAAATCGAGGAAGCCGAAACCGTTTCCAAGGGCGGCATTCTTCTCACCGGTTCGGCCAAGGAGAAGCCGGACTACGCTACTGTTGTGGCGGTCGGCCCCGGCGGACGCGACGACAACGGCAAGCTCATTCCCATGGAAGTCAAACCGGGCGACAAGGTCATCATGTCCAAGTATGCCGGCACCGAAGTCAAGATCGACGGCGAAAACTTCAGCATTATCAGACAGAGCGACGTTCTCGCTATCGTTGAATAACGCGCGGACCGCTGTCAGCAATATAATTCATTCAAGAAGGAGATCTTTATAATGGCAAAAGATATCAAATATTCTGAAGACGCAAGAAAATCGGTTATCGCCGGCGTGAACAAGCTCGCCGACACCGTTAAAATCACGCTCGGACCCAAGGGCCGCAACGTGGTTCTCGACAAGAAGTACGGCGCGCCGCTGATCACCAACGACGGCGTGACGATCGCTAAAGAGATCGAGCTCGAAGACAGATTCGAGAACATGGGCGCGCAGCTCGTTAAAGAAGTCGCCACCAAGACCAACGACGTAGCAGGCGACGGCACCACCACAGCGACGCTTTTCGCGCAGGCGATCGTTCGCGAAGGCGAGAAGAACCTGGCTGCGGGCGCCAACCCGATGATCCTCAAGAAGGGCATCGAGAAGGCGGTCGAGGCGGCCGTTAAGAGCATTAAGGAGTCCAGCG
Source organism: Mageeibacillus sp. UBA1212 (assembly GCA_002309655.1). Taxonomy (GTDB): domain Bacteria; phylum Bacillota; class Clostridia; order UBA1212; family UBA1212; genus UBA1212. Next base: position 121,960 of record DBXM01000033.1, read on the forward strand.
TTCCCGTCAGGGGCAGCAACGACATCGCAAGAGTCGCGTCAGTTTCCGCCAACGACGAGTTCATCGGCAAGCTCATCGCCGAAGCGATGGAGAAGGTGACCAGTGAAGGCGTCATCACCGTAGAAGAGTCCAAGACCATGGGCACCAACCTCGAGGTCGTCGAGGGAATGCAGTTCGACCGCGGATACCTCTCGCCTTACATGGCCACCGACATGGACAAGATGGAAGCGGTTCTCGACAATCCGTACATTCTCATCACCGACAAGAAGATCTCGAGCCTCCAGGAGATCCTGCCCGTTCTCGAGCAGCTCGCGCAGGCAGGCAAGAAGCTTCTCATCATCGCCGACGACGTTGAAGGCGAAGCGCTGGCTTCACTGGTAGTCAACAAGCTCCGCGGCGTGTTCACCTGCGTGGCGGTCAAGGCGCCCGGATTCGGCGACAGAAGAAAAGAGATGCTGAGAGACATCGCGATCCTCACAGGCGGCGAAGTTATCACCGAAGAGCTCGGCCTCGAGCTTAAAGAGACCACGCTGGCGCAACTCGGAACCTGCCGTCAGGCCAAGATCCAGAAGGACACCACGATCATCGTGGACGGCAACGGCAATCCCGAAGAGATTGCGAAGAGAGTCTCGTCCATCAGAACCCAGATCGAAGACACCACTTCCGACTTCGACCGTGAGAAGCTTCAGGAGCGTCTCGCGAAGCTGGCGGGCGGCGTTGCAGTCATCCAGGTCGGCGCGGCAAGCGAAGCCGAAATGAAAGAGAAGAAGCTCCGCATCGAGGACGCTCTCGCGGCTACAAAGGCGGCCGTCGAAGAGGGTATCGTAGCGGGCGGCGGAACCTGCTTCATCAACGCGATTCCCGCTGTCAGGAAGGTTCTTGACGAAGTCAAGGGCGACGAGAAAACCGGTGTTGAGATTGTTCTCAAGTCCCTCGAAGAGCCGCTCAGACAGATCGCAGTGAACGCGGGTCTCGAAGGCAGCGTCATCGTCGACAAGATCATGGCGGCCGAGCCCGGAACAGGCTACGACGTTCTCTCCGACAAGTACGTCAACATGGTTTCCGAAGGCATCGTCGACCCGGCGAAGGTCTCCAGAAGCGCCCTCCAGAATGCGGCATCCGTCGCGGCAATCCTGCTCACCACTGAGGCGGCCGTGGCCGATATTCCCGAGCCCGAACCGGCGGCACCCGCAGGCGGCGGAATGGGCGGCATGTACTGATGAATTCACGTCACGCAACCGTTTAATTTAATTATTTAAGCGAGTTAAGCAAAGGACTCTCTCCGCACACGCGCCGGGAGTCCTTTTTTATGCCGTTTTCACCCTCATTTTTTACAAAAATCGGGCGCCAAATAAGGGTATTCGCTATTGACTTTTATTTCCCGGAAATATTATAATTCATATGATAGAGGAGATATGTTTGTTTCCCGGACCGGCTTTGATCGAAAATCGTGAAAATCTATCAATTTGAAGGAGCGGAGGCGGCGCAATGAACGACATTCAGCATGCGGCGTTCAGCAAAAGACTGTTTGCGTTTTTAGCGGATGTTGTTATCGCCGGACTGCTTGTCACGGGCATATTCCTGCTTCTGTGGACGGTTTTCGACGTGGACAGATACAAGGACGTCTACGCTGAGGTCAAAGCGGCATATGAACAGGAATACGGCGTCACGTTCGGCCTGACGGAAGAGGAATTCTCGAAGCTGGACGAAGCCGCGCAGGACAACTACTCAAAAGCCGTCGACGCAATGAACGCCGACGAGACCGCCAACAAGGCGCTTAAAACTTATCTGACGTTCGCGCTCTCGATTCTCGCGGGCGGAATCGTTCTCAGCGGACTCCTTCTGGAGTTCGTGGTGCCGCTCCTTTTCAAAGACGGAAGGACTCTCGGCAAAAAGCTGTTCGGCCTCGGTGTTATGAGGACCGGCATGCTCAGGATCAAAGCTCCTGTGCTTTTTGTGCGGGGCGTGATCGGGAAGGCGGTGTTCGAGCTGCTTCTCCCGGTGGTAATGACAGCGACGGCGCTGATGGGCGTGACAGGCATTTTCGGCTTTATAATGCTCGGCGTTTTCGCCGTGGCCGAGTGCGTGGCGCTTGTGAAGACCGGCGGACAGTGCTTCCTTCACGACATTCTCGCGGACACGTACGTGGTCGACTGGAGCAGCCAGCCGATTTTCGATACTGCCGAGCAGCGTGACGCGTTCCTGAAAGAACGGCTTGAAGCGCAGCAGGAAGCCGAAGAGAGAGTCGACTACTAAATATTAACAGGCGCCGGCGCACATTTTTTTACTGAAGAAAAGGGCGGTTCCCTAGGCCCCCGCGAATACTGTACAAAAGATATCTTGCGACAACACTTTTCGAGACGACGCCGGACGGCGCAAAACCCGGTCCGGATTATGAAAGATATAAATCTCAGTGTAGCAGAGGAGACAGTATGAAAATTATTCTTCAGAACCTAACGAAAATCTTTCCCAGTAAAAACAAGAAAAGCAACGACGTTGTCGTCGCCGTCAACGATCTCAACATCGAGATTCCGGACGGTACGCTCGTCGGCCTCCTCGGCCCCTCGGGCTGCGGCAAAAGCACCACGCTCTATATGATTTGCGGCCTCCAGAAGCCGACCGAGGGCAAGGTGTTTTTCGGCGACAAAGACGTAACTTTTCTTGAGCCGGAGCACCGCGGCGTCGGACTTGTTTTCCAGAACTACGCACTCTATCCGCACCTGACGGTAAAACAGAATATTCTTTTCCCGTTACAGAACCTGAAAGGCGATCAGAAACTCTCCAAGGAAGAAGCGCTGAAGCGCGCCCGTGAAGCGGCCGACCTCGTACAGATCGGCGAGCTGATGGACAGAAAGCCCAGCGAACTTTCCGGCGGTCAGCAGCAGCGTGTTGCTATCGCGAGAGCGCTTGTGAAAGCCCCGAGGGTTCTTTTGCTTGACGAACCGCTCTCCAACCTCGACGCGAGACTGAGGCTTCAAACCCGTGAAGAGATCAAGCGCATCCAGCGCGAGACCGGCGTCACCACCGTTTTCGTAACCCACGACCAGGAAGAGGCGATGAGCATCTCCGACATTATCGTCGTTATGAAGGAGGGCGTCGTGCAGCAGGTCGGCGAGCCCCAGAAAGTCTACGACGATCCGGACAACCTTTTCGTCGCGAAGTTCCTCGGCACGCCGCCGATCAACGTTTTCGACGGCAGCGTATCCGGCGGCAGTCTCTACATCGGCTCCGAGAAGGTGCTTGACGACGTCAACGTTCCCGACCAGCCGGTAGTAGTCGGACTCAGGCCCGAGGGCTTCGTTCCCGACGTAAACGGCCGCTTCTCCGGAAAGCTCAAGAGCGTCGAGGTCATGGGCCGCGACAGTTCGATCGTTTTCACAAGCGAGTTCTCGCAGAAGCCTTCGGCACGCGCGATAGTCGACTCCGAGGCCGGCACGCCGCTCGACGCGGAAGGAAACGTCCATTTCAACCTGAAGCGCACCAAGGTGCACATTTTTGACGCCGAAAACGGAAGCAGAATCAGATTCTGAGGTGAAGCCCATGAAAAAAGACTCTCTCAAATCAAGCAGAGATTTGAAGAAGCTGAGGACCGACATCGGCTCGCGCAACCAGCTCAAGGGCTGGCTGTACCTCGCGCCGGCGCTCCTTCTGCTCCTCATATTCTCGTTTTACCCGCTAATCAACACGTTTACGATGGCTTTCCAGAACGGCTACAACGGACTCGCGCGTGCGGGCGGGGAATCGTTCACAATCGGCATCGAGAACTTCAAGTCGGTCGTTAATTTCGTCGACTTCAAGCTCTGCCTCAAAAATACGATCCTCCTCTGCGTCATCACCGTTCCGATCTCCACAATTCTGGCGCTCCTTATCGCTGTTGCGCTCAACTCGATCAAGCCGCTTCAGAAGGTCTACCAGACCGTCTTTTTCCTCCCTTACGTCACGAACTCGATCGCGATAGGCATGGTCTTCAACGCGATGTTCACCAGAGTCGGTCTCGGCGATCTCATTCAGACGCAGGGTATTATCAACAACATACTGAAAATTTTCAACCTCGGCCCGTACAACTTCGTAAACGTCGGCTCGACCTGGGGCGCGAACATGTTCGTCGTCTGCACGTACATCATCTGGAACGCGATCCCGTTCAAGATACTCGTCCTCTTAGGCGGTCTTCAGAACGTCAACAAGCAGTACTACGAGGCGGCGAAAATAGACGGCACCTCCAAGGTCCGCACGTTTTTCCGCATCACAGTTCCGCTTCTCTCGCCGATGCTCGCGTACGTCATCATCACCTCGTTCATCGGCGGCTTTAAAGAGTACTCGAGCGTCGTAGGTATTTTCGGCGAGGGAATGGGCCCCGGCGACAACGGACAGATGAACACGATAGTCGGATACGTCTATAGGATGCTCCCGAAGAGCCAGCTCGGAAACGCCTCGGCCGCGTCGCTCATTTTGTTCGGAATAATACTGATCGTCACCGCCATCAACGGCTACGTCAGTAAAAAGAGTGTTCATTATTGAGGTGCGTTATGGCTAGCAAAAAAGAATTTAAAATGAAAGAACTCAACGTCGAATCGGCCGGACGCTCCCAGCTCGCGTCAAAAATCGTGAGACTGACAATCACTTATCTCTTCCTCACGATAATGGCGATAATTATCATCTTCCCGTTCTACTGGATGATAATCTCGTCGTTCAAAACTATGGAGGAGTACAGGTTTAACGTCCCGACGCTCTGGCCGCAGACGTTCTACTTTGAAAACTTCGTGACGGCCTTCGACAAGGCTAACCTCTGGGATCTCTTCCTCCACACGCTACTCGTCGGCACGATATCGACGGTACTCTCGCTTATAGTGACAGTTCTCAGCGCGTTTGCTTTCGCGAGGCTTAACTTCAAAGGGAAGAACTTCGTTTTCGGGCTTTTGATGGCGACGATGATGGTTCCCGGCGAGCTCTACACTATCACGAACTTCATGACTGTTACAGGTTGGTTACCCTTTACGACCGAACCACTTTTCGACCTTACAAACACCTTTTCAGTCTTGATTTTCCCGATGCTCGTCAGCGTCTTCTACATCTACCTCCTCAGGCAGACGTTCCTCCAGATCCCGAACGAGCTCTACCTCGCGGCGAAGGTCGACGGCACGAGCGACTTTAAATACCTCTGGAAGGTAATGCTCCCGCTCTCCGTCTCGACGATCATCACGATCACGATACTGAAAATGATGGGCGCCTGGAACGCGTACATCTGGCCGAGACTCGTCGCGAACGACGCGGCCCACCAGCTGATCACAAACGGTCTCCGCGGAGCGAGCTTCACAGACCCGAGTGGTGAAGTCAACTACCCGGCGCAGATGGCGGCCGTAACGATCGTATCGATCCCGCTCTTCCTCATTTTCGTATTTCTGCGCAAATACATCATGCGCGGCGTATCGAGAAGCGGTATAAAGGGCTGACGGAAAGCTTTAACCGGCTTTTAACGCGGCATATAAATTACTTACATTGAATTAACGGCGGCGTCATTTTTGGAAAAACCACCGGCCGCCCAAAAAAGTTTTTAAGGAGCGTATTATGAAAAAAGTATTATCCCTTACGCTGGCAATTGTTCTCGCGCTCGTTTTGATGCTCTCCGGATGCACGAACGAAAATGGAAACAAGGGCGGCTCCAAGATCCCCGAAGGCAACGTCGAAGTTGTTTTCTACCACACGATGGGTCAGAACCTGCGCACTGTGCTCCAGAAGTACATTGTCGAGTTCAATAAGATCTACCCGAACATCACGATCAACGAGCAGTCGATCGGCGGCTACGACGACGTTCGCGACCAGGTCATGAACGAGCTCATAGTCGGCAAACAGCCCGCTATCGCTTACTGCTATCCGGACCACGTCGCGTCGTACCTCCGCAGTAAAAAAGTCATCGACCTGAACACCTACATCGACGACCCCGAGGTCGGCCTCACCGAAGCCCAGAAGAACGACTTCATCGCCGGCTACTACGCCGAAGGTTCCTCGTTCTCCGACCCGACCAAGATGTACACGCTTCCGTTCTCGAAGTCTACCGAGGTTCTCTACTACAACAAGACCTTCTTCGACAACAACGGTCTGAAGGTTCCGGATCACTGGTTCGCCACAGGCGACAACGACGAGACCTCCGTTGAGTACGTTATTAAGAAAATCAAAGAGATCGAGCCCACCAGCATCCCGCTCGGATACGACTCCGAGGCAAACTGGTTCATCACGATGACCGAGCAGCTCAAAACTCCTTACACCAAGGCGAGCGACAAAGTCGAGGACTGCTTCCTCTTCAACGACGCCGCCAACATCGAGTTCTGCACCAAGTTCCGTGAGTGGGCGCAGCAGGGCCTCCTGACCACTCAGAAGATCTACGGTGCGTACACCTCCGGTCTCTTCACGAACACCAAGGAGAACGACGAGGGCATCGTCATCCACTCGTACATTTCAATCGGCTCCTCCGCAGGCGCGACCTATCAGTGCCCGGCCAAGCTCGACAACGGCAGCTACCCCTTCGAGGTCGGCATCGCTTCGATTCCGCAGGCAGACGCCTCCAACAAGAAGGTTATCTCCCAGGGACCGTCCATCTGCATGCTGAGCCAGAAGGACAAGAGCGTGAACGACGCGGCTTGGCTCTTCGTCAAGTTCCTGCTCACTTCGCCCGAGTTCCAGGCTGAGTTCTCGATGACGTCCGGCTACGTTCCGGTTCTCAAGTCCACTTTCGAGATGGACGCTTACAAGGAATTCCTCTCCGGCGCCTCCACCAACAAGGAAGGCATCGCGGCGCTCTCCGCAAAGATCTGCATGGAGCAGGAGTCCTACTACTTCACCTCTCCTGCGTTCGTAGGTTCGTCCGAAGCGCGCGACCAGGTCGGCGGCCTTCTTGTCTCCTGCCTCACCGCGGCAGAAGGAACCACCCAGGCGGATATTCAGAAGCTCTTTAAAGACGCTGTCGACCGCTGCATAACTCTCAACAAATAACAACTCGGCAGAATAACCGAATTCCCGCTTATAAAGGGGCTTTGCGGCCGCCGATTTCAGGTCCGAAGCCCCGCGGGAATGACATTTCAGTCGAAAACAGGAGGAATTATGACTGACAGATTCACAATCCTCAAATATACGAAAAGGGCGGTCTCGCTGCTGCTCGTTCTCGCGCTCGCGTTTTCGCTCGCGCTCGCTTCCGGCTGCAAAAAGCCCTCCGGCGACCCCGACTCGACTTCCGAGCCCGATATCGAGGGCAACTGGGAATACGTGCGCGACCCTTCGCTTCCCGACTACGGAACGATGGTCACGCTTAACCCTGCCGGCCACGACGGCGACATCGACAAGACGGGAAGGGGACGCGTAACGGTCGAACAGTTCATCGACGGCGACACCGTTCACTTCTACAACAACTCCAAAACCGAGCTTATCAAGGCGCGTTTTCTCGCCATCGACACGCCCGAGTCAACCGGCCACCAGGAGCCCTGGGGCCATCCGGCTTCAATCTACACCAAGACGAAGCTGCGCAACGCGGAGGAAATCGTTCTTGAGAGCGACACCGAAGGCGTTGTTGGGATGGACGGAAACGGCCGCTATCTGTGCTGGGTCTGGTACCGCGAGAAGGGCTCCGATACCTTCAGAAACCTCAACATCGAGCTGCTCGCCGACGGCCTCGCAATGGGAAAGAGCACTTCCTCCACCCGCTACGGCTCGGTCGCTTCGGAGGCGCTTCAGAGTGCAAGGTCCAACAGGATCAACATGTACTCGGGAAAGCGCGACCCGCTGTTCTACTACGGCGAGACTGTCGAGCTGTCGATAAAGTCGCTTGTCAGCAACAAGGAAACTTATAACGCGTTCAAGGTTCGCTTTGAGGGCGTGGTCACGAAGGAGAGCGGCGGCGGCATTTACGTCGAGCAGTACGACGAAGACACGCAGCAGAACTACGGCGTTTACGTTTACGGCGGCTACGCGCCTCTCGCGCCCAAATTCCTTGTGCCCGGATACAGGCTTTCCATTACCGGCACCGCCGACGACAACGAGAACTTCGGCTTCCAGGTTTCGGGCCTGTCGTTCTCGCTGATCAATCCGACCGACGACGACACGAAGATTCTCGAAAAGGACGTTGAAATCAAGCCCACGCTTATCACGGCGGACGATCTCACGAACAACCCGATGCTCGAGAACACGTTCGTGCGCCTCGAAAACCTGAAGGTGGTCGACATCTACACGACGCACAGCACCACCGACAGCAACGGCGCGATGACGCTGACCTGCAGAACTCCCGACAACAAAACAGTCACCGTTAGAACGGTTCAGCTGACTCAGGACGGCGAGATGGTCACCGAGTCCTACTTCTCGGGAAAGACGATCAACGTGGACGGCGTGTTCGTATACTACAACGGCAACCCGCAAGTCAAGCTGTTCACGCTGGCAGACGTAACGATAACAGGCTGAATCGTAGAGTTTCGGCTCTTTACGCAGTTCGCGTACTTCAGGTTACCAATATATGCAAGGTGCCTTCGGCGTATTTCTGCGAACTGCTTTTCGAGAGCGGTCCTCTCGCAGTAGAGCCGCGTATATCTCCGCTCAGCCTCCGGTTTAGCTGTTGCTAAAAGTCGTCTTCGCGCGAGATTTACGCGACTCGTTTGGAAACAAATTGCAACCTTGTGTATGAAGCCGCAGCTTTGCATCGGCGGCATGAACGATTCTGGGCTTTGCCCAGTCAAGTGAGGGACGCGATGCAAAGTGCGGCAGCTTCGGAACCGCGCTCAAAAAAATAGCTCGAAACCTAACGATTCACAAATACGCAGGGTTCCGGCTCTAAATTAAAATTCCGCCTATTCCCGCCACGCGGCGGAGGGCAGGCAAACATACAGGTAATTTTCCGTTTTTGTAAGGAGCAGTAAAATGAAAAAGTACATTACTATAATTATCATCGCGCTGGCTCTCGTTCTCGCATTCGCGGCCTGCAAAAAGCCCGACAACAACCAGGATGCGACGAAGGAGTTCTCCCAGCAGCTCGTCGACGACGCGGCACTGATGATACACGATTACTACAAGCCCGGCGAGGACAATTCGGTGGCGGGAAGCTTCACGCTTCCTAAGAAGGTTCTCGACTTTCAAGGGCAAGACCTCGACATCGACTGGTCGGTTGAAGGCGGCGAAGGCCTCGTCACTCTCAACGACAAGGATGCCGACAAAGTCCAGATCGTAGTTGATCCGTACGCCGACACCGATACTCCGTTCACCGTCAAGGGCAACGTGAAGGGCGGCGAATTCACGAAGGAGATCGCGTTCAACTACATAATCAAGGAGTTCAAGATTGCCGACTGGGCGTTCTGGGCCGAGAACACGAGCAATGCCACGATGAACATCCGCGGTATCGTGACGGCAGCCTGCCCGTACAACGAGGCGAACAAGAACGTCTGCGTATTCCTGCAGGATCTCGACGGCGAGCACGGCTACTACGCTTACAGACTGAAGTGCAACTCCCAGGCTGACTGCGAGAAAGACCTGGCCGTGGGCAACATCATCATCGTCAACGGCACGACTTCGCTCTACAACGGCTTCAGAGAGATGGGGCAGGGCTGCACCTACACGCCTGTTCTCGCTTCCGACGGCAGCTACACCAAGGGCGAAATCAAGGAATTTCAGATGGACGACCTGTTCACCGGCAAGGATTTCTCAAGCGCAATGGACGCGCGTCAGGGCCTCATCGGCGCAATGACCGGCGTCACCGTCAAGAACATAGAGTGGAACTCCAACAACGCCGACACGTACTACGAGAAAGGCGCCGGCTCCGTGACCGTTATCGTCGCGAAGAACGGCTCCGAGTTCAAGCTCTACCTCTCGACCTCCAACACGCTCACGATCGACCAGCTCAAAGCCGAGTACGAAAAACTCGCGGTGGGCTACGTTATCGACGTGAAGGGACCGATCGGCTGGTACAACGGACCTCAGATCTACCCGATGCCCGGCGGAATCACAGTAGTCTCCACCGAAGTCGCGGCTGCCGACAAACTGGCAAGCGAGCTTTCGGCTCTCAAACTTGACGCTCTCGTAAAAGAGACCAAGGAGATCACGCTTCCCGCGGAAGGCACCAACTACAAGGACGTCGCTTTCGAGTGGGCTGTTGTTTCCGGCGAATCCGCCGCGATCGACGGCAGCAAGCTGACCGTAACAGTCGGCGATAAGGCCGAAGTCGTGAAGATCAAAGCGACCGCGAAGTGCGGCGAAGAGACCGCTGAGAAAGAGTTCAGCGTGAACGTCATTCCCGAAGGCGCAGGCCAGGCCGCTCTTGTCGACCTCCTGTACACACTCAACGACAAGGAAGTTCTCGAAGGACCCTTCACGCTCAAAGGTATCGTAACCAAGATCGACACTCCCTGGAACGACCAGTACAAGAACATCTCCGTGCTCATGGTAGTGGACGGCATTGAAGACAAGCCGGTGCTCTGCTACAGACTCGCGGGCGACGGCGCCGAGACCCTCGCGGAAGGCGACATTATCACCGTCGAAGGCAACTTCAAGAACTACAACAACACCTATGAATTCGACCAGGGCTGCAAGCTCATCGCGAAAGAAAGCGGCAGCGGCGAAGTCGAGAATCCGACTCCCACGCCCGAGAATCCTTCCGTTGATCCTAACGACGTTGGCGCTATCCTGAACGCGCTCTACGCTCTCGGCGACAACGAAGCGCTTCAGGGCACATACACTCTAACCGGTACGATCACCAAGATCGACACCGCGTGGAGCGACCAGTACGGCAACATCACCGTTACAATTGTAGTTGACGGCCACAGCGACAAGCCCGTTCAGTGCTTCAGACTCGCGGGCGACGGCGCAAAGGACCTCAAGGTAGGCGACAACATCACCGTAACAGGCGTGCTCAAGCATTTCAACGACGGCAAAAACAACACCTACGAGTTCGACAAGGGATGCACGCTTGACAAGGTAAACAGCGGCTCCCAGCCGACCGAAACAGAACAGCCTCCGGCCACCGAACCTCCCGCACAGGACGTCGGCGAAATTCTCGCTGCGCTCTACGCTCTCGGCGATAATAAAGCGCTTGAAGGTGAATACACGCTTTCCGGAACTATAACTAAAGTCGATACTCCTTGGAGCGACGATTACAATAATATCACCGTTACTATTGTCGTTGACGGCCATACGGACAAACCGGTACAATGCTACAGACTTAAAGGCAACGGTGCAAAGGATCTAAAAGTAGATGACAAAATAACCGTTACAGGAAAACTGAAGCATTACGTTCAGGGCTCCAAGAGCGTCTTCGAATTTGATGCGGGCTGCAACCTCGACAGCATCGACTACACCGCACCCGCAACGGAGACCGACGAGGACAAGTACAAGACTCCCGAAGAGATCGTCAACGCCCTCTACGCTCTCCCGAACGGCGATTTCCTGAACGGCACGTTCACGCTTACGGGCAAGATCATTTCCGTTGACACGGAGTGGAACGATCAGTACAACAACATCACTGTCACTATCGTCGTAGGCGATATGACCGACAAACCGGTCATGTGCTACAGGCTTAAGGGCAACGGAGCCAAGGACCTCAAGGTCGGCGACACCATCACCGTTAAAGGTCAGCTCAAGAACTACTACAAGGACGGCAAGAACACGTACGAGTTCGACGCGAACTGCGAACTCCAGTAAACATTCACATCCCAAGTTCGTTTATGATTCGGAAAGCGATTTATCGGAGGTGCTTTCAAAATGATCAAGAAGTATTTATCAATTATTCTGGCCGTCTGTATGCTGGCCACCATGGCCGTATTTACGGGCGCGGTGAAGACAAAAGCTGCTGAGACCACGGTCACGTTCAACTTCCCGGATATGAATCTGGGCGACACGCAGAACGTCACCGACCCGCTCACGAAGGACGGAGTTACGATTACCTTCAGCAAGGCAGGCGGCTCCACCGTTCCCGTCTACTATGAGAACGGCACCGGAATCAGGGTCTACAAGGACAATACGATAAAGGTAGAGGCGGGCAAGAACATCACGAAGGTCGTGTTCGAATTCACGCAGGAGAACGGCGGATTCTCGGCCAATACCGGCACGTACGAGACGCCCACCTGGACCGGAAGCGCTTCCTCTGTTACGTTCACGAAGACCGAGGCGAAGCACCACCGTATTAAGAGCATGGCTGTCACCCTCAGCGATGAAGGCGGCTCCACGGATCCCGGAACAAATCCCGGAACTGATCCCGGCACCGAACCCGGAAACGACACGCTCGCGATTCTTGAGGCGCTTTACGGGCTTGAATCCGGTCAAACGCTTGAAGGCACGTACACGCTCACCGGAGTTGTAACCAAGGTTGTCACACCGTTCAACACCCAGTTCAACAACATCACGGTCAACATGGTCTGCTCCGGCTACGACCAGTACCCCGTGCAGTGCTACAGACTGGAAGGCGACGGCGCGGACCAGCTCGACGTGAACGATACCATTACCGTCACCGGCAAACTCAAGAGATACAACAACACCTATGAGTTTGATCAGGGCTGCCATCTCGACTCCTACGTTAAAGGCGTGCCACCGCAGTCCGATCCTCTGCCCACCACCACCGAGGAGATTCTCAAGGCCCTTTACGCCCTCGAAAAAGGCGACTACCTTAAGGGCACCTACACGCTCACCGGTAAGATCACCGAGGTTGTGACCGAGTTCTCTTCCGAGTACAATAACGTTACAGTCGTTATGGTCTGCGAAGGCTACGACCAGTATCCGGTAACGTGCTACAGACTGAAAGGCGAGGGCGCCGACGTCATCGGCGTGAACGACACCATCACAGTCACCGGCTCGCTCAAGAGGTACAACGACACCTACGAGTTCGACCAGGGCTGCAACCTCGACTCCTACACCAAGGGTGAGGCACCCGCAACCGGCGGCACCGAACCCACGCCCACTCCGACGACCACCGAAGAGATCCTCAAGGCTCTTTACGCGCTCGAGAAGGGCAAGGCTCTTGAAGGCACCTACACGCTCACAGGTAAGGTAACTGAGGTCGTCACCGAGTACTCCGAGGAGTACCAGAACGTCACCGTCAACATGGTCTGCGAAGGTTACGACCAGTATCCGGTCCAGTGCTTCCGCCTTGCGGGAGACGGCGCTGACGTCATCGGCGTGAACGACACCATTACGGTCACCGGCACGCTCAAGAGATACAACGACACCTACGAGTTCGACAAGGGCTGCCACCTCGACTCCTACACCAAGGCGGCCGCTCCCGGCGGAGACCCGACAGGCGATCCGACGGCCTTAACTACTCCCGATGAGATTCTGAACGCCGCGTACGCTCTCGAATCCGGCGGCAATCTCGGAGACACCGAGTACACGCTCACCGGCGTCATCACCAAAATCAACGACGCCTACAGTGACAGATACAAGAACATCACCGTCACGATGGTCGTGAACAACATCACCGACAAGCCGATCCAGTGCTTCCGCCTCGCGGGCGACGGCGCTGACAAAATCATGCCCGGCGACACGATCACCGTTAAAGGCAAGATCAAGAACTACAACGGCACCGTCGAGTTCGACCAGGGCTGCCAGCTTCTCTCTTACACCCAGTCCGGCCAGGCAGTGGAGCTTCCCGAGACTCCCGAAGAGATTCTCGCCGCGCTCTACGCTCTTGAAGCAGGCGACGCGCTTCCCGGCACGTACACGCTGACAGGTAAGATCACCGAGATCCAGACCGAATTCAACCCGCAGTACAACAACATTTCCGTTGTTATCGCGGTTGAAGGTCACGACGATCAGCCGGTTCTCTGCTACAGGCTTGAAGGCCAGGGCGCCGACAGCCTCAGAGTCGGCGACGTCATCGAAGTGAAGGGCACCCTCAAGAATTACAACGGAACGCGTGAATTCGCCGCGGGCTGCACGATTCTCAGCATCAACGGTCAGCGTCCCGCGCCTTCCACAGGCGACGCGGTTTCCGCAATGGTCTTCGCGGGCGTGATTGTTGTCGCACTCTGCGCGGCATTCATTGCGAGAAGGAAGAGAGAGTTCTGATACTTCGCGGATAATAATAAGTGAACGCGGCCGGTGAATCGAAGGCCGCAAAAGGAGAGGAGAGCCCGGTCTCGTCAGGTTTTATGGCGGGGCCGGGTTTTCGCACATTATATAGTTTGTTGTCGGGTTGGGAATGTTGACAATCCGCGCTGCGTCAAGTAGAATTATGTTTAGAAATAACAACAAAAAAGGTGGCAGTGATCATCTGTTTATAAGGGGTATAATATGAATAAAATACCGGGGTATATTAAAAGAACTTTCTGCGCGGGACTTTCGGCAGTAGTTCTGTGTTCGTTCTCGTCAGGGATTTCCGGCGGCATTGCGGCTGTCGAAAACTCGGACGCCGAATATTTGTTGACCACAGAGGTGTTTCAGACTTCTTCTGCCTATGATCTGGGAATTGCGGCAGACAACGTGAGACTCGGCTGGAGAATCGTTTCCGGAAGGCGCGGCGTCTTTCAGGATTCTTACAACTGTATCGTCACCGACGAAAACGGGAACGTCGCCTGGGACAGCGGCTGGGTCAAAAGCGGCGCCCAGACCGGTATCAAGCCGGAAAATCTGAAACCCGAAACTGTTTATTCCGCAAAAGTCTCAATTAGAACCACCGATGAATACACTTCAGGATTCGGGAAGGAGCTCGTTTTCGAGACCGCGCCGGAATCACTCGACGGCCTCTGGCTGAACACGGGAAGGCTTCTTAGACGCGAATTCACGCTCGACCAGCCGGCATCGAACATTAAACGCGCGAGAATCTATTTTGCAAGCACCGGCATAATCGAAATACGGCTCAACGGCAGCAAGGCTGGCAACCTAATCTGGGGACCGCGGAAGAGCGTAGCCGACAAACTCGCCTACTACAACACCTTCGACGTGACTTCGATGCTTATCGACGGCAACAACTGCGTGGGCGCCTACGTGGGAGGCGGTACGTATCTCGGCCGCGGACTTAAGGGAATGCTCCGGATAATATATAAAGACGGCAGCGTGCAGACGGTTGCCACCGGTGTCGGATGGAAATCCTGCGACAGCTCGGAGATCGTTTCAGAAAGTATCTCCAAAGGCGAAGACATAAATCTCACAAAGAAAACGGATTGGGACAAAGCCGGATTTAAAGAGGGGGCTACATGGAAGGCTGCGGAGGTTGTGACGTTCACGCCTTCAAACGGAGAATTGACGATTCCGGACAACTCCGGCACGTTTAAGACGTATCAGTCTTTTTCGGGCGATTACACGATTGAAGCGGTGCTGAAGGTCAGCAAGGGCGTCGCCGCGATTGAATTCGGAGCGAAGGAAGGGGAGAGCTCGCCGCTTATGTGGCAGGTCACGACAAGCGGGCTCAGGCTCCACCACGTCGGCTGGACAGATATTGAAACGCCTTCGGCAAAGGGCCTCGGCGCCGGAAAAAAGGTAACGATGCGCATCGAGATTTACGGCGGCACCGTGACCACCTATATTAACGGCAAAAAGGTCCACTCAGGGAAGTTCCCGCGTTCACAGACAGACGGCGCGCTTGCGATCCGCTCCGCACTCGGCGAGGTTGCGACTTACGACCGGATTACAGTCACACAAAACGGCGAAGTGATCTGGGAGGACAATTTCGACACCGTCGACACGACCAAATGGAACTTCCCCGGCGATACGGAGACCGTTCCCTCCACCGCAGGCACTAAGGTTATCGAGGAGATCAAGCCGGTAAGCTGCAATATAATCGAAAAGAAGGGGAAAACGTATTACATTCTCGACTTCGGCGTAAACATGCAGGGGTACGTCAGAATGAACGTCACCGGCAGCGCGAAAGACAAATACAAGATCGAATACTCGGAAATGCTGGATGAATCCGGCGACATCTGGCCAAATACTACAGCCCACAAACCAGTTTCCACATATACGCTTTCGGGAGGCGCGGACGTTTTCGAACCGAGGTTTTTCTACACCGGCTTTAGGTATATAAGAGTTACGCCGCCCGCAGGAGCGGAGTTTGACCCGGATTGCTTCACAGCCTGCTTCACCAGCGACGATGTTCCGCAGACAGGCTTTTTCGAGTCCTCAAACGAGCGGCTGAACAGCGTTTTCGAGATGTACCGTGTGTCTCAGCGGTCGAACATGATGGGCAACTACACCGACTGCCCGCAGCGCGAGAAGAACGGCTGGACCGGCGACGCCGCGGTAACCAAAGAATCCGCCGCGATGCTTCTCGCCGACTGGTCTACGGCGGAGGCTTATCTTGAAGCGATGCTTCTCGACGTCAAGGAAGACGGCCGTCCGGAGATAGTTGTCCCAAGGCCCACAGGGACCGAGAGCGGCGCCCAGTACGACATCACCTGGGCCAGCACGATCTTCATATTCCCGTACGAGCTCTACATGCAGACCGGCGACAAGTATTATATAGAACACAGCCTCGACACGCTTTACAGGGTCTTCGAATACGCGAAAACGTACGAAAAAGATTTTATTGTAACGCAGAACGTTTACGGAGACTGGGTCGGCTTCGACAACGGAGACGGCCTTCTTGACAGGGGTTTTCTGTCGGCTGCTTGTTTTTACAACTGCGGAATGCTGCTTGCGGAAATGACGGATATCGCGGGAAGGGACAGCACAGACCTCAGGAAGCACATGAGCTCGGTCTACGACGCGATCCAAAAGAAGTATTACAAGAAGGGCTACTACGCGACAAAAAGCCAGACCTGCTGCTCAATGGCGCTGGATTTCGGTCTGGTTCCCGCCAAAAACATCAAGGCGGTTCTGAATTCTGTCATTGAAGTGTCGGAGGAGAAAGGGCGGACGCTGGGAACAGGCGTTCTCGGCACAAAGTCAATTTACGACGCGCTGAGCGCCGCCAACGAACACAAGCTGCTTCTCGATATGACTGTCTCGCACGATAAGTGCTCATTCGGCTTTATGTTAGACAACGGGGCGACTTCGCTGTGGGAGTACTGGGACACGCCCGGCAACAACTTCAACTCGAACGCCGGCGAATTTTACGCGTATTTCGACTCGCTGAACCACGTAATGCTCGGAGGCGGTCCGGCGTGCTGGATGTTCCGGGGCCTGGGCGGTATAAGAGCGACTGAGGCAGGGTACCGCGCGATCACTTTCAGACCGGGAATAGAGAGCGGGCTCACGTACGTTAAATCATCGATTGACACCGTGGCGGGAAAATGCGTTTCCGACTGGAACTACGAGAACGGGAATCTCACCTGGACGCTGACGGTACCCGCCAACACGACGGCGACAGTAATTATTCCGGTGAAGGACGCAAAGAGCATCCGCGAGTCGGGCAAAAGCATATACAAGAAAGACGGCGCAGGCATTAAATATGAAGGACGCGGCGAAAACGGAGAGTTTTTATATACTTTCGGCGGAGGAGAGTATTATATAGAAACAGGTCTGACTGCAGACCCTGATGAACCCGTGAAAAAAGGCTGCGGAAGTACAATAAAAACCGCGCCTTTGGCCGCCGCCGGAATCGCGGTAGCAGGCGCGGCAGTTATTGTTTCTAAGAAACGCAAGAAGAATAATGACTGAATCTACTTAATGCAGTTGCGGGTCTTTTCCAAAGCGGCGTAGTCGGTTTTACGCGTCGTGAGCGGGCTTACGGATATGTAGCCCTCCAGAATCGCGTCGATGTCGAAGTTGACGTCAATCTGTGCGTCGCCGGCCTCGCGCGTAACGTAATACTGGGCCTGGAACATTCCCGGTTCGGGCTCTAAAAAGTGGTCGCGGTAGAAGTTGCGCCCCTGTTCGGTGAGGAGAATGCCTTTGGGCTCCTCGGGAATGTTCACGTTCCAGAGTGGGCAATGGGACAGCGCGTCGCGTTCCTCCATAAACTGCCAGACAGGGTCCAGCCACGCGGCCGCTTTTTCTATATTCCCGAAAACGGTCGAGAACGACACCGATTTGATGCCGGCGTAGTTCGCCTCGAAGGAGGCGCCGACGGTTCCCGAGTAGGAGATGTCATGGCCCAGATTGATGCCGTTGTTCATGCCCGAGAAGACCAGGTCGAAGTCGTCGGCGATCCTGTCAACGGCGTATCTGACGCAGTCCGCGGGAGTGGCATCGACGCTGAAGGCCTCAATTCCAAGGTCGGCGAGAACGTCGCTGCGTTCGACCTTAAAAGCTCTTCTGAGAACGATTGCCTGAGACTTGGCGCTCTGTTCGAATTTGGGCGCAGCGACAGTGACGGTTCCGAGGCGGCGGCTCCACGAAGCAAGCACGCGAAGGCCGATTCCGTTTATTCCGTCGTCGTTTACGATAAGTATCTTCATAACCGTTTGCTTTTTCCTGAATTCAGTCACACGCCGTCAGAGGCGTTTTAAAGGCGTTTGCGGCGCTTCAAGCACTAAATGTTAAACATGCGTCTATTTAAATGCAATCGGGATTTGAGGCCTTAAATGAAGCGAGAAGGGCATCCGCGTCTTTAAGGAGCTCCTGTTCCTCTTCAAGGCTGTAAACTGTCGAGCCAGCGGCGCATGCGTGGCCGCCTCCGTGGTACTTCTTCGCGACCGGCTGGATCTCCACAAATCGCGAACGCAGCCTCACGCGAACTGTGCCGTCGTCGTTCTCGATAAACGCGATCCAGATAAGCGAACCCTTTATGTGCTCCATCAGCGACACCGTGTTGCTGGCGTCCTCGAGCGAGATGTGGTGCCTGTTCCTGAACGCGCGGCTGATCCTCAGATACGCGACGCCGTGCTTTGTCATTTCGATCTTTTCTGTGAGCTTCGCTTCAAAAAGAAGCGTCTCGAAATCGTCGGCTCTCAGAATCGAATAGATCCGCTCGTAGTCCACGCCTTCGTCAAGAAGGTTGCCGGCGAGCCTCATCGTCTGGGAGGTGGTGCCGCGGAATCTGAAACGCCCCGAATCCGTGACCATTCCCGTGTAAAGACACTCGGCGCCTTTTTTGGTGATTTTGAGTTCCTTCGGGAAGGAGTAGTAAAAATCCGCCACCATTTCGCAGACCGAGGAACGCTCTTCCTCGACCCACTTCACGTCGCCGTAGTCATCGTCCTTTATATGGTGGTCGATCTTCACGACCCTGCGGCCGGTGAGCGCGCGGGGAGAGGAGATTCTCGAAGAGCCGCCGGTGTCCAGAACGATCACAAGCGCGTTTTTATAATCATCGTCGGTGGGAAGGGCGCCTTCCGGTCCAAGAAACGCGAGATATTCGGAGTAGTCGGTGTTGTCGAGAAATACGCGTTTTTCCGGAAATGAAGCGGAAATGATATCCGCAAGCCCCATAGTGGAGCCCACCGCGTCGCCGTCAGGTCTTTTGTGGCGGCAGAGTATGACAGTATCCGCGTTTTTGATCTCGTTCAGTATCTTTCTTTTAATTCGGGTGTTGTTGTAGACCATTTCAATTCTCTCTTTACTCTTTCTTGGAGCTTATCGACAGCTGCCTGAGATCCTCAAGCATTTTCATCGCATCGTTAAAGTCTTTCACGTCCGCGCCGCATGCTTTTTTGTGGCCGCCACCGCCGTATTTGACGGCTACAGGGTTAATGTTGTAGCAGGATGAGCGCAGTTCGGCGAGAACCTTGTCGCCGCGCTCTGTGAAGTTGACCCAGATGTCGATGCCTTTAATGTCGGACATCACGTTGACCATGCCTCTAGAGATAGAAGCGGGGTCCTGCACGTTCATCGCGCGAAGCTCTTCCACGGTCGTGTAGATGTACGCGACGCAGCTGCCTTCGTAGATCTTTATTTTCTTCAGGAATTCGGCCTGCCTGAGCACGGATTCCAGGTCGCGTGTGTAGAGATTCCGGTAGATGCCGTCCATGTCGAAACCGGTCGACAACAGATATGAGGCCAGCGAAAAAGTTCTCGCCGTGGTGCTGTCGAATCTGAAACGTCCCGAGTCGGTGACCATTCCCGTGAATATCGCGGCGGCGGCGTCTTTCGGCAGCTTGAGGTTCTGCTCGCGCGCGAACTCAGCGACCATTCCGCAGGCGCTCTCAAAGGAAGTGTCCACGATCTCGACGTCGGTGAAGGTCTCGCAGTAGATGTGGTGGTCAACGCGGGCAGTTGAAGCCGCGAGCGAGAATCTGCCGTCGGATACGAGTTCGCTGGTAGGGCAGTCGAGAATGACCGATAGCGCGTTCTGGAATGCGCCGTCGGGAATTTCGTCCATTTCCGAGCCTTTTATAAAGGAATATCTGCCCGCGGCGTCGCCGGTTTTATATACTTTTTTGCCCGGGAAGTTCGCGCTGATAATTCCCGCGAAGCCGATCTGGCTTCCGAGGGCGTCTCCGTCCGGATGTGAATGTCTGTGAACGATGACGGTGTCGTACTTTCTGACCGCCTCGATGAGCTTTTCGAACATTGTCTTGGTTCCTTTTAAATAATCGTGCAGCCCGCACTGTGCTGACATTATATTTTACCACGTTTGGGAACGTTTTTCAATCCGCGGAGGAGGGCCGTCTCGTCTCTTTTTATGCAAAACCGCTTTAATTCCTGCGCGCGCGGTGGTAAAATATTCATGAAAGCAAAAGACGCCGCAAGGCCGCCTGCTTTTACTATACTTCGCGAAGAAAACGGAGGACACCTCAATGGATTACACAGGCAAATACTTTTCGGTCGTAGGCGATTCGATCAGCACGCTTTCGGGAATGATTCCCGAGGGCTACGCGCTTTATTACGAGCCTTCAACGATGCTCAGCGCCGGCATAACGGGCGCCGACGACACCTGGTGGGGACAGATCATCAAACGCCTCGGCGGCAGACTTCTCAAAAACAACTCCTGGTCGGGAAGCACCGTCAGCTTTCACGACGAATTCACGCCCGGCAGCTTCGCGTACCTCGACGAAAGAATGTCGCTACTCGGCGACGGCGATTTAAAGCCTGACGTTATCATGATCTACATGGGCGTGAACGACTGGGCTTCCGGAACTCCGATTGAATCCGGGGAAGGCGTCGAGCAGCGCCGCTCGTTTGCGGGCGCATACAGAATCATGCTCGACCTAATCAAGAAGCACTACCCGGACGCCGAGGTCTGGTGCATTTCCCCCGCGGTTTCGACTTTGAGAGGCGACCCGAACTTCGAATTCCCGTACTATCTCGGAGGCCGGCACCTTCGCGAATACGCAGACGCGATAGGAAAGGTTGCCGCCGAAAAGGGCTGCGTTTTCGTCGACGCGAACAAAAACGAAAAGCTTGTCGACGCGCTGGACGGCATTCACCCCGACAAAAACGGAATGATGACGCTGGCAACTGAGATACTGAAAGCGCGCGGCTTCTATTAATTTCAGCCCCGGGAGCTTTTAAATCGCTTTTAAATCACGGATTTCCGGTTGACTTCCCGCCGGGTTCAAATTATAATAATTTATTAAACGTGTGCGCAACGCACGCGCTTTTATACGTTCTTGCAAACGGAGGAATAGATATGAAAACGATTGAAAATATGCCGAAAACGTACGACCCCGCCGGCTCGGAGGACAGAATCTACCGGAACTGGCTCGAAAAAGGATATTTTCACGCCGTCGTAAACCCGGACAAAAAACCGTTTACAATAGTTATACCGCCGCCGAACATCACCGGTCAGCTCCACATGGGGCACGCGCTCGACAACACGCTTCAGGATTCCATTATAAGGTTCAAGCGCATGCAGGGCTACGAGACTCTCTGGCTTCCGGGAACCGACCACGCCAGTATCGCCACCGAGGCGAAGATCGTGGACAAAATGGCGCAGGAAGGCCTCAAGAAGGAGGACGTCACCCGCGAACAGTTCCTGGAGAGAGCGTGGGCGTGGCGCAGAGAGTACGGCGGAAGGATTGTCAACCAGCTTAAAAAGCTCGGCAGCTCCTGCGACTGGGAGCGCGAACGCTTCACGATGGACGAGGGGCTGTCCAAGGCGGTCACCGAGGTATTCGTACGGCTTTACGAAAAGGGGCTTATTTATAAGGGCGAGCGCATCACCAACTGGTGCCCCCGCTGCAACACGTCTATTTCCGACATCGAGGTTATCTACGAGGAGCAGGACGGCCATTTCTGGTACATCAACTACCCCTACGCCGACGGTAACGGCAGCCTTATGATCGCCACGACAAGGCCCGAAACGCTTCTGGGCGACGTCGCGGTTGCGGTCAACCCGGAAGACGAGAAGTACAAGGACCTGGTCGGGAAGGATCTCATTCTTCCTCTCGTGGGGCGCAGAATTCCCGTCATCGCCGACGACTACGTTGAGCTGGGCTTCGGAACAGGCGCGGTGAAGATCACTCCCGCCCACGACCCGAACGACTTCAACGTCGGCGCACGCCACGGTCTCGAGGTCATCCAGATCATGGATTCCAGGGGCGTCATCAACGAAAACGGCGGCAAATACTGCGGTATGGACCGTTTCGAGGCGAGAAAGCAGATCGTAAAGGATCTGGAAGAGCAGGGACTTCTGGTCAAGGTGGAGCCCTACAAGCACAACGTGGGCACCTGCCAGCGCTGCGGAACAACGGTCGAGCCGTTCGTGTCCGCCCAGTGGTACGTCAAAATGAAGCCCCTCGCCGAGCCGGCCATCGAAGCCGTTCGCGAAGGCAAGACGAGGTTCATTCCTCAGCGGTTCGAGAACATCTACTTCAACTGGATGGAAAACATTCAGGACTGGTGCATCTCGAGGCAGCTCTGGTGGGGCCACAGGATTCCCGCCTACTACTGCGCCGACTGCGGCAAAATAATAGTCGCGCGCGAAAAGCCCGCGAAGTGCCCTGACTGCGGTTGCGAAACGCTTGAGCAGGATCCCGACACGCTCGACACGTGGTTCAGCTCCGCTCTCTGGCCGTTCTCGACTCTCGGCTGGCCGGAAAACACGCCCGAGCTCAAGTATTTCTACCCGACCGACGTTCTCGTCACCGGCTACGACATAATTTTCTTCTGGGTCGCGAGAATGATATTCTCCGGCGTCGAGCAGATGGGCGAGGTGCCTTTCAGACACGTGCTGATTCACGGCCTCGTTCGCGACGAGCTCGGCAGGAAGATGTCCAAATCCCTCGGCAACGGTATCGACCCCCTCGACGTTATAAAAGACTACGGCACCGACGCGCTCCGCTACTCGCTGATCAGCGGCAACTCGCCCGGAAACGACCAGCGGTTCCTCACCTCAAAGGTGGAATTCGCCCGCAACTTCGGCAACAAGATCTGGAACGCGACCCGCTTCGTGCTGATGAACTTCGACGACGACGTCGACTTCTCGAAGGTCCGCAGGGAAGACTTCACGGCGGAGGACAAGTGGATCCTGTCGCTCCAGAACCGCCTTATTAAAGAAGTGACCGACAACATGGAGCGCTACGAACTCGGCGTCGCCCTGACGAAAGTTACCGACTTTATCTGGGATGTTTTCTGCGACTGGTACATCGAGCTCGTTAAGCCGCGCCTCTTCGACCCCGAGAACAAGTCGAGAACCGCCTGCATGTACGTGCTGAACCGCGTGCTCGTGACTTCGATGAAGCTGCTGCACCCGTTCATGCCGTTCATCACCGAGGAAATCTACCAGAACCTGATCAAGGACGCGGAGAGCATCATGATCTCGAAGTGGCCCGAACCCGACGACACGCTGATCGACGAGGCGGCTGAAAAGGAACTCGGACTCGTTATCGACTCCATTAAGAGCATCCGCAACATCCGCACGCAGATGAACGTTCCCAACTCGGTCAAAACCACCGTCATCTTCGTGACAGGCCGCGAGAACTTCTCGCTCATCGAGGAGTCCGGCGGCGCTTTGAAGCGTCTCGGCTTTGCGCATGAGATCGTTACCGCCGACGACGAACAGGCCGCTCCCGAGGATTCCGCAACGGCGATCATTCCCGGCGCGAAGATTTTCATTCCGCTCCGCGAGCTCATCGACGTCGAGAAGGAGACCGCGCGCCTCACCAAAGAACTCGAGAACATCGAGAACGAGCTCAAACGCGTGGGCGGAAAGCTCGCCAACGAGGGCTTCGTCTCGAAGGCGCCGCAGCGGCTCATCGACCAGGAGCGCGAAAAACTCGCGAAGTTCACCGAACTGAGAAAGTCGACCGCAGAAAGACTTGAAAAGATAAAGGCGATGAAGAACAACTGACAACACTTTTGAGAGCATCCGGCCTCCTTTAACTATTAGTTTAGGGCGCCGTGTGCTCTCTTTCTTATAACTACTTTACGGGAATTACTGAAATGGAAAACAGGCAGAGCGAATACAGTTTTTATACCGCGTACAAGGACGGCAGACCGGTGAGGCTTTCCGAGGAGACACGGAAATTCTGCTTCGAGTCTTTAAAGGGCAGGTACGGCGACGAGGCGATGGAAACGCCTTTTCTGACGATCGACCCGTCGTTTGAGCCGTCCGGAGAACCGGCGTTTTACGACGTTTACGACGAGGCGGTCAGGCTCATTTGCGAGAAGGCGCCGCTCCGGCTGTGCGACGAAGAGCTTGTGTCAGGAGCGGCGACGCTCGGTGCCGCGATCCGGGCGCAAGTTCCGGTGAAATACCGCGACAACTTCGTGTGCCCCTCGATAAACCATCTGACCGTGAACTTCCACAGGGCAGTCAAGTGCGGCGTGCTTTCGTACGTTCCCGAGATCATGGAGAAAATGCGTGACCCGGAGCTTACACCGAGGCAGCAGAGGCACCTTAAGAGTCTGCTTTCGGTCATCACGTCGCTCAAAATCTACCACAAAAGATATCTCGACCTTGTGCGCGAAAAGCGGCCCGACATATATAACAACCTCAAGAACGTTCCTCTCCGCGGAGCTTTCAGTTTCCGCGAGGCGGTGCAGAGTCTGTGGTTCCTGTTCTCGTTCACAAGGCTCACCGGGAACTGGCCGGGCATCGGCAGAATTGACCTTATTTTAGGCGATTATTACGAGCGCGACCTCGCCCGCGGAGTCATTACCGAAGAAGAGGCGAGAGAGCTGCTGGCTTCGTTCTTCATTAAAGGCTGCGAGTGGGTTCGCGGCGTCGACGCTCCGAGGGGTTCGGGTGACGCGCAGCACTACCAGAATATCGTTATCGGCGGAACCGACGAAGAAGGGCGGGACGTCACGAACGGCGTCACGTATCTCATTCTCGACGTGGTCGAAGAGCTTCCGATCGGCGACTTCCCGATTACCGTCAGGTTCAACAAAAAGAGTCCCGAAAAGCTCTATCAAAGAGTCGCGGAGGTCATCAGGCACGGCGGCGGAACGGTCGCGTGCTACAACGAAGAGACCATCTTAGAGTCGCTGGTGAAGTTCGGCTATACGCCGCGGGAGGCTGCGAAGTTCGCGAACGACGGCTGCTGGGAGGTGCAGATTCCCGGCTGTACCAGATTTTCGTATCTGCCTTTCGACGGCCTGGGAATTCTTCTTCACGACACGCTGAAAATCGGGTCGGGCGAAATTCCCGCATTCGGTTCGTATGAGGAGGTCGCCGCTAAATATCTGGAAGACCTTCACGCCGCCTGCCGCAGACTCGCGGATTCGCTTCTCGACTCCTGCCTCGAAAACCGTGCCGGGAAAGGTACTGACGCGGAGTTTTGGCCGCAGCCCTTCGGCACCTCGGTTATAGACCTGTTTGAAGACGGCTGCATCGAAAACGCGAAGGGATACCTCGAAGGCGGCACGCGCTACAGTGTCGTTCCCCTTCATATAGGAGGAGTTCCCGACGTCGCCAACAGCCTCTTCGCGATCAAAAAGCTGTGCTTCGAGGAGAAAAAAGTCTCTTTGAGCGACCTTTTGGAGATACTCGGCCGCAACTGGGAGGGCGAAGAGGTCCTCAGGACGTACGTGCGCTCGAAATATGTTTATTACGGGAACGACAACCCGGAGGTCGACTCGATCGCGGCAAAGGTCTACGACACGTTCGCGGACTTCTGCGCGGAGTACGGCAGAAAGTACAAGCTGTTCATCCCCTCCGGTGTCAGTACGTTCGGCAGGCAGCTGGAATGGCTTGGCTCCAGAACCGCGACGCCTTTCGGCACGTTAAAGGGCGAGATCCTCTCGGGGAACGCCTCGCCGACGCCGGGAACCGACAGGGAAGGCGCCACGGCTGTCATCAAATCCTACTGCGCCGCCGACCTCACCAAACAGACGACAGGATCCGCTTTGGACGTGAAGCTCTTCCCGGGCACGGTCTCGGGTCCGAACGGCGTCGAAGGAATCGTTGCTCTTATTAAGGGATTCATGAATCTCGGCGGATTTTTCATGCAGCTCGACGTCACCGACGCGCAGGTGCTGCGAGAGGCGCAGAAGGACCCCGCGAAGTACAAGTCGCTCTCTGTGCGGGTTTCCGGCTGGAACGCGCGCTTCGTGTCGCTTGACGAACACTGGCAGGAAATGATAATTGAAAGAAACGAAAGGTGAGTAATGTTTCACCGTTTCAGATTTTAACGCTCTATGTTGATTTCAAAGATTCAAAGGTTTTCCACACACGACGGACCGGGAATCAGAACGACGGTCTTCTTTAAAGGCTGTCCGCTTAAGTGCCCCTGGTGCCACAACCCGGAGAACAAGAAGTTCACGAACGAGCTTTTCTTCACCGCGAAGTCGTGCATCGGCTGCCGGCTGTGCGAAAAGGTCTGCCCGAACGGCTGCCACGTTTTCGACGGCGGTACGCATGTCTTCAACAGGGAAAGCTGCAACGTCTGCGGCCTCTGCGCTGAGGAATGTCCCGCCGGCGCCCTCGAACTGTGCGCAAGAGAAATGAGCGCCGGCGAGGTCTTTGCGGAAATCCAAAAGGACGTACCGTTCTACGGCGAAAACGGCGGAGTGACTCTCTCGGGAGGGGAGCCGCTGGCGTTTGAAGAGGCCGCGGAGCTTCTTGAAATGTGCGAAGCGGCCGGCATTGACTGCTCTGTGGAAACATCCGGTTCGGGAATTCCCGGTGTTACCGGAAAAGCGGCAAGCATCTGCAAAACAGTTTATTTCGATCTGAAAGACGGCAACCCCGAACGCCACCTCAGAAACGTTGGAATTCCGCTGGAAACAGTGGTGAAAGCCCTGAAGCGAGTGGACGAAGCAACATTTGGCGACATTATCATCCGCTCAATTATAATTAAAGGCGTCAACGACACTGTTGACAGTTACGACGCCATCGCAGGCATTTATTCATCTTTAAAACACGCAAAAGCGCTGGAACTCATTCCTTACCACGCCTATTTCGGCTCGAAAACGGTTCAACTCGGCGGTGCGGACAACGGAGACGCTTCGATGATTCCCGGCCCGGACGACCTCGCTTTTGCAAGAAATTACTTCACCGAGAGAGGAGTAAACGTTCTATGATTGAAGGTCAGATCAAGCCGCGCTACAGGCGCGCGAGCTTTTCGGGCGAGTCGGTCGTTCTCGAAAACAAGCACATAAAACTCATTCTTTTTAAGCGGCTGTGTGGCTGGGGCTTCGGCGAAGTCTATGACCATAACGGGAAACTGATGGCGGTGATCGACCACTTCGGCGAGCTGCTTCTTCGAGACCAGGAGATTCCGATGCGGCTTGAGGCGAAGGATTACGTTCTGACCGAAAAGGGCGGCGTGAAGACTGTCGAGTTTGAAGTGGAGACGACCGTTCCCAGCCAGAAGCTGAAAGGCACTTCCTTCGAAAAATGGGTGCACTTCCCGTTCGCGGAGCCGGTTCTTAAAGGGAAGGTTGCTTTCAGTCTGGGCGAGAACGACACCTTCACAAGCTACCGCGTGTCACTGGTTTCGACTTCGAACGTCTACGCCAGATACCTCAGACTTCTGTGGCTGCTGTGCGGCGAGAGCTCGTACGGCGCCGAAAAGGAAGACGCGCTGCTTCCGGGAGTCGACTGGCCGCGTGGCAGAGAGTGGTCCGGCGGCGACGATTTCTTTAAAGACCCGTGGGCTGCGAGGGCGGTTCCTCACCCGAACAAAATCGGCGCTCCTTTTATGGCGGTCTCCCACGGCGGCAGCGCCGTCTCCGTTTCGTTCGACCTGAACACTCCGGTCACGCGCTGGTTCAACTACAACGAAATCTACCCGCAGCCCGTTTTTGCCTGCCCGAACTACATTCAGCGGTCCGACAACAACCTTTTGGGAATAATGCTTCCCGACGTCAAAACCGAGGCGCAGGAGAACAAGCCCTTCGCGGACGAGCCGCTGGAAATCCACATCGGTCAGCGTTTCGAGTTCAAGGCGGAAATTGAGACGGTGAAAGGCGACAGTCTTGACGCTCTTGTCGCGTTCGTGAAGCGTCGGGGAATGCCGGATCCGGAGCCCAGGTTCGGTTTCAAAGAGGCTCTCGACTTTTTCGCTGACGCCTACAACACGAATCTCTGGCACGAAGGCGAGGGCTTCGGCTACAGGCAGCAGCACTTAGAAGGCGACAGCCGCGGCGAAATCAGTTTTGGTGTTCCTTCGTTTATCAGAAGGTATATCGCCGAAAATCCCGGTTTGGAAACCGCGGAAGGCCTGAAAGCGAAGCTTGCTACGTTCGAAAAGCCCTCAGGCAAGACAGTTGCGGAAAGCGATATTGAAGCCGCGAAGGAGCGCGCACGCGCCGCAGGCGACAGAATAATGAAACGCCAGCGCGAAGACGGCTCGTTCTGCTTTGAACCGGACGGCGCCCACTACAGTAAGGACGATTTCCGCGTGGCACGCGAATTCATCGAACCGATGGGCCACGACGGCGACTCGCCGCTCTACATGAACACCGAGCCGGCGCTGGCTCTTATCGACTGCTATAAGGCGTCAGGCGACAAAAAGTACCTCGACGCGGCCCTGCGCGCGCTTGACTTTTGCATCAACGAACAGCGGCCGGAGGCGGGCGACTACTGGGAAACGCCTCTTCGCGCGCCGAACCTTCTCGCATCGGGGCAGGCGGTCTGCGCTTATTACGAGGCCTACAGAATCACTGACAAAGAGGTCTATCGCGAGAAAGCCGTCAGGTTCCTGCGGGCGCTGCTGGCGTTCACGCATCTCCGCAACGGAATCGGCGTCAAGTCGCTCTACAACACCAAGCCCTGCCTCTGTTCGTCAGACTGGTACTTCGCGAACTGGGTGCGCGACTTCGTGCAGTGGGAGGTCATTCACTGCTACGACATGGCAATTTCGCGAGGCATCCGCTGGGAGGAGATCGACAGGGAGCTCGACTGGGCGAAATTCGCGGAGGGCGTCGTCACGGCGTCGTTCAACATGTTCAACAAGACCGGCGAGAAGCCGACCTGGCGTCCGCACAACATTCCCGCCACCTACGACCTGTACCTCGAAGGTGCCTACAACGGCTGCATGGCCGACACTTACAACTCGGTGACCGGAAACATCGGCGGCATGTTCATTCGCCCGGACGCGGTGGCGACCGCAGTTTACGACATTCTCGACCGGAAAGGAAAAGAGGAAAATTAAATGGGTAAGTTTTCTGCCAGAAAAAGGCTGAACCGGCTGAAAGAGTTCGACCGCGAGCTCGAGGCGGTAACGCTTCAGAAGAAGGAATCCACTCTCTACGACTATGTGAAATGGGTCGCCGACGTGGGTTTTGAAACTATGCCTTTAAAGGAAGCCGACGCGCTGGTGCTTTGCGTCATCGCGTATTTCGACCTGCAGCCCGCGTTCAACGAGTTCGGATCGGAGCCGACTCTTTCCGACTGCTCGCTTTTGGTGAGGACAGGCGCGATCAAGCTCAAGATAACAGGCGGCGACATGGGCAACACACGCATTATGGAAGAGGCGTGCAAAAGCCGGCGCTACGGCTCGCTGAAACTGAAAGACTACGTAGACATCGCCTCTCAGAACCCGCCGGTGCAGTTCTCGTGCGTCACGTTTGAGTGCGGAAATCTGTTCTCGTTTATCGCCTACAGGGGCACCGACAGCTCGATAGCGGGCTGGAAGGAGAATTTTATGATTTCCTTCACCCACACCGAGGCGCAGGAGCTGGCCGAAAAATACGCGGCAGAGCACGTGAAAGTCGGCAGAGACTGGTATATCGCCGGCCACTCAAAGGGCGGGAACCTCGCGCTGGTGGCGGCAACGAACCTTCTCGACCTGCAGATGAAATACGTGAAGAGGGTGTTCATGCTCGACGGTCCCGGCGTCTGCCCCGAGGTCATCGACCCGCTCAAGATCAGCCGTATCGAGCACCTGATCACCAGGATCATTCCCGAATTCGACGTCATCGGCAAGCTCTTTGAGCCCAAAATCACCGACACGAAGATCGTCAAAAGCTTCAGAGAGGGAATAACCCAGCACTCGCTCGCCTCCTGGATGATCGACCACGGCGAGCTCGCGCTTCTTCCCAAGAACGACCCTTCCTGCGAGTGGATCAACGAGCTCCTCGGAAACTGGATTGCGGGGCTCGACATCTCGGGAAGGCAGAGCTTCGTTGACGAGCTTTTTGACGCGCTTTCGGTCGACGGCGTCACCGACCTCGCGGAGATCTCGCCGGAGTATTTGGGCAACCTGATAATCAGCCTTAAAGGCAAGAGCAAGGACACCAAGAAAACTCTGGGGAGCCTGCCGAAGAGGATCATTTTCGACGACATCCTGAAGGGTTCCAACTCCGACGCGCCAGAGACTCTGAAACATCTGGAGCTGCTGACCGCGGCCGCCCTCTGCGCAGGCGGTATTATAATGGCGGCCGCTTCCAAATCCATTCTCGAAGTCGCAACTGTGGCGCTTATCGTGATACTGATCTGTCTCGAGCTGTTCATCATCGTCAGAAGGCTCATCATGGACCACGGCCGGAGCGAGGGAATCAAGGAGCGCATCATAATCACCCTCGGCCTCGCGGCGCTGCTGACCGTTCTTTTCGTAAAAGAAAACGCGCTGTTCATCCTGGGCAGCACGCTTTTCGGGATTCTGTTCCTGGGGCTCGGATTCTCGGCCATCGACCGGTTCAGGAAGGAGATGCGGACGTTCTTCAAGGTTCTCAACATCGTCGAGTTCGTGCTGGCGGTGGCGGCGGGAATCTGCTTCCTCGTTTTTTCGCGGAATCTCATCAGGTGGGCGTCGCTCGTTTCCGGAATTATGATGATAACCGACGCGGTGCTGAGGTTCGTGCTGCTCGGCGTCAGATTCGTCTATTCGAAGGTCAGAATGAAGACAAAGAAGAAAGACAAGGAATGAAAAAAGCGCCTCTCCTCATGCCGCGGCAGCGTTCTTAAAGGAGAGGCGCAAATTCTAATTATCTAAACCGGTTCTTTAATCCTCTTTCGGCTCAGGTTCGTAGTCCGAAAGGGGATTTTTGCTTACCGCGTCCGCCAGCATCTCGCGGTTGACGTGTGTGTAAATTTCAGTCGTGGAAATGCTCTCGTGACCAAGAATCTCCTGCAGCGACCTGATGTCGACGTGGCCGTACTGGTAGAGCAGGGTGGCGGCGGTGTGCCTCAGCTTGTGGACCGAGTATTTCTGCGGGTCGAGTCCGGCGCGCATTATGTACTTCTTGACGGTGTACTGAACCGTTTTCGGACTGATCCGCTTCTTGCGCTCGCTGAGGAAAAGCGCGTCAAAATCAGGGGCGTCCTCGTCGAGTTCGGGCCGCACCTCAAGCCACGCTTCAATCGCTTCGAGGCAGGCTTTGTTCAAATAGACGGTGCGTTCCTTGTCGCCTTTACCGGTGACCGTGAGCGTGTTCTCTTTAATAGATGAGATGTTGATGCCGCAGAGCTCGGAAAGACGCATTCCGCAATTCAAGAAAAGGGTCAGAATGCAGAAGTCGCGGGTCTCGTTCTCGCCGCCCACGCTGTCCAGAAGCTGCCGGCTCTCGTCGAGTTCGAGATAAACGGGAAGCTTTTTTGTGAGCTTCGGCGTCTCAAGGTCGAGGGTGGGGTTCTTTTCGATAACGTGAGCCTTCGAGTGGAGGTATTTGAAAAAAGAACGCAGCGAAGCGACTTTGCGTGCGCGGGAGGCGGGCTTCAGCTTCCTGTCGCGGGAGAGGTAGTTGATGTACCTGTAGAGGTCGGAAAGGGTGACACCTCTTATAAAATCGTCGTCGAGTTCGTCAAGATACTCCTTCTTCTCGCGCTTCGCAAAGTATGCGAAGAACATGATAAGGTCGTACCTGTACTCTCGGCCCGTACTCTCCGCCTTGCCCCTGATGTTTTCGAGGTATATCAGAAACTCCTCCGCGTAATAAGGAAGGGGAGTGTCGATCGGAAGCTCTTCCCGGTCGTCAGCAGGAACGTTTCTGTCAGCCATAAATAATCCTCCGGAACGCGTTAAACCCGCGCAGATCGCGCGATTTCACAACAGCTTGATTATACCACAAACCGGCCGCGGATTCAATATTCCGGAAGGTTTAAAAGCCCGCTCTGAAATGATATAATAACAGATGAAGCCGCGGAGACAAGCGAAACGTCCGCATATAAAGGAGTCAAAATGGAAGCTTATATTGAGCAGGATTCAAAATACGTAAACAGCGGGAATTACCGCCTTTACTGCAACACGAACGAAGCGCTTCTTGGCAGGAAGCCGCGCGGAATCGTCGTGGAATTCCCGGGACTGGGCGGCGGCTCGTGTCTCGGCGGCACGTTGGAGATGGTTCCGTACGGCGGGGATTACGCGAAAACGCTGGCGGACAGCGGGCTACTTCTTGTTTATATGTTTTCCGGCCCCTGGAACTGGATGAACGAAGGCGCCGCGAGATTTACCGACCTTGTTTTGGCGGCTTTGCGGGAAAAGTTCGGCCTCTCCGGAGACGTTCCGGTTGCCGCTACCGGAGGGAGCATGGGCGGCCTCGCGGGGTTGATGTTCCCGGCACTCTCTAAATCGAACGTGGTTCTCAGCGCGGTCACTTGCCCCTGCGTCGACCCGGAAAAGTCGCTTTTCGTTGACGACGTCATCCCGCGCTCATTTCTCAGCACGCTCGCATTGTTTGACAAACCTCTTGAGGATTCTCTTAAAGAAATCTCTCCGGCAGCCAAAGTAAAGAAGCTTCCCGACATTCCTTACCTGATTTTATGCGACGCGAATGACGAACTGTTCCCGCGTGAAGACCTGGAAGCGTTCGCGGCGGCGCTCAGAGGAAAGTGCAGGAGTGTAGAATTCATCACAATGAACGGCTGCCGCCACGGCGAATTCACACAGAAAGCCAGAGAGCGCTTCACGGCATTCATAATAGAGAACATTTAATAACCACGTAAATCAAAAGCTTATCCGGTCTCTCCCGCGTGCGCAAGGTGCGCAAGGCCGGATTTTTCATTTCAGAATCCCTGATTTTCGCCTCCGCGTTATTGCTTCGCGGATTTGAAAATGTTATAATAAAAAGTTGCGTTGAAAAACGCGGCATTTATGCAACCCATTTTAAGGAGATAATCGAATTGGTTGTTACAAGAAACGAAATCAGAAATATAGCGATAATCGCGCACGTCGACCACGGCAAGACAACCCTTGTTGACGGAATGCTCAGGCAGAGCGGTATTTTCCGGTCCAACGAGGTCGTGGCGGAGCGCGTCATGGACAGCAACGACATCGAGCGCGAGCGCGGCATAACCATTCTTTCCAAGAACACGTCCGTTAAGTATAAGGACACCACGATTAATATCGTGGACACGCCCGGACACGCGGATTTCGGCGGCGAGGTGGAGCGGGTTCTCGGCCTCTGCGACGGCGTGCTTCTGCTTGTCGACGCGTTTGAAGGCGCGATGCCTCAGACCAGGTTCGTACTCTCGAAGGCGCTTGCGATGAAGCTCAAGCCCATCGTGGTCGTCAACAAGATCGACAGGGACGGCGCAAGGCCGACCGAAGTGCTGGACGAGGTTTTCGAGCTTTTTATGGATCTGGGGGCGGACGACAGCCAGCTGGACTTCCCGGTGGTTTACGCGTCGGCCAGGAACGGCTACGCCAGCCTCACTCCGGACGGCGGCGACAAGAAGGACCTGGAGCCCCTTTTCGAGTCGATTTTGAAGTACATTCCCGCGCCGGAAGTGGATCTTGACGCGCCTTTCAGAATGCTCATCTCCAACGTCACAGGCGACGATTACGTCGGAAGAACCGGCGTCGCGAGAATAGACCGCGGCGTTCTCAAAAACGGTTCGCAGGTGGCGATTTCCTCCAAGGGCCGCCACGTCAGGTACGGCAAGGTCAACTACCTCTACAAATTCCTCGGCCTCAAAAAGGTGGAGGTCGAAGAGGCGGTGGCGGGCGACATCGTCGTCGTAGCGGGACTTTCGGATATCAATATCGGCGACACAGTGTCGGTTCCCGACTGCATCGAGCCCATCGACTTCGTGAATATCGACGAACCGACGCTCTCGATGAATTTCAGCGTCAACAACAGTCCGTTCGCGGGCCGGGAAGGCGAGTTCGTAACTTCGCGCCACGTCCGCGACAGGCTCTTCAGAGAGCTTGAGACGAACGTTTCCCTAAAAGTAGAGGAAACCGACAGTCCGGACACGTTCAAGGTCTCGGGAAGAGGCGAGCTCCACCTCACGGTTCTGATCGAGAATATGCGCCGCGAGGGGTACGAGTTCCAGGTGTCCAGGCCGAAGGTCATTTTCAAGGAAGTCGACGGACTTCTTTACGAGCCCATGGAGCGCCTCACGGTGGACACGCCTGACGACACGGTGGGCGTCGTTATCGAAAAGATCGGTCTCAGAAAGGGCGAAATGCTCGACATGCACCCGGGCCTCGAAGGCTACGTGCGCCTCGAATTCAAGATTCCTTCGAGAGGGCTTATCGGCTACAGGAATGAATTCATGACCGACACGAAGGGCAACGGCATCATGAACCACCTTTTCGACGGCTACGAGGAGTACAAGGGCGACATGAACCAGCGCACCCGCGGCTCGATGATTGCCTGGGAGACCGGCGAGTCAGTTGTGTACGGCCTTTTCAACGCGCAGGAGCGCGGCAAGCTGTTCATCGGCGCCGGCGTAAAGGTTTACGAGGGAATGATCGTGGGCGAGAACGCGCGTCCCGACGACATCGTAATCAACGTCTGCAAGAAAAAGCACGTATCCAACGTTCGCGCTTCCGGTTCGGACGAGGCGCTCAGGCTCACGCCTCCGGTTATAATGTCCCTTGAGCAGGCGATCGAATTCATCGCAGACGACGAGCTGATGGAGGTCACGCCGAAGAACATCCGCCTCAGGAAGAAGATTCTCGACACCGAGTTGCGCGCAAAAGCCAACAGCAAATTGAAGAAAGCCTGATTGGTTTTTCAAGTTATTTCAATGACTTTCGGGTAAAATCCCGCTGTAAACCGCATTTTAAGCCTGATTTTAGGGCATTTGAAAGGAGATCCGCGCTTTGAAAGATTCCGGCGGCAACAAAAGAAGAACAGTGAACGACGACGATTTCTACGTTGACGACGTGAAGTCATCGTCCTCTTCGCGCGCCTCCGGGTCTTCGAAAAATACCGGAGGTTCCAAGGCGAAGCCCAAAACCTCCTCAGCCTCTTCGCAGGGACAGAAAAAAGAGCTCTCGGGAGTTCAAAAGTACAGCCGGAAGATGCACCTGAAGGAGAGTTCGTCCAACAAGACTTCCTCAAAAAAGACGCCAACCCGCTCCACAACAAGCGGTTCCGGATCAGGCGTCACCCGCAACATCTCTTCAAACGCGGCGGGAACGAGAAGCTCCGGAAACGCGACAAACAAAAACGCGAAGCTCGCAACCGAAAAATACAGAACCGGCAGAGACCGCAGAAAGGGCAGATTCTCGACCCACGGCCGCGCCGCGCTCATTTTCGTATTCATCATTCTTTTCATCGGCGTCACCGTTTTCGCCGCGATGCTCTCCTACACGTATCTTGTGGACAGGTACGAGAACCCGGTCTACGCCGACGAGATCGACCTGGACGAGGAGACGACCGTCAAATTCCACATCGACAAGGGCTCCACGACGAAAGACATCACAGCCAAGCTGAAGGAGAACGGACTTATAAAGAACGAGTTCCTTTTCAAGCTTCTGTCGAAATTCAACGGTTACGACGGCGAGTACAAATCCGGCACCCACTACCTGAGCGGCGGACTTACATACGACGAAATTATGGTACTGCTCTGCGCGGACCCGGAGACTGTCAACGTGACGTTCCCGGAGGGCTTCACGACCGTTCAGATCGCGGAGAGGCTCGAGGCAAACCGTGTCTGCGGCAAGGAGGAATTCCTGCGGGCGCTCAACAATATCGACGTCTCGAGTTACCCGTTCGCGCCTTCGGACGCGGGGGGCAGGGACTACTTCCTCGACGGATATCTGTTCCCGGACACGTACAAATTCGAGACAGACTCGACGCCGGACACCGTCATCTACAAGCTGCTCAACCGCTTCAACGAGATATTCATTCCCGAATACTACGCGCGCACCGAAAAGCTCGGGCTCACCGTCGACCAGCTGGTCATAATCGCTTCTTTTGTCGAAAAAGAGGCAAAAGTAGCCTCCGACAGACCCATAATCGCGAGCGTTTACTACAACCGCCTTTTCAGCGAGGACCTGAAGCTGATGCAGTGCGAGTCCACGATTCTCTACATCAAGCGCCGCACTTCAACCGACCAGATTCTGCGGGTGACCGCGGAGGACCTCAAGACCGACGACCCGTACAACACCTATCTTTACGAAGGTCTGACGCCCGGACCCATCTGCAGCCCGAGTGAGGATTCGATCAAAGCGGTGATCCAGATGAACCCGACCGACTACTATTACTACGTGCTCAAGAACGACGGTTCGGGAACGCACATCTTCTCGCGCACCTACGAGGAACATCAGAAAGCGGTCGAGGAGCAGCGCGCAGGCACAAACAACGGATAAAATCAAGGGTTTATAACGGTCTCTCAGGAACATGAACGAAGGAATCATAGAAGGCTTCAACAGAGCGCAGATAACTGACGAAACGCTTGTAAAAATGCGTGAATCGTCCGCGCGCGACGTAGATAATCTGCCTATAATAAGGGAAAATTCGGCGGCGCTCTACAGGTTTCTGATCACCGCCTTAAAGCCCTTGTGCGCGCTTGAGACCGGAACCTGCCGCGGTTACTCCGCGATTCTGGCCGCAAAAACGGCCGCCTCGTATACTGATTCATTCAAGTGCTACACGGTCGAGCTCGACTCAGTGAATGCGCAGGAGGCGATCAAAAACATCGCCGCGGAAGGTCTTACTGAGCATATTAAAGTCATTCACGGCGACGCCGCGGAAGTGCTGGCGAGCCTCTCCGGACAGTTCGATATAATCTTTTTGGACAGCTCCAAGTCCCACTACTCGGAGATGCTTCCCGACGTGAAGAGGCTGCTGAGGCGCGGCGGCGTTCTGATTGCCGACGACATTGCATACTACGGAAAAACGGAAGCGGGGGAAGTTCCCCACAAACACAGAACAATCGTAAACAGCCTGCGCGCGTTCATCCGGCAGATTTCCGAGGACGAAGACTTTACGGCCGTCATCGACACGATGGACGACGGCATGCTGCTGGCAGTAAAAAACTGATTTATAATCATCAAGAGGGCAGATATATGAAAGGCCGCCACATTGAACTTCTGGCACCTGCCGGCAACTTCATAAAACTGAAAACCGCGTTTCTCTTCGGGGCGGACGCCGTCTACCTCGGCGGGAACGCTTTCGGTCTGCGCGCCAACGCAGGCAATTTTACCGATGAAGAGATCGTCGAGGCGGTGAAGCTGGCGGATTCCCTCGGGAAGAAAGTGTACGTGACCTGCAATATAATCTCGCGTGACGCGGACATGCCGGGAATAAAAGAATACGCATCGTTCCTTGAAAGCGCGGGCGTTCACGGCGCGATCGTCGCAGACATCGGCACCTTTTTCGAAATAAGGGAAGCGGCCCCGCATCTGCCCGTTCACGTCAGCACCCAGGCGAACAACCTGAACTCCAAAACAGTTCTGTTCTGGCTCAAAAACGGAGCCACGCGCGTAAACCTGGCCCGCGAACTGTCTCTCGAAGAGATCAAGGAGATCAACAGGAACGTTCTGGAGGCGATGCCCGGACTGGCGGAAGCGGACGAGCCTTATCTGGAGGCGTTCGTTCACGGCGCGATGTGCATGGCCTTTTCCGGCCGCTGCATGCTCTCCGACTACCTGGCGGGAAGGTCCTCCAACAGAGGCGACTGCGCGCAGCCCTGCCGCTGGGAATACTATCTTACCGAGCAGACAAGGCCGGGCGAGTACATGCCGGTCGTTGAATCCGAGCGCGGAACGTTTTTGTTCAACTCGAAGGATCTGTGCATGCTCGAGTACATTCCCGAACTCGCGGACGCGGGAATCGGCTCGCTGAAAATAGAAGGGAGAATGAAGAGCGAGTTCTACACCGCCACCACCGTGAGAGCCTACAGGATCGCGCTTGACGCGTTCGAGAACGACCCGGAAAGCTTCAAGAAAGACGACGCGCTAAAAAAGAGTCTGATGGACGAGCTGATGAGCTGCAGCCACCGCGACTACACCACAGGCTTTTATTTCGGCGAGAAGGGCGGACAGATCTACTCAAGCTCCTCGTATATAAGGAAGACCGACTTCGTGGCGGTTTGCGAGAGCTGCGAAAAGAGCGGCGGCGGTTTTAAAATCGGAACCGTTATGAAGAGCCCGTTTTCGGAAGGGGACGAGCTCGAACTGATGCGCCCGGATTGCAGCGAAATAATAAGAGTTACGGTAAAAGGTCTCACTAACGAAGACGGCGAAAAGATCGAACGCGCCCACGTTCCGATGATGAAATCGTATTTCAGCGTTCCTTTCGAAGTGCCGGTTGGAAGCATGCTGAGAAGGCGGAAATGACCTGAAACGGGCCGAAACCGCCGCGCCGTAAAAATTGCTTCGAATTATTTAAAAAAGTACTTGACAAGCGGATTACGAAAGTCATATAATTGCAAAGCGTTCTTGAGGAACGCCGATGCGATCGTGGCGGAACTGGCAGACGCGCACGTTTGAGGGGCGTGTGGGAACACCCATACGAGTTCAAGTCTCGTCGATCGCACCAGCCTCAGAGAAAGAGCCCAATTGAAGTTGAGGCTCTTTTTTCTATCCTGCCATCTATTTGAGAAAGTGAGGTCATATATTAATGCGCATCTATGTTGATTTCGATGATTGCCTGTGCGAGACAGGACGGGCCTTCTCAGAGCTTGCGCTGGAAATGTTCGATAAGCATGTTCCTTATGACCGGATTCGTTTTTTTGAACTGGACAGGTCCTTTAATCTGGATGCGGAACAATACGAGCGGCTTATGCTTCGGGCCCACGAGCCGGAAATGCTGTTGTCGTATGAAGCGACGCCGGGAGCCGCTGAGACCATAAACGAATGGATTTCCCGCGGGTACGATGTATCGATCATTACCGGCCGCCCGTCAAGCGTTTATGAGACGTCCCGTTTATGGTTGGACGAGCACGGACTTAAGGAAGCGAAAATGTACTGTCTAAATAAATACGGAAGAGACCACTTCATCAAAAACAGTAACAGCACGCTTGAACCGGAAGACTATTACAAAATGAAATTTGATTTCGCGGTTGAGGACTCTCCGAAGGCGTTCAGTTTTTTCGAACACCTGCCGGAGCTTAAGGTTCTGGTGTTTGACAGGCCGTGGAACAGAGAATGCGCTTTTCCGAACGGAAACTATCAAAGATGCGCCGGTTGGGAGATCATTCGCAAGATTGTCGCAGGTGAATTAGAAAAAGACGTGCGATAAGATTATATTGTCTTTGACTGAAAATCAAATTCGTCAAAAAAGGAAAACGGGGCGAACCGTGTAGGGCCGTCCCGTTTTGTGCATAAATATGGTTGAAACCTGTCAAACTGCTTTAGATCTTCTTCAGTCCGTTGAGAATGTCCTTCAGCTGCTTAACTTCCTTCGCGGAGAGGGTGATGCCCTTGCCCATTCTCGAGTGGTCTTCATTCCACGAACGAAGGTCGTATTTGGGTTCGTTTCCGTTCCAGGAGATGAGGTTGAGCTCTTTCGCCCAGCCGCCTCTGGAGTCGCTGTCGTCGAGAACCGCGAGAGTTTCAATGATATCGTATTTAATTTCTGCCATGATGATTCCTCCAAATAGTGATTGCAATAAGCGTCCCGTGGAGACGTTCTTTTCTGCTTTTAAGATACATATTTATCATTTGTTTGTCAAGCGCTTTTTAAAGAATTTTTAATATAAAATTAAAATAAAGGCCGAAAAATGCGGAAACAGGCGCAGGATGCGGATGAAACGGTCGAAAACGGGAATCCGTTCGCGCATTTTAAGACTTTTTAAAGCTTTCCCGTGCCGGTGGCGTTCCGTTTGATAAGACGCGGGAATCGTGGTATAATGATAGTGCGGAGTGCGCGCGCTCATGTGCATTCCGCAGGCGAAAAGATCAATTGAGATTTAGAATCTCGCGGAGGAAAAATGGCTGACAAAGAAACCGGCAACGTGACGCCGTCCGGTCTTTCAAACGAAGACGAAGAGCTCCGGAACCTGTCAAGGGCGGAGTGCTGCACCATACTCGGACTTCCCGAAGACGCCGACGACGAATCGATCCGTCAGCGCTACGGTGCGCTTCTGCGCCAGTACAAAAGGAAGGTCGACGAGTACGGAACCACCTACGACGATCTCGCGTATTACAAACGGATCACGGCGGCCTACGACACGGTCTTCGGGTTTACGCACGATTTTTCCGACGACAACCCGACTTCGCCGGTTCCTTACAAGGTCCGCAAAAAGTGGGCAAAGTTCATTGCCTGGCTCGACCAGTACAAGCTGGCCGTCTTCCTCGGCGCCGTCATCATATTCCTGGCGGTAATGTTCACGGTGCAGACGCTCAACCACGGGAAGACCGACATTAAGATCAAATTCGTCGGCGCGTTCGCGCAGGACCCGCAGATAAATCTGACCGAACAGCTGAACGAAAAGTCGGAGGTGTTCGGCAACGCGCAGGTCACGTTCTTCACGGTCACAACTTCTACGACTCTTCTCGACGCCAGCGCGCGAACCGGTGCCGAGTCGTTCCTGGGGCAGCTGATGGCGAAAGGCGCTCTCGACGTGATTCTTATCGACAAGGAGTCCTTCGACGTCTACGTGGCGCAGAACGCATTCCTGCCGCTTGACGAATTCTACGAAGCCTACACGGCGGCTCACGGCGGCGCGTATTTGATGAACGTCTACCAGTACGAGTCAGAGCCGGACAGCAGGGGGAACGTTCTCGTCAAGTCGGGAATATACGGAATCGACGTCACCGACACAACGTTTTTCGAAGGCACCGGCCTCACGTGGCTCTACGACGCCGAAAAGGGGCAGGAGAAGACTATGATATTCTGCATCGCATCGAAAACGCGCAACGCGGACAAGGCCTGGTCCTTCTTCGAAGAACTTTCGGCCGCAAAGTAATATTCCGGTCCGTTTTCACGGCGGTCACATGTTCACATTCCGCGTGTTCCTTTCAATAAACGAACGGAGCGGAGGAAAGGAGTAAAAATGAGAATACTGCTTATTGAAGACAATTACGAGCTTAAAGAGGCGCTTGAGAGCATCCTCAGAAAGAACAATTACGAAGTCGACTCGTTTGACGACGGCATTGAAGGTCAATACGCGGCTGAGACCGGCATTTACGACGTGATCGTGCTCGACCTGATGCTTCCCGGCAAGAGCGGGTTCGACGTGCTCAAGGAACTGCGCGAGGAGAATATCTTCACGCCTGTTATCGTGCTGACCGCGAAGACGTCGCTTAAGGACAAGGTGAACGCATTCGAGTTCGGCGCCGACGACTACCTTACTAAACCGTTCCAGGCCACCGAGCTTATACTTCGCATAAAAGCGGTTTCGCGCAGAAAGGGCGAGATCGAGGATTCTTCGATTCATTACGGCGACCTCTCCCTCGACACCGACAACTGCACGCTCAAGTGCGTTAAAACCGGCAAGTCGATTCTGATCAGCGCGAAAGAGTATCAGATGATGGAATATATGATGAGGCGGGGCGGCAAAAAGATCTCCAAAGAGGAAATCCTTGACAAGATCTGGGGCATTACGTCGGACGCGGAATACAACAGCGTCGAAGTGTATATTTCATTCCTGCGCAAAAAACTCCGGTTCCTCGGCTCCGAGGTCACGATCAAGGCGATCCGCAGCCTGGGCTACATGCTCACCGCCGGCGACGATTGACATTCCCGCTATCATAAAATTCACGCCCGCAATCCGTTATTTTAAAAGGTGAACCAAGATGCTTAAATCGCTTAAGCTCAAACTGACATTCGTTCTTGCCGCCGCGATGAGTCTTATTATAATTCTCATCAACGTGACGGTTATTGTCATTTTCTACCAGCAGAACTCGGTGTCGGTCTACGGCGAGCTCGGGAAGATTGCGGATAAGGTGGACGAGAACACCCTTTCAGGTTTGATACCGAAGCTTCCCGAAAACGGCGAGGAGGCGCAGGAGCAACCGTTGGATGACACGGACGGCGGGGAAGAGGGCGTTCACGCCGGCGACTCGCAGAACAGTGAAGTTTTCGGGGGCGTTTCGGCGGTTTTCGTCGAGGATCTCAGTAGCACGTTCCGCGGCAGTTTCAAGTATCCGCACCTTTTGAACCACGTTGAATCCTCGGTCGTCTCAGGCGATCAGCTGAAGCAGCTGGCGCTCGACAAGGCGGGCTCGAAATCCGAACGCGGCCTCTCCGGCTTCATTTTCTTCGTCAAAAAGTCGTACTCAACGGGAACGCTGGTGCTTTTCAGCGACGACGAGTCGTTCATGACCAAGAGCAGAACGCTTGTCAGCAGCAGCTTCGCGATCTCCACGCTGGGCGTCATTCTGAGCATCTGGGTCGCGAGCTTCATCGCCGGCAAGATCATCAAGCCTATCAAAGAGACCCTCGACGGCCAGCACGAGTTCATCAGCGACGTCAGCCACGAGCTCAAAACGCCGCTCGCAGTCATCAACGCCAATGCCGAAGCACTCGAATCGGAGCAGGGCGAGAACAAGTGGGTGAACATTATCAAGTCAGAGTCGCTGCGCATGAGCGGTCTTATAAACGAGCTGCTGGCCGCCTCTAAACTCGAGAACCCGGACACGGAAAAAACGTTCACCGAAGTCGATTTTTCGTCGCTGGTCGATGAGACCGTGATGACTTTCGAGGCGATGGCGTTCGAGAAGGGCGTGCTCATCGACTCAGACATTCAGGAAAACATCAAGCTAACCGGAAGCTACGAAAAGCTCCGCCAGCTTACCGCAATACTTATCGACAACGCGGTCAAATACGTGAAAGAAAACGGCTCGATCAAAGTGAAGCTCTTCCAGCGCTTCGGAACCGTCAACCTTCTCGTCACCAACACGGGAAGCTTTGTCGAGAAAGAGGACAGGAAGCGGATTTTCGAGAGGTTCTACAGAGTCGACGAGAGCAGGGCGAACGACGGCCCGCGGAAGAGCTACGGCCTGGGGCTTTCGATCGCGAAGGTCATCGCGGAGGAGCACGAAGGGAACATTACCTGCACGAGCGTGAAAGGTTCGCCGGATGAGACTACCTTTAAACTGACGATCTAAACCGGTTTTTATTATGAAAAACAAGAGCTTTTACGGCTGTAAAAAGGCTGATATCAAAGACAAATACGGACTCACCCCGCGCGATTACTACAGACTGTTTTCGGACGGACTGTGGACAGCGG
Organism: Mageeibacillus sp. UBA1212; assembly: GCA_002309655.1. Taxonomy (GTDB): domain Bacteria; phylum Bacillota; class Clostridia; order UBA1212; family UBA1212; genus UBA1212. The sequence goes on from DBXM01000033.1 coordinate 165,416, forward strand.
AAACCTGTGCGCCGAGAATGCGAAAGGACTGGACGCCTGAAAACAGGACGCTCGGGCAGTGCTCGATTACGGCGTTTTTGATGCAGGATCTTTTCGGCGGCAGAGTGCTGGGAGTGCCCCTTCCCGACGGCGGATATCACTGCTTCAACGAAGCGTGCGGCCGTGTTTTCGACCTCACCAACGAACAGTTCGGCGACGTTCTTCCTGATTATAAAAGCGCGGTTCCGCAGTCGCGCGAAGTTCATTTCAAAAAAGAAGAGAAACGCGAGCGTTACGAGCTGCTCAAGTCGCGGCTTTTCGAAAAGCTCCCCGAAGTCGTCGAAACCGAAAGGCTTCTTCTAAGACCTTTTACCGCGAACGACGCCGGTGACATCGCCGGGTATCTCTGCAGTATCGACGCGCACTGTTTCCTAAGCATGAAGAACGACGCCTTGCGCAACGCGAAAAAAGAAGCGCGAAAGCGGGCTGCCGACCCCGAGTATTATCTTGCGGTAGTTCTCAAAGATACAGGGAAAGTGATCGGCGAGATATTCGGCTCAGACGAACCTTCCGATCCGGAGAGCAGCAACGTCTGCGACACATTCTCGATATGCTGGATGATCGGCAAAGACTATCAAGGGAAGGGCTTCGCCTTCGAAGCCGCGAAAGCGTATATTGACAGACTTTTTAATGATAAAGGATTCAGGCGCGTGTACGCGTATACAGAGAATACAAACACAGGCTCACGCGCGCTTTGCGAAAAACTCGGAATGAGGCAGGAAGGTCTTTTCATGGAATACGTTTCGTTCGTGAACGGTCCGGACGGCGATCCTCTTTACGAAAACACATGTCAGTACGCAATACTCAAAAAAGAGTGGAACAAAAATAACTGAGTATATTAATTATTCGTTGTGGCGCGGCGGCAGTTTCGAGACTGCCGCTTTTTTATATGCAACAGACGCTTTTCCGGGCAATTCTTGAGAATTCTTAAAAATTCATTAAAACGCTCAAAATATGTTTGACAATCAAAAATAAAAGTGGTAAACTTCCGTTAGCACTCGGGAAGGTTGAGTGCTAACAGCTTGAAAAGGAGGCGACGGCATGGAGGAGAACAGAGAACTCGACGAACGCAAATTAATGATTCTCAAGGCCGTTATCGACGATTACATCCAGAGCTTCGAACCGGTCGGATCCAGAACCATCGCCCGCAAATACGACATGGGCCTGAGTTCCGCGACGATCAGGAACGAAATGGCGGACCTCGAGGAGATGGGTTATCTCTCGTCGCCGCACACTTCTTCGGGAAGAGTTCCTTCCACGAAGGGCTACCGCACCTACGTCAACCACATGCTTGAGCCTGCCGCCCAGAACCCCGCGCTCGCGGCCGAAATCGTTGGCAGACTCGAGGACAAGATGACCGAGTACAGCAAGCTGATCAAGGCGTGCGCGGAGATTGTTTCCGACATGACGCACTACATCGCGATCGGTTCGACTCGCGGCCGCAACTCTGTCAACGTCAAGGCGATTCAGATCGTTCCCGTCGACGAGACCAGCGTTCTCACTGTGGTGGTCGCGGATTCTAACACGGTGAAGAGCAAGATCGTGAGCATTCCCGAACCCCTAAGCCCGGAGCGGGTCATCGAACTCTCGACAATCGTCAACAGGTCGTTTTCCGGCAAACCCGCCGAGATGATCTCGCTGATGACCGTCAACAGAGTCGCGGACGAGTCGGGAATCTCGCGAAACACGGTTCTTCCTATAACGGACGGCATTTTCGAGTGCATCAAGCAGTGCGATACCGACGAGTTCTTCACCGAAGGCGCCGCGAAGCTTCTCAAGAGCCCCGAGTTCGACAACATCGACAAGGCGCGCAGCTTCATCGACATGATTCAGGACAGTGAGACGATTGAAAAGATCGTGAACGCCTCAGGCGACAGCGAGAGCGGCCTCACGGTTTCGATCGGCACCGAAAACGCCAGCGAAGGACTGTCTGACTACTCGGTTGTCACGGCGAAGTTCGAGGTCGGCGGCAACTGCATCGGCTCGGTGAGCGTCGTTGGGCCGACGCGAATGGACTACTCGAAGGTCATCTCGTCGCTTGAGTACATGAAGCAGATGCTTGAAAAGAAGGCGCGCGAAGAGGGCACCAAGGCGATTCCGGAGATCACGGTGACAACCGGCGAACCGGAGCAGGGCAGCTGACAAAGCAAACAAAAAGCGGGAAGGGCATCAGGCATCATTCCCGACAGCAAGGAGATCTTAAAACATGACAGACACTATTAAAAACGGAGGAAAAAAGCATTCACCCGAAACCGAAGGCGAAGCTCCCGTCAGGGAAAACGAATCGGCCGAAGAAGTACTTGAAGAGGAAGCGTTAAACGAACCTGCCGGAGAAAAAGAGGGCGGCGAAGAAGCTTCCGCTGAAGGCGAAGAAAACCGCGGTTCAGGCGGCAAAAAGAGCTTCTACTCCAAAAAGCACGGCGACAAACATTCCAAAGATAAAGAGGCGGCGGCAAAGCTGGCGGCCGAACTCGAAGAGGCCAAAGCAAAAGAACAGGAGCTCCGCGACAGATACATAAGACTTTCAGCCGACTTCGACAATTTCAGAAAGAGAAGCGCGAAGGAAAACGAGGCGAAATACCTCGACGCGAAGGCGGACACCTTAAAGCAGCTGCTTCCGGTGGTCGACTCGTTCGAGAGAGCGGCGGCGCACGAAGCGGACGGCGGAGACCAGAGCACCGAAGGCTACAGGCTCATCTACAGCCAGCTGAAGGCGATTCTTGAAAAGAACGGAGTCGAGGAGATCAAGGCGCTCGGCGAGACCTTCAACCCGAACCTCCACTACGCGGTGATGCACGTCGAAGACGATGCGTTCGGACCCGACACGGTGTGCGAGGTTTTCGAAAAGGGCTACAGAATGGGCGACAGAATACTGAGGTTCAGCACAGTTAAAGTCGCGAACTGACAAGACAAATGAAACGACCCGCGGCACAGGCCGCGCAACAAAAGGTCTTCAACATTCCCGAAAAGAGGGATCGCAAGGCCGAAACAAATTTAAAATCACAGATTTCTTAAGGAGGAATTAATCATGGCAAAAGTTATAGGTATTGACTTAGGTACAACCAACTCGTGTGTAGCGGTTCTCGAAGGCGGAGAACCTGTTGTAATCCCGAACGCTGAAGGCGCGCGTACGACCCCTTCCGTTGTCGCGTTCACGAAACCCGCGGGCGGCAAACCGTCCGAAAGACTCGTCGGCGACATAGCAAAGCGTCAGGCGGTCACCAACCCGGAGCGCACCGTCATCTCCATTAAGAGAGACATGGGCACCGACAGAAAGATTACCATCGACGACAAGAGGTACACGCCCCCCGAGATCTCCGCAATGGTCCTTCAGAAGCTGAAGGCGGACGCGGAGGCCTACCTCGGCGAGAAGATCACCCAGGCGGTCATCACCGTTCCCGCTTACTTCAGCGACTCCCAGCGTCAGGCTACAAAGGACGCCGGCAGGATCGCGGGACTCGAGGTTCTGAGAATCATCAACGAGCCTACCGCTGCGGCGCTGGCTTACGGCCTTGACAAGGAAAAGGATCAGAAGATCATGATCTTCGACCTCGGCGGCGGAACGTTCGACGTGTCCATTCTCGAGATCGGCGACGGCGTTTTCGAAGTGCTGGCAACCAACGGCAACAACCGTCTCGGCGGCGACGACTTCGACAAGAAGATAATCGACTGGCTCGTTTCCGAGTTCAAGAAGGAGAACGGAATCGACCTCTCCGCGGACAGAATGGCTATGCAGAGGCTGAGGGAAGAGGCCGAAAAGGCGAAGATCGCGCTGTCTTCGGTAACATCGGCGGCTATCAACATTCCTTACATCACCGCGGACCAGACCGGACCGAAGCACCTCAACACGACTCTCACGAGAGCGAAATTCGACGAGATGACGCAGGACCTCGTTGAAAAGACGATGGGCCCGACGCGCCAGGCAATGCAGGACGCCAAGCTGACCGCAAACGACATCAGCAAGATCATTCTCGTCGGCGGCTCCACAAGAATTCCCGCCGTTCAGGAAGCGGTCAAAAAGTATCTCGGCAAAGAGCCCTTCAAGGGAATCAACCCTGACGAGTGCGTCGCAATCGGCGCGGCGATCCAGGCCGGCGTTCTCACCGGCGACGTGAAGGATCTGCTCCTTCTCGACGTCACGCCTCTGTCCCTCGGTATCGAGACCATGGGCGGCGTGTTCACGAAGCTCATCGAGAGGAACACCACCATCCCGACCAAGAANNAGAAGAGCCAGATCTTCTCGACGGCGGCTGACAACCAGACGGCGGTCGACATTCACGTTCTGCAGGGCGAGAGAGAAATGGCGGCTTACAACAAGACGCTCGGCAACTTCCAGCTTTCCGGCATTCTTCCCGCAAGGCGCGGCGTGCCGCAGATCGAGGTCACGTTCGACATTGACGCCAACGGCATCGTGAACGTCTCCGCGAAGGACCTGGGCACCGGCAAGGAGCAGAAGATCACCATCACTTCTTCGAGCAACCTCTCCGAGGCGGACATCCAGAAGGCCGTGAAGGACGCGGAGGAGTTCGCGGAGCAGGACAAGAAGGCGAAGGACGCGGTCGACACCAAGAACAACGCCGAGAGCACCGTCTACCAGACCGAGAAGCTCATTGCCGACATGGGCGACAAGCTTGAAGAGGCCGACAAGAACGAGATCGAGGCCGGCGTGGCGAGAGTCAAGGACGCCATCAGCTCCAACGACACCGAGGCAATGAAGCAGACCACCGAGGCGCTCCAGCAGACGTTCTACAAGATTTCCGAGAAGATCTACAAGCAGAACCCCGACGCGTTCAACCAGGGCCAGGGCGGCCAGGGCGGATTCGGCGGCCAGCAGGGCGGCTACGACAACGGAGACACTGTTGTCGACGACAACTAAACTCAGGAAACCGCTGATTTAATGCTCTTTACGCAAGCGGCGAATTACTGATCTAAACGTATGCGTATACTCGATTGCAGTTCGTTTGTTTCAACCGTTCTTTAAGCAGATAAGGTGTCTTACGACAGATTTGCTGCCGCTTGCTTTGCGCGGACCCGCATGCGTCTCCGCTTGGTCTCCAGTTTAGCTGGCGCTAAAAGTCGCCCTCGCGCGAGACGCACGCGATTCTACCTTATAAACGTCGCCGCAGTTTTATGTTGGCGGCATGAACGATTCCGCGAAGCGGTCAAGTGAGGGCCGCAACATAAAATGCGGCTTCGGGGTCGCGCACGCAAAAATAGCTATTAACTCAGCGCTTCCCTAATTATAGCCCGGGAATTTCCCGGGTCTCAGGTAAACATTTATAATACTTGAAACACAAAAACTCCGGGAAGGAACGGCCCGCCTGTAAAACAAAAACAGGCGCAAAAGCTCCTCCCGGGGCTTAAGTGTAAGGACAGGATATGGAAAAGAGAGATTACTACGAAGTCCTCGGCGTGTCGAAAGGCGCTTCCGACGAGGAAATCAAAAAAGCATACAGGCAGATGGCGAAGAAGTACCATCCCGACCTTCACCCCGACGACAAGGAATGCGAGGAGAAGTTCAAGGAGTGCAACGAGGCCTATGAGGTTCTCAGCGACCCCGAAAAGAAGGCGAAGTACGACCAGTACGGCCACGCTGCGTTCGACCAGACGGCTGGCGCGGGGCAGGACCCCTTCGGAGGCGGCGGTTTCAGTTTCACCGGAGGCTTTGACGACATTCTCAACTCGTTCTTCGGCGGCGGCTTCACCAGGTCTTCCACGCGCTCCTCGCGCAACCAGCCCACAAAAGGCGACGACCTCAGGGTCTACATCGACCTCACGCTTGAGGAGGCCGCGTTCGGCTGCAAGAAGGACTTCTCGATAACCAAGAATCTCACCTGCGAACAGTGCGCCGGCACAGGTTCCGCCTCGAGGACCAAAACCACCTGCAAGGCCTGCAACGGCACCGGCACCCAGCGTAAAGTCACCACCACGATTCTCGGCCAGATGGTCCGCGAGACGACCTGCGAGAGCTGCAACGGCAGCGGCTATACCGTTTCCGACCCGTGCTCCGCGTGCGGCGGCAAGGGCATCATCAGGCGCACCGTCAAGGACACCGCGGAGTTCCCGAAGGGCATCAACGAGGGTCAGTCCCTAAGGAAGGCCGGCAAGGGCAACCCGGGCACGAACGGTGGCCCCAACGGCGACCTCTACGTCAGCGTCAGACTCAAGAAGCACAAGATATTCACCCGCGACGGCAACGACGTCCACCAGACCGTTTACCTGACCTACCCGCAGGCGGTCATCGGCACCACGGTGAAGATTCCCGGCCTGGACGGCGACATCGAGCTGAAGATTCCCGAAGGCACCCAGAACGGCAAGGTCTTCAGAGTCACAGGGAAGGGCGTCCCGGTCCTCAACAGCAAATCGATGCGCGGCGACATGCTGGCGGAGATTTCGATCGTGATTCCTTCGCGGCTCACCGAAGCGCAGAAGGAGATTCTCAGGAACTTCGACGCGGCAACCGACAACGTGCTCGACAGCGACAGTACGGCCGATCCGAAAAAAGGCGGAGGGCTGTTCGGGAGAAGGAAGAAGTAAACAAAAGATGTGAAACGGTGTGTTTCACCGGATTATAAAAAACTCCGGCGACGATTGGCCAATAAATAGGCGCGTCTCCGGAGTTTTTATTTTTTGTCTTTTGCATTCACGCGGGCTCCGTTCACGAAACCGGAAAGGTTCAGAATGATTGAAAAATCATTGAAACATGAGCCCGCGTTTTAAGCAATTTCAATACTTCGCAGTATATAATTCATAACGGTTTCACGCCTTCTCGATGACCGGCTCGTCCCAACCTTCGGGAGTTTCGACGCCCATCAGCATCGTGACAGTCGCGGCGATGTCGGAGAGGCCGAACTTGAGGCTGCCGTCTTCGTTGCGGTACTCGCGCACTTTATATGTGCCGGCGTTTTCGGTGTTGTCGTAGAAGAAGCAGGGAACCGGATTGAGCGTGTGGGAGGTCTTCGCCTTCGGGCTGCCGTCCGCGTTGCGGGAGATCTTGCCCTTCTTGATTTCGAACATCTCGTCCGCGTTGCCGTGGTCGGCAGTGATGATCGCCATGCCGCCCAGTTCGTCGATGACGGGAAGAAGCCTTCCGAGGCAGAGGTCGACGGTCTCGACAGCGATTTCAGCCGCCTGGAACACGCCGGTGTGACCCACCATGTCGCCGTTCGCGAAGTTGACGCGCACGTAGTCGTACGAACCGTTGCGCAACTCCTCGATAAGGCGGTCGGTGACTTCCGCGGCCTTCATCCAGGGGCGCTGCTCGAACGGAACCACGTCGGAAGGAACTTCGATGTACTTTTCAAGCTCCTCGCTGAACTTGCCGTTTCTGTTGCCGTTCCAGAAATACGTCACATGGCCGTACTTCTGAGTCTCGGCGATGGCGAGCTGTTTTTTGCCTGTTTTGGCGAAATACTCGCCCATGGTATTTTTGATGGAGGGCGGGTTGACCAGGAACCGCTTCGGAATGTGGAGGTCGCCGTCGTACTGAAGCATGCCGGCGTAGCAGACATCCGGAATCTTCTCGCGGTGGAATTTGTCGAGGTCCGGGTTGTCGAACGCGCGCGAAATTTCCTGAGCGCGGTCGCCGCGGAAGTTGAAGAATATCACGCTGTCGCCGTCGTCGATGGTTCCGACCGGCTTGCCGTTCTCGGCAATCACAAAAGCGGGGAGATCCTGGTCAATGACCTTGAGCTCTTCGCGGTAGGTATTGATTGCCTCTTCGGCGCTGGCGAACTGACGCCCTTTGCCCTCGACGTGGGTGCGCCAGCCGATCTCGACCATGTTCCAGTTGGCTTCGTAGCGGTCCATTGTGACGGCCATTCTGCCGCCGCCGCTGGCGATCTTCACGTCGAAGTTCTTCGAGCGGAGGCCGCTTAGAAACTCCTCGAAGGGGAGCACGTATTCAAGCGCGGAGGTCTCGCCCACGTCTCTTCCGTCGAGAAGAATGTGGATCCTGACGCGGCGGATTCCCTCTTTCTTCGCCTGTTCGACCATAGCTTTCAGGTGGTTGATGTGCGAGTGAACGTTGCCGTCCGAGAAGAGGCCGAGGAAGTGGAGCGTGGACTTGTGCTCGAGAACATTCGCGACTATCTCGCGCCAGCCGGAAGCCTTGTAGATCTCGCCGCTCTCGATCGACTCGTTGACGAGCTTCGCGCCCTGCGAGTAAACCTTTCCGGCGCCTAGGGCGTTGTGTCCGACTTCGGAGTTGCCCATGTCGTCGTCGGAGGGAAGTCCGACGGCGGTGCCGTGCGCTTTGAGAAGCAGGTAGGGGTAGTTCTTGAAAAGCCTGTTGAGAACAGGGGTGTTGGCGGCGAAAACCGCGTTGCCTTCGACGTTTTCGGAATATCCCACGCCGTCCATAACGACGGTGACAATCGGTCCTTTATATCCCATAAAAATCTCCTTGTAAGGCCGGTTTGCATTAACGCGCCGTGAACGTGCCGCGAAGGCATGAAAAGCGCGTTTTCGGCCGAGGATATTTTACACCGAAACGCCGTGGACCGCAAGTAAATTATTGAATCCGATAACAATATGTGGTATAATTAGATGAATATCGGCACAAAGGAGGCCTACATGTGGACAATCTGAGACGCGCCATTCTACTTATAACAATAGTCGTGCTCATCGGCGCCGCCGTTATGGGCTTCATGCTCGCGCTCAGCAATGAAGGCAATACAGAAGAGAACACGTTCATAAAGCTGCTCCCCGAGGGGGAGAAATACGACTCCGAGGCGACGCCGGACCCTTCGGCGACTGAAAAGCCTATCGAGGATATGCGCTCCACGAGCCTGTTCGTGATCACCGCCTCGAACGGGAAGGACGCCGACCTCATTCTCACGGTTTCGGCAGACTACGCCGCCGGCAAGATGGCGATCATTCTTTACCCGGTTGACGTTTTCGTATCAATCAAGAACACTGAAGGAGCTTCGTCGCTGGCAACGCTTTCCGATATTTACGCAAGCGGCGGACTTGACGCGCTGGCGGACGCGGTCAGCGGAATTCTCAGCATTCCCGTCAGCGGAAGGCTCTCGTTCGGATACGACGCATTCTCGAAGCTGCTCAACTACTTCACGTCCCGCGACGAAGGCGTGGTCTACACGGCGCCCGCGTCAGTCAACGCGATCGTTCCCGACGGCACAAAAACGGTCATCGACAGAGGCCAGCCGTTCTACGTCGGCAACAACTCCGCGAAGCTACTGTCATTCTACAGAACGAAAGACAACGTTTACGACAGCGAAACCGTGAAGTTCTACGACGGCACCAGAATACCGCAGAACAAGGTCGCCGCGACGTTCGCGGACGCGTTCATCTCCCAGAAGCTCACCGGCGAGATTGACCAGTACTACATAACGAACTACGCCAATTTCTTCTCCGGATTTCTCGAGATGTGCACCGGCAAGGTCTCGGACGGCTTCCCGGACAGGCTGATCGAGTCGGAGGCGCTTTTCAAATCCGATAACATCGAAGCGTACATGATCTCGTCCGTCGAAAACCCGAACGGAAGAGGCATGAGCTTTGACGGAACGTTGAAAAAGCTCGAGAACCTGAACGGAATCATCTCCGAGCAGGACGTCAGCGGCGACGCCCTCGGGAATCTGATAAAATCGCTCTACTGATTCCTGACAGCCGGATATTTTACCAAAGACACACTATTTACCGAAGAAACACATTTCATACTAAAGAGGGGAAACCATGCCAAAAAAAGAAACCTACAACAACGAGAGTATTATCGCGCTCAAGGGGGCGGAAAGAGTCAGACAGCGCCCCGCGGCGATACTCGGATCCGACGGTCTGGAAGGCTGCCAGCACACTTTCGTTGAGATACTCGCAAACTCGATCGACGAGGCGCGCGAGGGTTACGGAAAAGTCATCGACGTCACGAGATACAAGGACAAGTCAATACGCGTTCGCGACTACGGCCGCGGCTGCCCGGTGGACTGGAACGAAAAAGAGGGCCGGTACAACTGGGAGCTCGTATACTGCGAGCTTTACGCGGGCGGCAAATACGAGAACAACACCGTAGGCGAGAACTATGAGTTCAGCCTCGGCCTGAACGGCCTCGGCTGCTGCGCCACCCAGTATTCCTCCGAGTTCATGGACGTCACGGTCTACAAGGACGGCTTCAAGTACGACCTCCACTTCGAGAAGGGCGAAAACGTCGGCGGCCTCAAAAAGGAGCCTTTCAATTACAAGCAGTCCGGCACCGACCAGCACTGGCGCCCGGACCTTGAAGTGTTCACCGACATCAACATCCCGCTCGAGTTCTTCCTGTCGATTCTCAAAAAGCAGGCGGTCGTCAACTCGGGCGTCACGTTCAGGCTCTTCGACGAGGAATCCGGCGAGAAGTACGAGTTCTACTACGAGAACGGTATCGCGGATTATATGCGCGAGATTTCGGGCGATTCGGCGTTCACGCCAATCATGCAGTACGCAACCGAGACAAAAGGCCGCGACCGCGCGGACGGACCGGAGTACAAGCTCAAGATGGAGTTCGCGTTCTGCTTCAACAACAACGTGAACCTTCTCGAGTACTACCACAACTCCAGCCACCTCGAGAACGGCGGCGCGCCGGAAAAGGCGGTCAAGGCGGCGTTCACGGCGGAGATCGACAAGTACATCAGAAACGCAGGAAAATACACAAAGAACGAGACGAAAATCGCCTTCCAGGACATTCAGGACAGCCTTATCGTCGTTACGAACTCCTCCTCGACAAAAACGAGCTACGAGCACCAGACCAAAAAAGCAATCACAAACCCGTTCATCCAATCCGCGATGACCGAGTTTATCAAGAGCCGCCTGGAGGTCTACTTCATCGAGAACAAGCAGGACGCCGAGAAGATAGTCGACCAGGTTCTGGTCAACAAGCGCAGCCGCGAGAGCGCGGAGAGGGAGCGTCTCAACACAAAGAAGAAGCTCACCGGAACCGTGGACATCAACAACCGCGTGAAGAAGTTCGTCGACTGCGAGAGCAAGGACGTCTCGATGCGCGAGCTGTACATCGTAGAAGGCGACTCCGCTCTCGGTTCCGTTAAGCTCGGCCGCGACGCTTCTTTCCAGGCGATAATGCCGGTCCGCGGAAAGATCCTCAACTGCCTCAAAGTGGGCCTCGACAGGATCTTCGCCAGCGAGATAATCACCGACCTTATTAAAGTGCTCGGTTGCGGCGTGGAGACCGAAGGCAAGAAGGCGAAGGGCACCTCCGCGTTCGACCTGGAAGCGCTCAGGTGGAGCAAGGTCATAATCTGCACCGATGCCGACGTTGACGGCTACCAGATCAGGACGCTCATTCTCGCGATGATCTACAGGCTCTGCCCGACGCTTATTAAAGAGGGGAAGGTCTTCATTGCCGAGTCGCCGCTGTTCGAGATCGTCTCGGGCGGAAAGTCGTATTTTGCCTATAACGAGGCGGAAAAGACGGCCATTCTTTCCGATATCCGCGGCAAGTACACGATTCAGCGCTCCAAAGGTCTCGGCGAAAACGAACCCGAAATGATGTGGGAGACCACGATGAACCCCCGCACGCGGCGCCTTATCAAGATCATGCCCGAAGACGCGGAGGAGACGAAGTACTACTTTGACGTGCTTCTCGGCGACGATGAACAGGAACGCAAGAGATACATCGAGATGTTCGGCCACCTTTACATGGACGACCTCGACGTCGACTAAAAGTTCCCGGACCGCCGGGCCGCAGAGTCGCAAATATAACAGCAAGGTATCAGAACCGTTACAGAATACATAAGAGGCAAAAATGGCAAGACAGAAAAACAGCAGCGAACATCGCGGCGAATTCGACCGCGAGTCGTCCGAAATATACACGGAGCAGGGCATTACCGACACTTTAAAAAGCAACTACATGCCCTACGCGATGAGCGTTATCGTATCGCGCGCGATTCCCGAGATCGACGGACTTAAGCCCTCCCAGAGGAAGCTCCTTTATACCATGTACAAAATGGGGCTCCTCACCGGACCGCTCACCAAATCCGCGAACGTGGTAGGCGCCACGATGAAGCTTAACCCCCACGGCGACCAGGCGATCTACGAGACGATGGTCAGGCTCACGCGGGGCAACGAGTCGCTTCTCCACCCGTTCGTCGAGTCGAAGGGCAACATGGGCAAACACTATTCCCACGACATGCACTTCGCGGCGCCACGTTACACCGAGGTGAAGCTCGCCAAGATAAGCCGCGAGCTTTTCAGCGAGATCGACAAGGACACCGTCGACTTTACAGACAACTACGACGGCACGATGAAGGAGCCGACGCTTTTCCCGGTCACGTTCCCGTCCGTTCTCATCAACCCGAGCAAGGGACTCGCTGTCGGCATGTCCACAAACCTCGCCAGCTTCAACCTGCGCGAGATCTGCGACGCGACGTGCGCGTTTATCGACGACAACGGCTGCGACCTCAAGGAATATATTAAGGCGCCCGACTTTTCGACCGGCGGCGTCGCCATCTACCACGAAAAGGAGATGGACGACCTTATCGAGCTCGGCAAGGCGACGTTCAAGGTCCGCGCGAAATACGAGTACGACAAGAAGAACTCGTGCATCGACATAACAGAGATCCCGTACACCTCTTTTTCAGAGACGATCATCGACGAGATAATCGCCCTCATTAAGGCGGGCAAGTGCAAGGAGATCGTCGACGTCCGCGATTCCACCGACAAGAACGGTCTCAAAATTTCCCTTGAAGTACGCAAAAACTGCGAGCCCGAGGCGCTCATGAACAGGCTGTTCCAGATGACGACGCTTGAGGACAGCTTTTCCGCGAACTTCAACATTCTCATCAACGGCCAGCCGCGCGTCATGGGCATCAGGAGCATTCTCGGCGAATGGCTCGTTTTCCGCATCAACTGCGTGAAGCGCGGTCTCATTTTCGACATCTCTGAAAAGCAGGAGAGGTTGCACCTTCTGAAAGGTCTCGAAAAGATCCTTCTCGACATCGACAAGGCGATCGCGATCATCCGCAACACAAAGACCGACTCGGAGGTCATTCCCAACCTGTGCGAAGGGTTCGGCATCGACACGGTCCAGGCGGAGTTCATCGCGGAGATCAAGCTGCGCAACATCAACAAGGAGTACATCCTCAGCAAGACGAACGAGAAGAACAAGCTCGAGAAGGAGATAAAAGACCTCGAAAAGACGCTCGCGTCCCCGGAGCTCATCAACGAGCTCATCAAGAGCCAGCTCCGCGACATCGCCGCGAAGTACGGTCAGGACAGAAAGACGTCGATCATGAACTCGGACGAGGTCGTCAAGATCACCCAGGAGGAGCTTATCGACGACTACAGGCTGAAGGTCTTCCTCACCAGGGAGAGCTACTTCAAGAAGATCCCGCTGATCGCTCTCCGCAACAACCCCGAACAGAAGATCAAGGACGACGACGAGATCGTCCAGACCCAGGAATGGCACAACAAGTCGGAGATCATTTTCGTATCGGACAAGCAGGTCGTCTACAAGTGCAAGCTCTACGACCTTCCCGACAGCAAGGCGGGCGTCATCGGCGACTATCTGCCGAACCTGCTGGGAATGGAGTCTGACGAGTCGATAATCGCGTTCATCGTGTGCGACAGCTACGACGGACTCGTGCTCTTCGCGTTCGAGAACGGCAAGATCGCCAAGTTCCCGTTCAACCAGTACGAGACCAAGACCAACAGGAAAAAGCTGATCAACGCCTACGCGGGAGCTTCTCCTGTGGCGGCGTGCCTGTTCCTTCCCGAGGATACGGATATTATAATCGGCGCAAACGGCGACCGTGTGGCGGCGCTCAACTCGTCGCTGATACCGCTTAAGACCACCAAGACGGCCCAGGGCGTGCAGGTTCTCAAGCCGAAGCGCGGCCAGGTTCTGAAATTTATGAGGACGCTTGAAAACTGCGGCTTCAAGACTGACGGCGTTCCCGTTTCGAGGAAGCTGCCGGTGAACAGCGTGACGATAAAATGAATGGAATAATGAATTACACCTGCGACTGCCACTGCGACTCGGTGCTCAACGTGGTACGCGGGGAGGGCGGAACGCTCGTAAACGAATACAACGTGTCCCGCGAGGGGCCTTTTCTGCAGCTTTTCGCGGCGTGGACCGAGAACGGTTCGGGGCTCTGCGACAGGCGCGCCTCGGAGTTCACGGGAATTGAGCCTTCTGATATATTTAAGCTCGCGGTGAAAATGGTGGAAACCGTCCGCGAAAATGCGCCGCTCGAAAACATGACCTTCTGCGAAAGCACTGCCGAAGTGTTAAAGGCTTCCTCGCAAGGCAGGAATATCGCGATGGCGTCAATGGAGGGCTGCGGCTGCGTCGACACGCTCGAGAAGCTTCATTATTTGAGAAAGCTCGGCGTCAGGTTCGCGACACTCACCTGGAACCCCTCGAACATTCTCGCCTCCGGCTGTTCCGCGACCGGAACAAGCGAAGACAGAGGGCTCACGGACTACGGCCGCGAGTTCATTAAAGAGTGCGGAAAACTCGGCATCGCGGTCGATCTCTCCCACGCCTCGGACAAAACGATGCGCGACGTTCTTGAAGAGGACTGCTGCGCGGTATTCGCGAGCCACAGCAACTTCCGTGAAGTATGCGACCACGTGCGGAATCTTCCTCCGGACGTCGCGGAGGAAATCGTCAACAGAGGCGGTTTTATAGGCCTCAACACGTATCTTCCGTTCGTGATAGAGGACGTTCCGTTCGAACTGTACGACGCGGAGATGATTCTGCACCACGTTTATTACGCCGCGGATAATGGCTGGCTCGGAAGTCTCGGCTTCGGTTTTGACATTGACGGCGTTGAGGCGTACGCCCGCGACGTGCCCCTCGACAGGAGCATTCACGACACGTATATGAAGATACTCTCGGAAAACAGTTGCCTGCACGAAGATACGCTGCGAGCGATTCGAGGCGGGAATTTCTTCGATTTTCTTGAACGAAAATTAAACTGAAAAGCGGAAGACGGCGGAGAGACGACCATGTTCAAACTCATCAGACACATAAAGGGATATGGCCTGTACGCCTTCTTCGGACCGCTTCTGAAACTGCTGGAGGCACTGATGGAGACGTTTGTGCCTTTCATTATGTCCGGAATCATCGACAAGGGCATCAAGCAGGGAGACAGCGCCTACGTGCTCAGGCAGGGGGCGCTGCTTGTGCTTATCGCGGCGCTCGGGTGGATATTCGCGATCTCGGCGCAGTTCTTTAACGCGAAGGCGTCAATGGGCTTCGGTCTCAACCTCCGCACAGCGCTTTTCGACAAGATACTTTCGATGGACATGGAGACGGTCGACAGGTTCACGATCCCGTCTTTGATCACCAGGACCACCACCGACGTCACCCGCGCGCAGACCGGTCTCAATATGTTCCTGCGCCTCATTCTGCGCAACCCGTTTATTGTCGCGGGCGCGATAATAATGAGCGGCGTCATCAACGTTCGCGTCATGATCATTTACATTATTCTCGTCCCGCTTATCGCGATGTTCTTTTATCTGACGCTGAAATTCGCCCGACCGTTCTACAAAAGGATCACAAGTCTTATCGACAGCATTTCCACGTTCTGCCGCGAAAATATCATCGGCGTGCGCTCGGTGAGAGCGTTCGGCATGCAGAAAAAGGAGTGCGCTGATTTCGAGGAGAAGACCTCGGACCTGTTCGAGAACCAGGTGAAGGCGGACAGAATTTCGGCGCTCACTACGCCCCTCAACACGCTGCTGGTCAACGCGTGCGTCATTCTCGTTCTTATTATAGGCAGCTCGTTCGTGAACGGCGGAAAGCTTCTCAACGGAAGCATTATCGCGCTGGTCAACTACCTGTTCCAGATTCTTTTGTCGGTAGGGCGCACCGCGACGCTGATGGAGTCGTTCAACAAGGCGAACGTGTCGTCGGCGAGAATCAAGGAAGTGCTCGACTGCGAAAACACCCCCTTAAAATCGACGGAAACGGCCTCTTCGCCCGAAAAGGTAAATGAGACGCCCGAATACGAGGAAGGCGCGTACGTGGCTGTAGAAGCGTCAGAGAGCGCGCAGGACGATAGCATTGCTGCAGACACCGCTCCGGAAGCCTCAGGCAGGCCTTTTGTCGCGTTCGACAACGTGTCCTTCTCCTACGGCCGCAACGGAAAATACGCTCTCTCCGGTATCAGCTTCGAAGTCGAAAAGGGCGCCTCGCTGGGCATCATCGGCGGCACCGGCAGCGGCAAGACGACACTGGTCAATCTGCTTCAGGGCATTTACCCGGCCACCGAAGGCCGCGTTATAATAGACGGGAAAGACGTCGCAGGAATTCCCGCCGCAGAGCTCACCAAGTACTTCTCGACCGTGCCGCAGAAGAGCATTCTTTTTGCCGGAACCGTTAAAGAAAACATAATGTTCGGCAACCCCTCAGCGACCGACGAAGACATCAAAGAGGCGCTCGAGAACAGCGTCTCCGACGAGTTCGTATATAAGAAAGAAGGCGGGCTGTCGTTCCTTGTGGAGTACGGCGGCAGGAACCTCTCGGGCGGCCAGAAGCAGCGGCTGACTCTCGCGAGGGCGTTCGTGCGCGACGCCGAGATTCTCGTTCTCGACGACTCCACAAGCGCACTCGACTACGTTACCGAGTCGAAGATCCGCAAGTACGTAACGTCCGGGAAGACCCGCGCCTCCACGAAGATCATCGTGTCGCAGCGCATTTCCGCCGTTTCGGTGTGCGACCGCATTCTCGTTCTTGACGAAGGAAAAGCCGCGGGCTTCGGGACCCACGAGGAGCTTCTCGAAACCTGCGATACGTATAAAGAAATCTGGCTGTCCCAGACGGGCGACCTCGGAGAGGAGGACTGACCTATGGCTGACAGAAGATCCAATAACCGCTTCGACACGCGCACCGTCGGGAAACTCCTCCGCCTTCTAAAAGGCGACGTCGCGTTTATAATTCTCGCGCTCCTCATCTCGCTCGTTTCAATCGTTGCCTCCTTGTATATCAACGTTCTGATCGGCCGCGCCATCGACTGCATGGTCTCCGAGGGGAACGTGGACTTCGCGGGCGTCAGGAATTCCTGCGTAATTATCGCTGTGTGCGTCGTAATTTCCGCGGTCTTCGCGTACGTTTCGAAAATGATTCTCGACCGTATCGCGTTCAAGACCGTGAAGCGTTTCCGCGACAGCCTCTTCGGGAAGATCCAGCGGGTCAGCGTCTCGTACATCGACTCGCACACGCCGGGCGATATGATTTCGCGCCTCATAAACGACATCGAACAGATCTCCGACGGCATGATTTTGAGCTTCGCGGAGCTGTTCTCGGGCGTGGTGACGATTGCGGGAACGCTGGTGTTCATGTTCATGCTCGACTGGCGGATCACGCTGATTGTTCTTTTTGCCACGCCGTTCACGCTGCTGGTGGCGCGGTTCATCGCCAACAGCACCTATAAATACTTCACGAGGCAGACGAAGGACAACGCGTCTCTCACCTCGGCGGTGGAAGAGTCGATCACCGGAATCTCTGTGCTGCGCGCGTTCTCGATGGAGGACAGAAGGAGGGCGCTCCTAAAAGAGGAGGGCGAAAGGCTCAAAAAGTCCTCCACGTCCGCGACTTTCTTCTCGTCCACGGTCATGCCCACCACGAGGATCATAAACGGAATAATCTACGCGGCTGTGGGCGTTGCGGGCGCTCTTACGGTAATCAAGAACGGAAGCGTTCCCGGCGGTCTCACCGTGGGTCTGCTTTCCAGTTTTCTCGCCTACGCGACCAGGTTTTCGACGCCTTTTAATGACATTTCCGGCGTTATGGCCGAGTTTCAGGGTGCGGTAGCGGGCGCGAAAAGAGTTTTCGACGTGCTCGAGACTCCCGACGAGACGGACCCCGAAGACAGCCTCGACGACGTGGAATCGAAGGGCGGCGTTTTGATCGAAAACGTAGATTTCAGCTACGACAAAAACGTACCGCTCATTAAGAATTTCAACCTTGAGGCAAAGCCCGGCCAGCGCGTCGCGATCGTCGGTCCCACCGGCTGCGGCAAGACCACGTTCATCAACCTTCTGATGCGCTTCTACGACGTCGACGCGGGAAGCATCTCCATCGACGGCACGGACGTCCGCAACATAACCCGCGACTGCGTCCACCGTAACTACGGAATGGTGCTCCAGGAGACCTGGCTCCGCTCGGGAACGGTTCGCGACAACATCGCTATGGGAAGGCCCGGCGCCACCGACGAAGAGATCGAACAGGCCGCAAAGCTCGCCCACGCGCACTCGTTTATCGTGAAACTTCCCGACGGCTACAACACCGAGGTCTCGAACGAACTCGCCGGACTCTCATACGGCCAGAAGCAGCTGATCTGCATCGCGCGGTTGATGCTCACGTCGCCGCCGATGCTCATTCTTGACGAAGCGACTTCATCCATAGACACCCGCACCGAGATCAAGGTGCAGTCCGGCTTTAAAAAGCTTATGCGCGGCAGAACTTCGTTCATCGTCGCACACCGGCTGTCTACGATCAAGAACTGCGACCTGATTGTGGTCATGCGCGACGGCAAGATTGAAGAGCAGGGCACTCACGAAGAACTGTTGGGGCACGAAGGATTTTACAAAGAACTCTATGAAAGCCAGAACAATTAGGGAAGCGCTGATTTAATAGCTATTTTTGCGTGCGCGACCCCGAAGTTGTACGGAGGTACTGCGAGAGGGGAGCTCGCGCAAAGCAAGCGGCAGTAATTCTGTCTTAAGACACATTATCGGCGCAAAGAATCGTTGATATAACCGAACTACACTCAAGTGTACGCAGTCAGTTATTCGCCGCTTGCGTAAAGAGCATTTAAGCAGCGCTTCCCGGGGAATGTGAAATGGCGTTCGCAACTCAACGCAATTCTCAATTCACAATCAAACGGCTTTGTGCTAAAATATACGCGTGCGCGGTAAAAGTACGTAGCTTCCCGCGGCAATTAAGGTGACTATGCAAAACGAAGAATTCCCGGCAATCAGATACGATCTTGCGGTGATCGGCGGCGGACCGGCAGGCATTTCCGCGGCTATAGCGGCCGCGCGCGCCGGCGTTTCTGTTGCGATCATCGAAAAGAACGCCTCACTCGGCCGCAAGCTCTGCATCACCGGCAAGGGCAGATGCAACATCACGAACGCCTGCGACCGCGACGAATTCTTCGCCAACATTCCCGAAAATCCGCGCTTTCTATACTCGGCGTTCAGCGGCTTCTCGAACGAAGACCTGATAAGCTTTATAGAGGGGCTCGGCGTCAGGACCGTGACCGAAAGAGGCAAAAGGGTTTTCCCGGCTTCGATGAACGCGAAGGACGTCAGGGACGCGCTCAGGGAGGAGCTGAGGCGCCTTCACGTGAAGGTTTACTACGGAACCGCGGCGACGGATATTATTCCGGAAAGCGACGGCTCGTTCACTGTTCCGCTCTCCGAGAACTCGATGAAGCTGCTCGCCAAAAAGGTCGTGATCGCGACAGGCGGCAAGACATACCCTGGAACGGGCTCCACCGGCGACGGCTACGTTTTCGCCCAAAAGCTCGGCCACACTTTGACACCTTTGAAGCCCGCGCTGGTCGGTATCACCACGGCCGAAAAGACGGACAGCGCAGCCCCGGGACTGACTCTCAAGAACACCGGAATTTCCCTTTATCAGGGGCAAAAGCTAATTTACACCGACTTCGGCGAGGTGCTGTTCACACACGAAGGGCTTTCCGGTCCCACCGTTCTGTCGGCCTCGTTCGAACTCGCAAAAACCGGCTTCAACAATGTGACGCTATCGCTCGATTTAAAGCCCGCGCTCAGCCGTGAGGAGCTCGACAAGCGCCTGATAAAAGATTTCGCGAAGTACTCGAGGAGGGCGTTCTCGAACTCTCTTCAGGACCTCCTGCCGAAGAGCCTCATTCCCGAATTCGTGCGCAGAACCGGAATCGACCCGTCAAAGCGCACCAGCGAGATCACGAAGCAGGAGCGGGAAAGGTGCGTCACGCTGCTCAAGGACATGCGCTTTACGGTGACGGGAACCGGTCCGATGGACGAAGCGATTATCACTCTCGGCGGCGTGAAGGGGCGCGAGATCGACCCGAAAACAATGGAGTCGAAAATCGTTCCCGGACTGTATTTTGCCGGCGAAATCATCGACACAACAGGCTACACCGGCGGCTTCAACCTGACGATAGCGTTCTCGACGGGAATGCTCGCGGGAAAAAGCGCGGCGGCGAAAACTACCTAAAAATAGGAAAAATCATTAATCAGCGATTACATTATAAGCGGAGGAGACTAAAATGCACATTCTTGTTTCAGGCGGAACAGGCTTCATCGGAAGCCACACGGTCGTCGAGCTTCTCAACACGGGATGCGAAGTTACCGTTTTCGACAATCTCAGCAACAGCAAGGCGTCCGTAATCGGCAGGATAGAAAAGCTGACCGGAAAGCGGCCGGCGTTCTTCAAGTGCGACATGAACAACAAAGCGGGAATGAACAGGGTCTTCTCGTCGGCGCATTTTGACGCGGTCATCCACTTCGCGGGCTACAAGGCGGTCGGCGAATCTGTCGAAAAGCCGCTGATGTACTACGAGAACAACATCTGCGGAACGCTCGTGCTGCTCGACATGATGAAAAAGTACGGCGTCGAAAATCTGATCTTCAGCTCGAGTGCGACGGTGTACGGCATTCCCGAAAAGTGCCCGGTTACCGAGAACTCGCCGCTTTCTACGCTTAACCCCTACGGCCGCACGAAGCTCATGATCGAGGAAATTTTAAGAGACGTTGCGGCGGCGGACAGTTCGTTTTCGACCGTGCTGCTGAGATATTTCAACCCGGTGGGCTGCCATGCGTCGGGGCTCATTTCCGAAGACCCCAACGGCATCCCGAACAACCTGATGCCGAGAATTATTCAGGCGGTCAGGGGGCAGATTCCCGAGCTGACGGTTTACGGCGACGACTACGACACCCGCGACGGCACCTGCATCAGGGATTACATTCACGTTGTCGACCTGGCGAAAGGCCACGTGGCGGCGCTCGATTACGTCACCACCCACAAGGGATCGGTCGCGGTCAACCTCGGCACCGGCAACGGCTGCACGGTTCTCGAGCTTATAAAGTCCTTCGAGCGCGTGAACAACCTCAAGGTGCCTTACTCGATTTCCGGCCGCAGAGAGGGCGACAGCCCCGCGGTTTACGCCGACACCTCGCTCGCGAAGGAGCTTCTGGGCTGGACCGCCGAACTGGGCATTGACGACATGTGCCGCGACGCGTGGAAAGGAGCGTGCATGAATGGATAACGGCTACCGCTGCTTCAGCAGAAAGAATTTCGGACAGCTTGTATATATCTGCGTGGCGGTCGTTCTGATCGCGGTGGGACTGCTTCTTATTTTGAGCAGGGACATCGGTTCGGACTCGATCGTACTCGGGTTAAAGATATTCACGCTGGTCGCAGGTCTCGGCATTATCGCCGGCTATTTCCTCAACCAGCGCACCAGATTCCGCCCCTGCTGGACGCTTCCGATGGGAATAATGTTCTCCTCGGTAGGTGCAATGTACCTGGTCGCGGACGCGCTTCCCGCCGTCGACAAGCCGCAGATAACGATCGTTCCGGTCGTGATACTTTTCAGTTTCGCGGGCGGCGCGCTTTTCCTCTCCACCGCAATTCAGCTACGCTCGCTTCTGCTTAAAAGGTGGGTGTTCGACCTGATTTTCGCGGTGATCTCGCTCGTGTACTGTTTCATGCTCTACATGGATACGTTCTCGCTCAGGAGCAGGGAATTCATCTCCTGTGCGGTGCTGATGTTCATTATCGCAACGGCGCTCGTTGTGGAGGGGCTGACCGACATCGTGAAGCAGTCGTACAAAACTTCCGGCGCGGGCAAGAAATAAACCGTGCTAAAATTGTTTGTTGAACCGTGCTTAGAATGAACAGGGGGCGGTGAATGATGGCTTTCAGAAGAGGCTTCAATATGCTCACACTGAAAATTATCGCGTTCGCGGGAACGGTGTGCCTGAACCTCGCCTGGTGCGGCATAATCAAGCTTCTGCCTCTTCAGCTGGCGCTCAGTTTCATCGGCGCGTCTTCGCTAACCTTAATTGCTTTCGCCGCGAACGAGGCCGTCAAGAAGACCTCCAACCTCACAAAATACCTTTTAAGGCTCCTCGTGCTTGCCGCGGTGTGCGCCTTTCCTTACTTTACAGTCTACCGCGACCTCTCGACCGCGTTCAGGTTCAGCAACTACCTGTCCGGCCCGTTCGCGGTCTTTTTTATCGCCGGCGTGTTCTCGGTGTACGATAAACTTCCCTATAAATGGATGAAAACCGGCACCGTGATACTTTTTGTGATCGTGTCGGCGGCGCTGGGAATCGAATACGCTCCGGTGTCCGTGATATTCGCGCTGTTCATTCACTGCTACGACAGCGAACCGCAGCGGAAGTTCAGGAATTTCAACATCGTTTTCTTCTCGATCGTTATCGCGGCGGTCTGCGCGGTCATGTACTTCATGAAGCTCGAGTTCTTCAAAGGTGAAGAGCTGCTGAAAACCGCCACGCTCTCGGGTGCCGCGCTCAGCGTCCCTCTGATAAACAACTACAACGGCGAGAACAACTCGTTCACGAAGCCGCTGGCCACCGCCGTCGCAAAATACGCATTTTATTTCGCCTACGTCGCGCTGATCGGCTCGCTGGCGCTTATCAAGTATTTCGCCGTCACACATTGATATTATTCCGGACTGGGACGCACCGCCTCCGGTTTTATAAACCGTTTCATAACTTGACACACTCTTTAGGAGCAAACTATGGTTATCAATCAGTTTTTTCCCGAAATAAAGGGAAATTTCGGCTTCGGCTGCATGCGGCTGCCGATGGCTGACGGCGAGGTCGACCGCGAGGAATTCTCGAAAATGGCCGACGCATTCATCGCCGCGGGGTTCAACTACTTCGACACCGCCCACGGCTACCTCAGCGGGAAGAGCGAGACCGCGATAAGGGACTGCGTCTCGGCAAGGCACGACAGAAGCGAATTCCTGCTTACGGATAAGCTCTCCGGCTCGTACTTCGAGACCACCGAAGACATCCGCCCGTTTATATTGAGCCAGCTCGAGCTCTGCGGCGTCGACTATTTCGACTTCTACCTGATGCACGCGCAAAACCGCGAAAACTACAAGAAGTACAAAGAGACGCGCGCCTACGAGACCGCCTACGCCTTAAAGGAAGAGGGCCTCATCAGGCACTTCGGACTCTCTTTCCACGACAGCCCGGAGGTTCTCGACATGATCCTCTCGGAACACCCCGAGGTCGAGGTCGTGCAGATCCAGCTCAACTACATCGACTGGAATGACGCCACCGTGAACAGCCGCGGCGTTTACGAGGTCTGCGAAAAGTACGGGAAGCCTGTCATCGTCATGGAGCCGGTGAAGGGCGGAAGCCTCGTGAACCTTCCCGAAGAGGCCGACAGTATCTTCAGAGAGCTTGGCGGCAACTCCAACGCCGGTTACGCGCTACGGTTCGCCGCCGGGTTCCCGAACATCTCGATGGTTCTGTCGGGAATGAGCAGCTTCGAACAAATGGAGGACAACCTGTCGACGATGCGCGACTTCAGGCCCCTGGACATTGAAGAGTCCGACGCCGTCGCCCGCGTTCGTTCGGTGTTTAAGAATCTCAACCTGATTCCGTGCACCGCTTGCCGCTACTGCGTCGACCAGAACACCTGCCCGATGGACATCCAGATTCCGCTGATCTTCGCGGCGCTAAATTCCTTCGAGACCTTCAAGACCTGGAACAGCAAGTTTTACTACAAAACCGTCCTGACTAAAGAACACGGGAAGGCTTCCGACTGTCTGAAATGCGGCATGTGCGAAGAGGTCTGCCCCCAGCATCTTGAAATCAGAAACCTGCTGGAAATAGCGGCGGAGAGATTTGAAAACAAGTAACGAAATTCATTGATCACAGCCATTAAGATTATGAACAACCTTCCTCCGATTTTACGGCCGATGAAGATGCTTCACGGCTGCGGCATTAACCGCGAAATGACCGCCGAAGAGCGGAAAAAGACTATCAACGCCTGCCTCGAGCGCATAAAGCGGCTCGGCTACGCCGGCATCGTCACGAACGTGGACTTCGACCGTTACCTCGAGTCCGAGGAGAACTGGGAATCCTTCAGGTATGAAGTTC
This sequence comes from Mageeibacillus sp. UBA1212, assembly GCA_002309655.1. Taxonomy (GTDB): domain Bacteria; phylum Bacillota; class Clostridia; order UBA1212; family UBA1212; genus UBA1212. Next base: position 189,554 of record DBXM01000033.1, read on the forward strand.
TCAGGGCTCACGAACTCGGCCTCCGGGTGTGGCTCTACGACGAGCACGGCTATCCCAGCGGCGGAGCAGGGGGCATTACGCTCCGGGACCATCCGGAGTACGAGGCGCTGGGGCTGGTTCTTGTCGAAGAGGCGGCGGAACCGGGCGTGACCGCCGCGATCAATCTTCCGCGCGGGCATGAATATTTTATAAGTACGGGACGCGAGATCATATCCCCCGACGGACAGATTGCGTTCGTGAATGCTGACGAAGACGGCAGGGCCTTTGCTTTCGCGGTGAAGCGCGTTTACGAAGGCACCCACGCGGAGCACAACGTTCACTCCTCGAGGCGCTACATAAACGTTCTCGACAAGGACGCGGTGAAGGCGTTCATTGACAACACATATAAAGCTTACCGCGAGAACCTGGGCGAGCTGTTCTGCGTGTGCGAGGCGATATTCACGGACGAGCCGTCGATCATGGCCGCGTATCTGAATTTCGGGCTCTATCCGGGGCGGGTAGGGGACGAATTCGACGACACGCTGCCTCTTCTGCCGCTCGTCCCGTGGGAGAAGTCGATTCCCGCGCTTTATAAAGAAAAGTGGGGCGAGGACCTTCTGCCGAGGCTCGGAGACCTCTTCGGAGATGCGACGCCTTCGAAAACCGAAACCCGCTACAGGTTCTACAAACTGACCTCTGAGATGTTCGAGAACGCCTACTACGGCCAGATCGGCGCCTACTGCGAATCCTCGGGAATCGACTTCACCGGTCACGTGCTTCTTGAGGAGGACCTTCTTCTCCACCCGGTATTCGAGGGCAATATTTTCCGTTTTGTAGGGAAAATGGGAATTCCCGGCATCGACATGCTTTCCACGATTCCGGAGAACATTTTGTTTATGGCGGCGACGCCCAAGCTGATTTCCTCGGCGGCGCATCTGCTGCTCGGGAAGCAGGAAGTCATGTCGGAGGTTTCGGGGCACAACGAGGGCGCGCACAAAAGGCATTTCGGCGTTCGCGAAATGAAGGCGTCGATTGCTCTGCAGCGGGCGCTCGGGGTCACTATTTATCCGTCCTACTATAGTGACACGGCGGTCAGCGAGAAAGATTTTATCTCATTTACGGACTACACCGAGCGGCTCACAAAAGCGTTGAACGGCGGAAAACCGTTCGCGAACCTGCTTCTTTACTATCCCATCGAGGCGGCGATGGCGGCAACGTCCGGAACCGACAAACAGATTTTTGAGCGGCCACACACCGGCGAAGAGATGGCTGTCGAGATGTCCTGGAAAAAGCTTATCGACACTTTTCTCAGGAACGGCGCGGGCTTCGAGTGCGCGGACACGGAGTACATTGCGGATGCTGTGAAGAGCGTCGGAGTTCTTACCGACAAGTTCGGGAATACGTTCACGGCCGTGGCGGTGCCTTTCGTGAACATTGAGACGCCTGAGTTTAAAGAAATGATAGACGCGCTCGAGGCAAACGATATTCCCGTTTTCAGGGATCCCGACGGCACCGATGCGAACAGAATTTCCGCATTAAACAGATTTTTCGTTAGTGAAAAAGGGCTGTCAGCGGCGCAGGTGAAAGCCCCCGATTCTTTCAAAGAGAATCCGGTGATCGTCACGGCATATTCCGGAACCGATATGTTCACGAAGGCGTTTCTCGCCGTGAACACTTCGCCTGAACCGATGCGGGCATTTGTCCGGCTGGGAAATTCCGAGTCGTTCGCGATTCCGGAAGAAGAACAGATCGTGCGGCTCTGCCCGGACACCGGCGAAGTCATTCCCGTAGACGCTTCTTCCATGGACGGTGAAAAACTGTTTTACGCCGACTTCGGACCTTATGAAGCCGCCATATTCGGAACTCTCCGATAACTTTTAGAGGTTAAAAACAAAATGAAGACAGCTTTTTGGGGACAGCCTGATATGCTCCGGAAGGTTTATCCCGAGGAGACAATTTCGAAAATCGGACTCGCGGCAGGGGAGCCTGCATCCTTCGTCGAAGATTATTCACCGACGGACGCGGAGGTGATATTCACTACCTGGGGAATGAAAAGTTTCCGGCACGAGGAGATCAGGGAAGTCTTCCCGAATTTAAAATACATTTTCTACGCCGCGGGGTCGGTGCAGTCCTTTGCGCGTCCGTTTCTTGCCCAGGGCGTAAGGATCTTTTCCGCGTGGCAGGCAAACGCGGTTCCCGTTGCGGAGTTCACGGCATCTCAAATATTGCTCGCAGGCAAGAGGTACTTTGATATCTTCACAGGCGGAAACGCGCCCGCAAAAGGCAATTATAACCTAAAAGTAGGCATAATTGGAATGGGCTCAGTGGGCTGGCGAACGGCGTCCCTCCTAAAGAGACACCACGTCACGGTTCTTGCTTACGACAAATTCATGCCGGCGGATATAATGGTTGAATACCGCGCCTCGAAGGCCTCGCCTCAGGACATTTTCCGCGAGTGCGACGTCATTTCCAACCACCTGGCGGACAACCCGCAGACGCGCGGAATGATCTCGCGGAAGCTTCTCGAGTCGATGAAAGAGGACGCCTGCTTCATAAACACCGGCCGCGGCGCGCAGGTCGACCACGACGCACTTTACGACGTGATGAAAGCCTCCCCGAACCGCACCTGTCTCCTCGACGTGACGTACCCCGAGCCTCTTCCCGAAGACCATCCGCTGCGCACTCTTAAAAACGTGATCATCTCGCCCCACATCGCCGGCAGCCTCGGCAACGAACTCCGCCGCATGAGCGACTACATGCTCAAGGAATTCTTCAGCGTTGTAGTAAAAGGCGAGGAGCCAACCTTTGAGGTCACAAAATATATGCTTGAGGTGATGGCGTGAAGGCGGGGCTTGTTTCGGTAACTTTCAGAAAACTCACGCAGGAGAGAATCGTAGAACTCTGCGCGGAGAACAGTCTCGGATATATAGAGTGGGGCGGCGACATTCACGTTCCCGCCGGAAACTTTGAGGCGGCCGGATCCGCAAGGAAGCTCTGCGAAGAGGCGGGAATCGTTCCGTTAGGGTACGGGAGTTACTACAACTCCTGCGACGATTCCGGGAAGTTCGACGTTCAGCTCAGCACCGCAGAAATTCTCGGAGCGGAGTATATAAGAATCTGGGCGGGACGTTCGCGTGAATACAATTCAAACGCCGCCGAAAACATCAAAAGATGCGTGAACGCAGCGGAGGCAAAAGGCTTGAAGGTTACTCTTGAGTGCCATAGAGGCACGATGACTGAGGACGCGGAGCTCGCGCTAAGACTGTCGGATGAAACCGGCTGTCTGCTTCACTTCCAGCCCAACCCGGACATCACCTTCGAGGAAAATCTGAAAGCCCTGAAACTTACAAAACACCGCCTCTCCGCCTGCCACGTTTTCGCCTGGGAGCGCGGAAACATCAAGCTTCCCCTGAAAGCGCAGGAGGCGCAGTGGCGGGAATACGCGAAGGTCGCGGGGGACGTTCCGTATCTTTTGGAGTTCGTAAAAGACGACAATCCGGTCATGCTTAAAGAAGACGCGGAAACTTTGAGAACAATAATCGGGAAATCTTGATTCAATGAAAGAAGAATGACTTTATGAAACTGAGTGAACTGAAAATCGAACAGTCCGGCGTGATTGAAGAGGTCGGCGGCGAGGGCGCTTTGAGGCAGCATTTTCTCGACATGGGAATGACGCCGGGCACCGAGGTCACCGTCTCGAAATTCGCGCCTATGGGCGACCCGGTGGAGCTTCTTGTTAGAGGCTACACGCTGACGGTCCGTCTCTCGGAGGCGGAAAAGATCAAAATCAGGCCGACGGATAAAGAGCCCGGAAGCGACCCGGACAAAGCGCGGCAGAAGTCCGAGATCGACCACCCCGGCCTCGGTGAGGAAGGGCGTTTTCACCCTAAAGGTAGCGGAAATCCGCTTCCCGCCGGAACCAAGCTGACGTTCGCGCTGGTGGGCAACCAGAACTCCGGCAAGAC
>DBXM01000033.1:193526-195911 GCA_002309655.1 Mageeibacillus sp. UBA1212
AACTTCCCCGGCGTCACCGTCGACAGGAAGGACGGTGTGATCAGAGGGCAGGCGAACACGCTCATCACAGATCTTCCCGGCATCTATTCGATGTCACCGTATTCCAGCGAAGAGCTGGTCTCGAGGAATTTCGTTCTCGACGAGAAGCCCAAGGCGATCATCAACATCGTCGACGCGACCAACATCGAGCGCAACCTTTATCTCACGATGCAGCTTCTCGAGCTCAACGTGCCGATGGTCGTCGCGCTCAACATGATGGACGAGGTCCGCGGCAACGGCGGAACGGTCGACGTAAATGCGATGGAGTCGATGCTGGGCGTTCCCGTCATTCCGATTTCAGCGGCCAAAAACGAAGGCGTCGACGAGCTAATCAGGCACGCAGTTCACGTTGCGAAATATCAGGAATGCCCCGAGCGGCAGGACTTCTGCGGCGCCGACGACCACGGTGGTGCGGTTCACCGGGCCATTCATGCGGTCAGCCACCTTATCGAAGACCACGCAAAGGAGGCGGGCCTTCCCGCAAGATTCAGCGCCTGCAAGCTCATAGAAGGCGACAGCCTCATTGCCGCGCCCCTCAAGCTCGACAACAACGAAGAGGAAATGCTCGAGCACATCATCATCCAGATGGAGAAGGAGCGCGGGCTCGACCGGAGCGCCGCGATGGCGGACATGCGCTTCGAGTTCATCATGAAGGTCTGCGACACCTGCGTCGTGAAGCCCGGCGAGAGCAAAGAGCACATGAGAAGCAGGAAGATCGACCGCGTGCTCACCGGAAAATACACAGCAATTCCCGTTTTTATAGGGATAATGGCGCTTGTGTTCTTCCTGACGTTCTTCCTGATCGGGCCGTTTTTGCAGGACCTCCTGCAGTCGGGAATCGACGCCCTCGCGGGGCTCACCGCGAAGGGAATGGCGGCCGCAAACGTGAACCCGGTAATTCAGAGCCTCGTTCTTGAAGGAATTTTTGAGGGCGTGGGAACGGTGGTGAGCTTCCTGCCGATTATAGTCCTGCTGTTTTTCTTCCTGTCGATGCTGGAGGACAGCGGCTACATTGCGAGGGTGGCATTCGTGACGGACAAGCTTTTACGAAGGATCGGTCTCTCCGGAAGAAGTATCGTCCCGATGCTCATCGGCTTCGGCTGCACGGTTCCCGCCGTCATGTCGACGCGAACGCTTCCCAGCGACCGTGACAGAAAGATGACGATCCTGCTGACGCCGTTCATGTCGTGCACGGCCAAGCTGCCTATCTACGGCTTCTTCGTGAACGCATTTTTCCCGAAGTTCAGCTGGCTCATAATTACCGGCCTCTACCTGCTCGGAATCCTTACGGGAATTCTTGTCGCGTTCATTTTCAAGAAGACTCTCTTTAAGGGCGAGCCGGTGCCCTTCGTGATGGAGCTGCCCAACTACAGGTTCCCGAGCCCGAGGAACGTGGTTCAGCTGCTCTGGGAAAAGGCGAAGGACTTTATAAAGAGAGCGTTCACGATCATTCTCATCGCCACGCTGGTTGTGTGGTTTTTGAAGAGCTTCGACTTCAGGTTCGCGCCTGTTGCGGACTCGAAGGACTCGATTCTGGCGGCTGTAGCGGGCTTTATCGTGCCTGTATTTAAGCCGATAGGTCTCGGGGACTGGCGGATCGTCACGTCGCTGATAAGCGGCTTTATGGCCAAAGAGAGCGTCGTTTCGGTAATGGAGACGCTTTTCAGTGAAGGAGTCGCCGCGATCGGAACGGTTTCCGCCGTTTCAATGCTCGTTTTCAGTCTGATCTACACGCCCTGCGTGGCGGCGATCGCTTCTATAAGGCGCGAGCTCGGTCACAAGTGGGCGATTCTCGTAGTGCTCTGGCAGTGCGCGCTCGCGTGGTTGATGGCGCTTCTGTTCTTCTGGGCAGGAACGCTTATCGCGAGTCTGGTTTAAGCCTGAAGGAGGTGCGCCGCACATGGGAATTTGGGATTACATAATAATTGGAGTTGTGGCGGCAGCCGTCGCCGGAGCGGTAATTTCAATCGTAATAAGCAAAAAGCGCGGGAAGTCGTCGTGCGGCTGCGGAAACTGCGCGGACTGCGGATATAACGGAAGTTGCGCAGGCTGCGGGAACGCGAAGAAGCGCTGATTTAATAGCTATTTTTGCGTGCGGCCGCACTTTACATTGCGTCCCTCACTTGACGCGAATTTCGCGAATCGCTCGTGCCGCCAATGTAAAGCTGCGGCGTTCTTAGCAAGTCGCCGAAGGCTCCTTATTTTAACTACGAAACCTCCGTGCGGAATGTACGCGGGCGACTCTTAGCGAAAGCTAAGTCGGAGACAGGCGGGCTTTCCGCACGGGGTTTACCCGAAGCTGCCGCACTTTGCATCGCGCCTCTCACTTGACGACGCACTTGATAT
>DBXM01000029.1 GCA_002309655.1 Mageeibacillus sp. UBA1212
ATTGGCCTGTGGAGTGTGGTGGAAATTTATTAGTGGGTAACGCGCTTGTGCTCAGCATTCCGGATGTCTTTTTTCACCAGGGTCACGCTACCATCAGGTCCGTGTGAGAGTTCTCTCATACAGGTCGAAGCCGGCGGCCGCGCACCACTAAGCAGCCTCGAGATCAAAGTCCCGGGGCTGTTTTTCTTTTTCTCTTACGATTCAAATCATCTGTTTCTTAGGCTTACGTTTTTTGCGCGTTGCTGCAGATTGCCTACGAACAGTTTGCTCAATTTAAAGAAACAGTCGATTCGTATATTGATAACAGCACCTTAATTATAAGCACTCTCAACGGAAATCCTCAGACCGGTGGTAAACTCGAAATGGTAGACTTATCTCTAATTCGAGACCAGTATACTTTTAACGAATGAAGCTATATGTGTTCCTCCTATTCCAAGGTGTATAAGTTCACTGCTCCCGGGTCGGGGTATTACACAATTGATACGGAGCAGTGGATAGACGAAGACTCTTGCCGCGACTCTGATTCGCCACACAAACTAAACCGGAGGCGTTTTAAATGAAAAGAATGTTTGCTTTGCTTATATCTTTGCTGCTGGTCACCGGCTTATTCCTTATGCCCTGTCGCTCGTACGCCGTCGAAACCATTGATAAAACGACTGCCGCCACGCTTGTAAAGAACGCCCGGAATATTATGAAGAGTTATCTGGATATTTTTCAATGGTTCGATACTGAACTCAATGATAGTAGCCGTGATATTATCGTCAAGAACTATCCGGGATATAATGTTGAAGTTCACCTGAAACCTGTAAGAGACGGCTACGATCAGGAAGGTGTAAAAAGACTTGTCAGCGAAACTTTCACGGGCAGCCTGGCCGCGAACTATTTGAATTCGAGTTTTTCTGAGCGCTTCTTTGAAAAGTATCATGAAGAAAACGGGACGCTTTACTATCCATGGTTTATCGGCGCGCAGGTTAAGGACCACACCGGTCTTGTATTAAACGACGAGGATATCGAGGCTCTGACAATAAGCGATGACGGGAAAGCTCTTGTTTACACCAAGTATTTTCCTCATTTTCACGAAGAACTGAGCAAGGTGACCACCGTCATATTCTCGTTTGAAAAAGAAGACGGCGTTTGGAAAGTGTCCGGGATGGATTCAACCGAAGCTTTATTCGGATTGTATGACGAAACAATTGATTTGTCGTCTTTTTCCGTGGAACTCGCGAAAACGGAAATAATGACGGTTGTCGGCGAGATATACAGGCTGGCTCATGTGGACGGGGACGTGTTTGGCACCTCGATCGGTCTAAGGGATCTGCAGCCTTCTGAACCCGAAAAAGTTGACAAATTCGGCGAGACTTTTTACAGGATAAACGGTGCGCCGGGCAGTACCGAAACGTGGCTGAATTACTGTTCGCGCTTTACGACCGGTGAGATTGCGGATTTGATTGTGAAAGGCGGAAAATACTGCGTTGACGTAGACGGAAGGATGTTCTACCGGTCAAGGACAGACTTGTGTGAACAGTATTTAAAAATGAGCCTCGACGAAAACGTTTCGCCTGAAATCATCTCCGCGGGAGACGAATCCGCAACGGTTAAAGTGTCCCTGCCTCTTAGCATTATGGATTCGTTCGGCAATTCAAATGATGTAAATGCCGAATTGATTTTTGAGTTTGCCTCAGTGAACGGCCGGTGGATCATAACGGGCGGCGACTTTATTGAAAAACTCGATTCCCTTTATGCGCTAAATACGGGTTCGACAGAAACGAAAACCGGCCAGCCGGACACGGGAGACCACGGGAATGCAGCTCTCTTGATTGCGGTTGTCATCCTCGCTTTAGCTGTGGTGATACTGAGGAAGAACCGGCGGATATCGGATTGACAAAACGTTTAATCCGGGAACGTTCAATGTCTGTGAAGGGAGAATTCCCGGCACATATTGGACATCCGGAAACTGAATAACTGTTTATTACGGCCGGCTCCCGGCGCGATTGCGGGAGCCGGCCTTTTCTCCGTGACAGATTCCGTGACAGATTCGGCCGATTTGGCAGTTGACTTCACCGCTTTCTTGAAAATATAATTTGAGTGAAGATTTAAGTCAACCACATTGCCGACTTCATTAATACCAGGTTGCAAACAAGAAAATCCCCACTTGAATTATCGAATAGCATAATTTATAAAATGGACTATTCCCATACAGAGTTGATTGCTTCTGCCGGTTTCTTTTGCTTTGTTCCTCAGTTTTGCGAGAACAGAAGCACCAATATCAGCCATTCAGCAGCACCTCCATAATATCGGTAACTTTTTTATAAACACGAAGTTTTTTCGCATACTTGCTGAGATTCGCAAGATTCTTTTCTTTGTCGTTTGCGTAAGCGTTTACCGCTTTTGCAAATAGCTCGTTATCCAGTTTGGTGCGGTATTTGAAACAGTCACAGATTGTGCGTTCTTTGTCGTAGATTGGAAGCGATGTTCCGTCGAAATCCGCTTGCGTTTTGCCAAGCTCATAAACGTCAGACTGGATATAATACGCTTTGAAGGGAATACCTGCGGTTTTTAGTTTCGGCTGGGAGACAGCGCGGGGGACGGCGATAGACCATTCGCGAGGTGTAAAATCAGTGTAGCCGTAATGGAAAAGCGCAGATTCTACACAGACGATCCCCTCGGGAATTAGGCGGGAGAGATACTCCGCCTCTGTAATATCAAGGTTTCCGGCAAGCTGATAAAACCCGTGACGAATGCGTTCAAGAAGCCCGTCGTTCACGAGTTTTCCAATGTCGGATTTACAAAGACCGGCAGCAAGAAATTCTGAGGTTTTTGCTATACCGCCGAAGTCATTTATCACTTTTTTTGCAATTTCGGCTTTGGTCATCACAGTATCACTTTCTTCTTACAAAATGGGTAAACTGATTGACGATAATAGTATAGCACGGAACCGGCAAATAATCAAGACTTTTTTCGTACAATTTTGTGAATTTGCAAGAAAAAACGGAGCCGAAGCCCCACTTTACCTCTAATCTTCTGTTGTTGTTTGAATTGATATGTTTCACTGTTCACAACCGTTTAATGCCTTTTCCGCTTTAATTCACATCGTGAATATGATATAATGGCGGCAGCAGGAAACGGGCGGCGTTTTCGCATGAAAAGGCAAGAGAAGCGTTTTGTGCCGGAGGTTGATTCGAATGAGTATGGCAGAGGAGCTGCGGGAGGTTTACGCGAGATATTCCGCGGCGTGCGGGCAGCCGCGCGAGGGGAGGTCTTTTGCCGACGCTTTCAGGGGATGGTTCACCGGAAAGGGGAAAGATCTTTCGGAGGACGAAAAAGCCTTCATGGTGGGTGTCGGGAACTGCGTCGCGGAGATCCGTGAGGCGGGCGGTGAATGTGCCGGCGAGGCGTTCGAGGCCTGCCGCGTTATCGTCTCGGAGCCCCGGAACAGGAAGATCACGGGGGAGGACCTGGTTTACGCGTCGATGCATTCCCACGTCATCACGCTGGCGCCGCTGCTGACTCCCGGGGAGGCGGAGGAGATCCTTCGCGAGGCGGAGAACATACCGAAGTCGTACAGGTTCGGGGTCTACGCTGAGATGATAAAGGTTCTGCGCGATCGTATGGGATGACAGCAGGCAGGCCGGAAAAAACCGGGAAAACCCGGAAAAACAACGGAAAATCATGGAAAACAACAGGAAGATCAACAAATCAAACTATAGAAAAGTGTTCACGGCCGTGGTGGCGTTCGTGCTTGCGGCAGCTGTTCTGACCGCGTGCTCGCTGGACCGCGGGTGGAGGAACACTTCGAAAGGACAGGCGGAAAATATGAAAAAAGAAACCGTAAACGCGGAATATTGCGGCGATTTCAGAGTCGCGAACGTTTTCTCGGACGGAATGGTGCTGCAGCGGAACGAGTACGTTCGCGTGTGGGGATTCGCGGACGAGGCGGAGAACGGCAAAAAGATCAGCGGCGAGTTTAAGGGCGTTCGCGCAGACGCGGTCGTCGAAAACGGCGAGTGGGTGCTGACGTTCATGAAGAAGCTGAAGGCCGATCCGGAGCCGGCGGTTCTGAGGGTGTTCACCGACGCCAAAGAGGTGAAGTTCGAGAACGTGCTTGTCGGAGACGTCTACATGGTCTCGGGCCAGTCGAACATCGCCTACAGCATGGCGGAGCACTGGATGTTCCATCCGGACGACAAGGAAAAATGCCCGCGCGAGGCGGTCGATCCGGCCCTCCCGATAAGGCTCAACTACAACACCCAGAACGTGGTCAACGGCGTCAGCGTACGCGGCTCCGCGGAGGTCGCGAAGGACATCGACGCGGACAAGGCGGGGTGGACGATTGCCGACGAAAAACACGTTGAGGGCTTCACGGCGCTGGGTTACATGTTTGCCTATAATTACGTGAAAATGACGGACGGGAAGGTCCCGATCGGCCTCGTTTACATCGACGGCTGCGGCCGCCCCTTAGGCTGCTTCCTTCCCAACGAGGTCGCGGAGGAATTCCACACCGACGACTTCAGCAGCAAGCTCGGCTACTATTTTACGTCGGGCGTCAACGCGGAGTGGGGCAGGTTCCTGTACAACGAGTATTTCTATCCGTTTGAGAGGATGGCTATCAACGGCTTCATTTGGTACCAGGGGGAGAGCGACATGCTCGAGAACGAATCCGCCCGCTACAGCGCCGCTTTCAGAGGCATGATCGACCATATGCGCGCCGCGCACAACCTCGTGAATCCCGACTTCCCGGTGTATTTCGTCGAATTCCCGCCGATCTACCTCCAGCCGCAGGACTACACCGGCAGCGACCCGTGGGCGTTTATGGACGTCGGCAAGATCCGCGCGGTCATGGGCGGAATGGTCATCGGCACGAAGAACTACTATCAGATCCAGTCGTCCGACCTCTGGTACGACACGACCTACTGGAACAGTCTCCATCCGAACTGCAAGTACGAGCAGGCTGTCAGAACCGCGAAAATCGCATGCGTGGCGAACGCGGAGGGCGGTGTCAGAATGTCGCAGGCGGGCGGTCCGGTGGTTGAGTCGGTCACGTTCAGCTCCGACTACAGGAAGGCCACGGTCAAGTTCAAAAACGTCGGCTACGGCCTGAAAACGTCGGACCGTCAGCGGCTCGTGAAGGGCTTCAACGTGATGCTCAAAAACGAGATCGTCTATACGTTCGAGGTCAAGGCGAGGCTTGTCGGAAGAGACACGGTCGAGATCACGTGCGACACACCGTTTGACGGCATTGTGTACCATTCGATAACCATGAACTCGTTCGGCAACGGGATCACACTCGAGAACTCCGCGGGAATTCCCGCAGGCGCGTTCATGTATAAAAGCGAAAAAGGGCTGAAATTCTGACCGCGAGCAGGGCATATATTTCCCGGAAATATCCGGCAAAACAACAGGGATGACTATTTAAAAATGAAAAACAACAAGAAAATCAAAAGAATAATTTCAACGGTTTTCGCCGCCGCGCTCGCGCTCGTGATGACGGTTTCATTGTGCGGCTGTGACGGTGAGAGCGGAAAAGTTAAGGAGACGGAGGCGCCGGCGGAGGCGACGGACATCCCGCTCGAGACGGCGGAACCCCGCGAAGTAAAGGAGAACGCTATGGGATTTACGGTTGACGGAAACGGTACTGTGCTTCTCGCCGGCAAGCCTTTTTACGGCTTCGGCGTGAACGTTTTTTCGCTGGTGACAAGGGAGGTCGAGACGGGAACGTCCGACTACAAAAAACAGCTCGACCTTTTGAAGGAGTGCGGAATCCCGTTCGTCAGAATCAATCTGGGAGGCTACTGGCCTTCCTACTACGAGGCTTTTGACAAAGACCCCGCGGCGATGCTTGCCACAATTCGCAAAATCGTGGACTACGCTGAGGAGGTTCACGTCGGCCTCGTGTGCTCGCTTCTTTGGCACGACGCGACGATTCCGACCCATGTGGGCGAAAAGAGATCCGCTATGGGGAATCCGGACAGCAAGACCGTAAAATACGCGAAGGACTACGTTACCGCGGTCGTGCGTGAATTTGTCGACAGCCCCGCGGTGTGGGCGTGGGAGATTGGAAACGAGTACAATCTCGACGCCGACCTTTGCGACCCGGAGTTTAAGACCTGGCTTCCCGCGGGCTTCGGCATCGAGGAAGGGGCTGACGGCTTTGACTACTACACCTCCGGCGAAATGAGAGTCTTTTTGGAAGAGGTCGCAAAGGCGATCCGGGCTGTAGATCCCGACCGTATGATCTCGAGCGGCCACAGCGAAATGCGCGCGTATTCGAAGGCATTGTACAACGCGGGCCTCAAGGCGGACCCCAAAACCCACTCATGGACGGTCGCGTTTGACACCGACAGCGACGAAGATTTCGTGTATATGAACTCGATGGCGGCGCCCAATCCGATCGACTGCGTGAGTTTTCACCTGCAGCTCTGCGCTCAAAACGCTGATGGCGAACCGGAGTACATCAGGTCGCTCTACCGTTTCGGAAGAACCGACGTGACGCCTTTACAATATTTCCGGATTTACGCGCGCACTGCGAAACAGTTGAAAAAAGCATGCTTCTTCGGCGAATTCGGCGACTATCTCGACCTGGAAAACGACGAACGTACTCCTGAAGAATTCGAAAATCTTCTTTCGTGGATCAAAGACGCAGGCATTCAGATCGCCTGCTCCTGGCAGTTTACCGGGAGCGCGCTGTATGTCAGCACGGAAGGAGTTGACGGCGCGAAAATAAACCTCATCAAAGCTGCCAACAGTGAACTGGCCGCGGCGGGAAAGCAGGACACGGAGGCCTACTGGAACAGGTACTGACAAAGGCGGGACAATTCCCGGGGTATCAGGCAGGTATCTGTAAAAAGAAACATATAAACAAAACGGGGAACCGGAGCACCTCGAAGCGGGTGAGGGCGGTTTCCCGTTTTTAATTTAAGTCCGGCAGCCGGGCAGGGTTTTATTTCCAGAAGGAGCTGATTAAATCACCCAGAAGGCCGGTCATTCCGGACGTCATAACGCGGGTGCAGCCGTCGGGCATTTTGTCAATGTACCAGCGGCCGTCCTTTTTTGTGCAATTGAAAATGAGGTCGGTCTCAGCGGTCTTGGGGGGAAAATCGGGTTTCTTTTCATCGAAAATGTCTCCGAGAAGGTTTTCGTTTTTCTTGCCGGACAGCGCGGATGTAAGCGATTTGGCCAAATACTCCTTATAGACCTCCGCAAAGAGCTCTCCTGAGTCGAGGTAGGTGACGTGGACTTTCACGGTTCCTTTGTCTCCGTCCTCGGTCGACTCGACGATTTTGAACTTCATTTTTTTGGCGCAGTCCTTGTAGTAGTCGTAAAAAACGTTGCTTTCCGACTTGTCCGCGTCAAGCTCGGCCGGATCCAGAAGGCATTTGCCCGCACCCTCCAGATCGTACGCTTTCAGGTTGGCCATAAAACGGTTTGCGACCCCGGACGGACCGGAAAAGGTCGAGCATGAACAGAGCGCCGCCGCGAGGCAGAGAAGCAGAAGAGCGGCAAAAATCTTTTTCATAGGGAGATTCCTTTCGCTAAAATTGTTGTGCGGGAAACAAAGTTCCTGTGCGGGAAACAAAATCCCTGTGCGGGAAGCAAAGTTTCCGAGTGAAAAACAGAGCCTCACGGCACCGGATTAAGTATAAATCACCGCGCGGAGAATGTCAACGCAAGCCGCGGAGTAGTGCCCGCGGAGTGCGTTTTTTGTTTTTTTATTTCTTTTAGGACACAATACTCCGAAAATGCGCCAAAACGGGCCAAAACGGGCGGAAATGTTGTTGCGGAGGGGGGAGGAATGATTTATAATATAATGGCGTCCTATGGCGGGACGCGAAAGTAATAGCACGATTTTTGCATTTGTGCCGACGTAATCCCGGTGACGGCAAAGCGCCATGGGGATTTTAAAAGTCCGGCCAGGCTTGTTGCGGCAGCCCGAAGCTATTAAAAAGACGTAGAAGATAAGGGCTCGCGATATGGCCGGATATAACATGGCCTTGCAGTTTCCGGGGAGGGCTTTTTTGGGAGCGCTTCTCCCGGGAAACCGCGGCGGAGCGGAGTGCGCCATTGTTTGACTGGGCATTTTCGACGCCGCAGACATTTCTGCTGCAGCCCGACTTTTCGCGGGATGAATCACGGGGACGGTTGGATCTCCGGTTCCGCGGAAGAATTCGCTGCAAAAACTCTTTGCGGGGGCAGAAAATGAGCCGGGCTGTGGGTTCGCGCAAAGTAGCTGTAATACGGCTGTGCGCGGTCTTTACCGCAAAGGGGGATGCAAAAAATGGATGAGAGAAATTCTTCTAACGTTGTCGAGCTTCGCAATGTCACCGTCAAATTTGACGATGATATTATTCTTGACAATTTGAGCCTTGCCATAAAGGACAAGGAGTTCGTCACGCTGCTGGGTCCGTCCGGCTGCGGAAAAACGACGACCCTGAGGCTCATTGCCGGGTTCCTTGAACCGAATTCCGGCGAGATTATTTTTGACGGAGTCGACGTCAAAAACGTTCCCGCATACAAGCGGAATGTCAACACTATTTTCCAGCGTTACGCACTTTTTCCGAATTATAACGTTCACGACAACATCGCCTTCGGACTCAAGGTCGCGAAGGTGCCTAAGGATGAGATCGAGCGCCGCGTCGCGGAGATGATCGAACTCGTGAACCTGAAGGGCTTCGAAAAGAGGCCGGTCCAGAAGCTCTCGGGCGGTCAGCAGCAGCGTGTCGCCATTGCGCGCGCCGCGATCAACAACCCGAAGGTGCTCCTTCTCGACGAGCCTCTCGCCGCACTTGACGCGAAGCTCAGGAAGGACATGCAGAACGAACTCAAGGCGATGCAGAGACGTCTCGGCATCACGTTCGTGTTCGTTACCCACGACCAGGAAGAGGCCCTCTCCATGTCGGACACGGTCGTCGTTATGGACGGCGGAAAGATCCAGCAGATCGGCTCTCCTGTCGACATTTACAATGAACCGAAGAACGCCTTTGTGGCGGATTTTATAGGCGAGTCGAACATTATCGACGGCGTCATGATCAAGGACAGGCTTGTCAAGTTCCACAACAGGAAGCTCGAATGCGTCGACGAAGGCTTCGAGCCGTTCGAGCCGGTGGACGTCGTGATCAGGCCGGAGGACGTGGATATCGTTCACCCCGACAACGCGCTGATCTGCGGAACGGTCACCTCGGTCACCTTCAAGGGCGTGCACTACGAGATCATTATCGACGTCGACGGCTTCAAATGGATGGTCCAGACGACAGACGAGAGTTTCGTCGGCGACCGCGTAGGTCTTTACATCGAACCCGACGCGATCCACATTATGAAGAAATCCGAATACTCCGGCACAATGGGCGACTACAGCTATTTCAGCGATGAAATGGAGGAAATCAGCAACCCTGACGCTGCAATCGGTGCGGAGGACGAAGATGAAAAAATCGACTAACGCTCTCCTTAACGCGCCTTACGCCGTCTGGTCGGCAATTTTCGTTGTCGTGCCGCTGTTCATCGTTATCGTCTACGCGTTCACCGACGCGGAAGGCCATTTCAGCTTCGACAGCATTTTAGCCCTCAAGGACTACGGGCACAACTTCCTTATATCGCTTCTCTACTCGCTTGTCGCCACGGTGATCACGCTTATCATCGCGTATCCCTTCGCGTACGCGCTCAGTAAGACGAACGAAAAAACGCAGCGCATCCAGATGATGCTCGTCATGCTCCCGATGTGGATGAACCTCCTCATCAGGACCTACTCCTGGATGAACATCCTCGACCAGAACGGCATCATCAACCAGCTTCTGATGACGCTCGGCTTAAAGCCCGCGACCTTCCTGGGCACGCCCGGGGCGGTCATTTTCGGTATGGTCTACAACTACCTGCCGTACATGATTTTGCCTATTTATACGGTAATGGCGAAAATGGACAACTCCCTCGTGGAGGCCGCCCGCGACCTCGGCTGCAACGGCTTCAACGTCTGGAGGCGCCTGATCCTGCCCCTCAGCATGCCCGGCGTCATCTCGGGAATCACGATGGTCTTCGTGCCGTCGGTCAGCACTTTCTATATCTCGCAAAAACTCGGCAACGGCAAGATCATGCTCATAGGCGACACCATTGAACGCCAGATGCAGACGCTCAACAACTACAACCTCGGCGCGGCTCTCTCGCTGGTGCTGATGGTCCTGATCCTCGTGAGCATGTTCATCATGAACCGCTTCGCCGACAACTCGGGAGAGGGGGGACTTGTGGCATGAAGAGCGGTACAAAAAGCGGTACGAATGGCGGCATGAAAACCTTTAACAGAGTCGTGATGGTGCTTGTTTACGCGTTCCTGTACGCGCCGCTGCTGCTGATGGTGTTTTTCTCCTTTAACTCGGCAAAATCGACGTCGGTGTTCGAGGGCTTTTCCTTCAAGTGGTACGGTGAACTGTTCTCGAGCAGCGACACTCTCGAGGCATTGCGCAACACCTTGATTCTGGCTGTGGCCTCCGCGCTGATCGCGACGGTCCTCGGAACGATTGCGGCGATGGGTATTTTCAGGGTGCGCAGCAAGTTCTTCAAGCAGACCATGCTCACCGTCACCAACATCCCTATGATGAACCCCGACATCGTCACCGGTGTGTCACTGATGCTTTTGTTCGTGTTCGTCGGCCGGCTTCTCGGCGCCTCGGAGTACCTGAACTTCTGGACGCTGCTGATTGCCCACGTCACGTTCAACCTGCCGTACGTTATCCTGAACGTTCTGCCGAAGCTCAACCAGACCGACAGAAGTCTTTTTGAGGCCGCGCAGGATCTGGGGGCGCCGCCGGCAAAGGCGTTTTCGATGGTTGTGATGCCGCAAATCGTTCCGGGAATCGTCTCCGGCGCGATAATGGCTTTCACGCTGTCGCTTGACGACTTCGTCATCAGCTACTACACCTCCTCGGGCTTCCAGACGCTGCCCCTGAAGATCTACTCGATGACGAAGAAGATCGTGAAGCCGGACATGTACGCGCTGTCGAGCATTATGTTCGTGGCGGTCCTGGCGCTGCTGCTTATCTCGAATATTTTCCAGATGAGGACGGAAAAAAAGCAGGCGAAGGGGTAAGTGAAAGAAGGGTTTTTCCGGGAAATGTTTTCCCGGAAATAACTGATTTTCCGGAAATAGCGGGAGATTTTCCCGGAAATAGTGGGAAATTTTCCTGGAAATATAAAAGCATTTTCCGGAAATGTCGGGAAATTTTCCCGGAAATATAAAAGCATTTTCCGGAAATGTCGGGAAATTTTCCCGAAAATCAAAAAATATTTCCCGGAAATAGTGGGAAATTTTCCCGGAAATCAAAAAAATATTTCCCGGAAATAATTCCCGGATGAAAAACAAACGGCAAACACGGCGCGGCAGAGGAGATTGGATTCCCGCCGCTCCGAAAAAAATAACTATCCAACGGAGAGAAAAAATGAAAAGAATTGCATGCTTGATTGTTGTCTGCGCGCTGATTTTCGCGCTTGCGGCGTTCCCGGTCTCCTGCAGCAGGAACGACACGGTTGAGAACCTCGAAGGCGATTACACCGGCCTCGAAGGCACCACCCTTTATGTTATGAACTGGGGCGAGTACATTTCCGACGGCTCTGAGGGCTCTCTTGACGTTATTAAAGCTTTCGAAAAAGTGAGCGGCATTAAGGTCATTTACGACGACAGCACCCCGAGCAACGAGGCGATGTACGCAAAACTCAAGAGCGGCGCGATTTCGGTCGACGTCGTCGTTCCCTCTGACTATATGATTCAGAGAATGATCAAGGAGGACATGCTGCAGAAGGTCGACACGTCCAAGATCCCGAACTACAAGTACATTTTAGACCAGTACAAGGGCCTGTACTTCGACCCGCAGAACGAGTATTCCGTTCCCTATAACGTAGGCATGGTCGGCATTATCTATAATAAGACCATGGTCGAAGGCACTCCGGACAGCTGGAGCATTCTCTGGGACGAGACCTACACAAATAATATTCTTTCGTTCAACAACCCGAGAGACGCGTTCTCGACGGCGCAGTTCCTGCTCGGCCAGGACGTGAACAACACCGACAAGGCGCTCTGGGACGCCGCGGCCGACAAGCTCAAGGAACAGACTCCGGTCCTTCAGGCAAGAGTCATGGACGAGGTCTTCAATAAAATGGAAGGCGGCAACGCTGCGGTCGCGCCATACTACGCGGGCGACTATCTTCTCATGAAGAGCATTAACGACGATCTGGAGTTCTTCTATCCCAAGGAGGGCACCAACATTTTCGTCGACTCCATGTGCATTCCCAAATCCGCCAAAAACGTTGACGCGGCGCTCATGTTCATCAACTTCATGCTCGAGAACGAAGTCGCGCTCGCGAACGCGGAATACCTCTGCTACGCGTCGCCCCACAGCGGTGTCGTGAACAACCCGGACTACTCTTTTAAGGGCAACGAGATTCTCTATCCCGACGAAGCCCACACCCCCAAGACTCAGTACTTCTACGACCTGGATCCCGAGATCAGATCCTACTACGAGAAGCTTTGGGAGGAGATCGTAAAATGACGCGCGGGTTTTACCTTGCGGAAGACGGTGAATGGGACGTTGAAGGGGAAACCACGGGAACTCTTCTCGGTACCGCGGCCGATCCGACGGAAGCGCCTTCAAACGTGCCGGCAAGGGCGTTCAACATAAAGCCGTTCATAATCATAGGAATCGTGGTCGGAATCGTGCTGGCGGTGATTCTCGCGGTGGTAAAGGCAAACAAAAAATTCGGGAAGGGCTTCGATTGAAATCGGGATTGAAGCGATTCCCTGCAGGCTGTTCCGCCGCGCGCGGGAATTAAGCCTTGTTAAAAATCGGGAATTTAGATGGAAAGCAACGGAAACCGCACAGATTTAAACACTCGCGACGAACAGCAGGACCCCGGAATTCTGCTGAGACTTTTTTGGGTGCTTGAAGCGGTCTTCGTTGCTTTTTCTTTTACTCTGCTCGCGTACTTTTTCAGCGCGATCGCGAACAACACCGCGCTCCGGGAACTGGGAACGGCGGAAAAGCGCCTTATAGTAAGCGCGATCTGGCTTGTTCTGGCCGCGGCAGTTGTTATTATTTTAAGGCAGAAGCCGCTCGACGACCTGAGAATCCTGCACATCCGCAAGAAGTCACAGGCTGTGCTGCTGCCGCTGAACTGCCTTCTGGGGTTCCTGATCGGGGTGAGTCTTAACCGCGCGGTTACCGTTCTGGTTAAGGTGCTGCCGCTGCCGGAAGCCTGGGTGCAGGGCAATTCGGACAGCGTCGCATCGGCGTCCCAGGGGAATCCGGTGGCGTCGGTTATCGCGCTTTGTATAGTTGCGCCTGTTATAGAGGAGCTCGCTTTCCGCGGGAAGGCGTTCCGGTTTCTTGAAAAAGCTTTTACGCGCGGTACCATGGAGCCGGGGAAGCCTTCGCGCGCGGGCGTTTTGGTGCCGGCGGCGCTTATTACTGCGCTGCTGTTCGCGTTCGCGCACGACAATATTTTGCAATGCATTTACGCGTTCGTGTGCGGGCTGGTTTTCGTGTGGATCGCGGAGACGGCCGGGTCGATCGTTGCGAGCGTTTTCGCGCATATTGGATTCAACCTGGCGAATCTGATTTTTTATACGTTTTTCGCGGCAAAGGAAACAGAGCTGACGGTGAATATAGTGTGCTTTGTGCTGCTGGCCGTGTGCGCGGTGTGTGTGTTCATTACCGGAAGGATGCTGCGAGGCGGCGGCGAAGAGGCTGACAGTGAGCCGCCGAGTATTTATATAAATAACTGAAACAGAGGGTTATATGAGAATTCTTTTTGTGGGCGACGTTTTCGGAGAGGCGGGAAGAGATGCGCTTTTCCACGGCCTTTACAAAATAAAAAAGCGCGAGAATATCGATTTCTGCGTCGTGAACGGCGAAAACAGCGCCAGGAACGGTCGCGGAATGTCGGGAAGGGACGCGCGCGACATTTTCGAATCGGGCGCGGATTATATTACAATGGGCAACCACGTGTGGGGCTGTCCGGAATTTGAGGAGTTCGCCGACAGGCTCCCCGTGCTCCGGCCAGGGAACATAGGCAGGAACAGACCCGGAAGAGGGTACGTGCGCGTTGACGTAGCGGGAACCCCTGTGGGCATTATTAATATAGAAGGGCGCGCGTTTATCGACCCGCCGGGCGACAGTCCGTTCGAGTTTGCGGAGGAGGCCGTTCAGGCGCTCAGGGACGCGGGCACGCGCGTGATTCTTGTAGATATCCACGCGGAGGCGACTTCGGAGAAGAAGATCATGGCGATGTTCCTTGACGGACGCGTCAGCGCGGTCGTAGGCACGCACACGCACGTTCAGACGGCGGACGAGTGCGTTCTGGACGGCGGCACCGCCTTTATTACAGACGTGGGAATGACGGGAATTTCGCGCGAGAGCGTTCTGGGAATGACCTTCAAAGGCGTTTACGAACGGTACGCCTTCGGCAGGCAGGCGCGCTTCGAGCCTCTTAAAATAGGAACGCCCGAGATCGACGCGGTGGTGATCGACGTCGACGAAATCACCGGGAACGCCCGCTCGATAAAGCGCATAAAAGAGACAGTTACGGAGTAATATAAGGCGCACCACAGCCGCTTCCGGGTCGGGCAAAAATTTGCAACTTTCTGCGAAATTTTTACCGAGTTTTGAGCGCTTCCCACCTCTGCGGCGCCTTTCCTTCGAGAATCCCACAGCCGGAACATAATACCAAAAATGTTCTGAAGGGCGGTGGGTTTCTTGTGGAAAATCCACCACTTTTAGGGAAATATTTTCGCTGTGGACAAGCCCGGAAAAATCGGGTAGAATGCCCTTGAACGCCCCGGGAACGTGCCGGAGAGCGTTCGGGAGGGGGCATCGTTTATGTTAAGTTTCAGGGTTTCTTCGGCGAGCGAGCCGGGGAGCGTCGCGGGGGCGCTTGCGGGCGGGATCAGGTCATGCGGCGAAGCGGTTCTCGTAACGATAGGAGCCGGAGCGCTGAACCAGGCCGTCAAAGCGGTGGTAATTGCGTCCGATTTTTTGCGCGAATACGAGACCGAGATTGCAATGGAACCTTCTTTTTCCGTCGTCGACATTGACGGGGTTGAGAAGACCGCAATCAGGCTGCGGGTGTACGCGAAGAAGCGGAGCGGTATCGTTCTGAGGCGCGCGGGGTGATTTTCGATTTGAACGGATCGGGAACGGAGTCCGGTATGAACGGAGAGTCTTTTTTGCAGGCGGAGAAAACGTCAGGCGCGGAACCGGATATTCAAGCTGCCGGGAAGAGCGCATATTACTACGACGCAAGGCTTTACAACCTTGGCGGCGTCGGACATTTTTTCACGACCAGATACGGCGGAGTATCGGGGGCCCGCGGGAACGTTTTCAACGCGAGTTTCGGCAAGGAGGAGCCCGCGCACAAGGACAACGTCATCGAGAATTTCAGAATCGCGGCGCGCGATCACGGACTTTCGCTGTCAAGATTCACGGCGCTCAGCCAGGTTCACGGCGACACCGTGGTCAACGTCACGGAGGAGATCGCGGGCGCGAGGTTCGGGAAGCCGGAGCTTGTCATCGAAGCGGACAGTATGATTACGAGGCTGCCGTTCGTGCCGCTGATGACCACCCACGGGGACTGCCTGCCGGTGTTCCTTTATGACAAGGGGCGCGCGGTGGGAATGGTGCACTCCGGGTGGCGCGGAACGGCGGCGGACATTTCCGGGAAAACGGTCGGCGCGATGGTACGGGAGTTTGGAACTGACCCGGGGAACGTTTTTGCGGCGATAGGGCCCGGCATCTGCGGAGAGTGTTTTGAAGTCGACTATCCTGTGGCAAGGGTTTTCGGGGAGAGATTTCCGGACGTTCGCGCGGTGAAATGGGACGGCGCGCGCGGGAAATATCTGGTGGACCTGAGGGCGGTGGCAGTGTATTCGCTGGTCCGCGCAGGCGTCAGGAGAGAGAATATAAGCGCGCCTGAAATATGCACCGCATGCGCGGAAAACAGGGAACTGTTCTTCTCGTACAGGGCCGAAAAAGGCATGAACGAAGGGCTGATGGGCGCGGTGATCTGGCTGGAAAAGTGAGCTGAAACCGCTGTAAAGGTTGCGGAGATTCCGGGAAGCCTTTAATTCAAGCTTCAGATGTGATAATATGAACTCGTACGGCCGGATTGCCGGTTTTTAACGGATTTTACGCGGAAGGGAGGAGAGAGCATGAGAAGAGCGCCGTTTGCAGAATTGAACAGATTCGGGAGACTGGCGGCGGCAGTCGCGGTTTTACTGGCGGTCGTGATGCTTTTTTCGTGTGCTAAAACGCCTTCCGGCGAACGTCCCGACGACACCTTCGACCCTGTGGCAACTTCGACTCCCGGGGCGGACGAACCTGCAGCGGAGGAGAGACTTCCCGTTGAAGGCGGCGTACTCAAACTTTCCGTGGGACCGTTCGACACTATCAATCCGCTTCTTACGAACAACGAGGATATAAGGGTCTACGCGGGATTCGTTTGCGAGATGCTCGTGGTTCCCGACAGTTTTATGGAGCCTACAGGCAACGTTCTTAGGGACTGGGTTCACAACGAAGAGTTCACGGTCTGGGAGTTCACTGTTGCGGACGGAATCGTCTTTCATGACGGAAGCGCGGTCGAAGCGTCCGACATAAAACGCGTGATCGATTATATTATTGCGAGGGGCGGAAACTACGCGGCCAACGTTGAGAACGTCGCGGGGTGCTTCGCGAAGGACGAAAAAACGCTGCAGCTGGTGCTCAAGGAACCGGATGCGCACGTGCCGGAAAAACTGGCGATACCGCTTGTAGGGTGGCAGACGCTCGCGGCGGACAGACCGGTGTTGCTGGCCGGAACGGGCATTTTCAAACAGAAGGACCTGACCGGACAAAAGCTGACGCTCGAGAAAAACGCGGATTACAGGAACGCGGACGCGCTTACGCATTTTGACAACGTTGAGATTACGTTTTATGAGAGCGAGGACGCGAAGCTCAGGTCGGATTTCGACATGGCGCTGTTCTACGGATCCAGCGTGGGTCTTTCGGCGCTTAAGAAAGACACGAAGGTGCAGTACTACACGGGCAGCGTTTATGATTTTATCGCGATCAACTGCTCTTCGACCTACCTGATAAGCAACCCGGTTTCGAGCGACGATGCAGAGACAGGCGAGGAGAAAACGTTCGTGACGCTGGCAAACGCGTTCGCGAGTTCGGACATGAGACGCGCGCTCAACCTTCTGACTTCCAGACAGGAAGCGGTCAACGCCGCCGCCTCGGGGCACGGCACGGTTTCACTGCTGCCGCTTTACTCGGGAACCGTTTACAGACGGCAGAACCAGGAGGACTATCCTTACAACCCCGTGCGCGCGCAGCTTTTGATGAACGCTGCGGGATACACGAAAAGTGCGGTTGACGGGAAGTGGTATGACGCCGACGGCAACGAACTTATCGTGAGGGCGATCAGTCCGAAGGCGAACTTCAGGATGGGCAGGACGCTGAGACAGGCGACGAACGCGCTTAAAGAGATCGGGGTGACGGTCGAACTTGAGGAAATCGGCGACGACGAATATCTGGACAGACTCCGCAACAAAGAATACATGCTGGCGGCGGTCGAGATAGAACTCGGAACCTGGCAGAGCGTGGAAAAGATTCTCAAAACGGACGGTGAACTCAATTTCACGTTCTACGGCAATTCCAGAATCGACGACTATATCGAGCAGATCGAAACGATCGAAAACGCGGGCGTTATCCTGGCGGCGTACAATGAAATTGAGAAGATCGTTCTGGAGGACAACCCGATTGCAGGCATGTTTATAGCCGACAACGCGGTCGTTCTGAGCGGGAGACTTCAAGGGTTCAGGCAGGAGGCTGTCAGGCCGTGGAACATTCTGGCGACAGCGGCGGAGTGGTGGATAGAAGAGCCTGTTGAGGAGACTCCGGAACCGGCTGCGGACGAGACGCCCGCGCCTACCGGCGAAGGCGGGAATTGATTTAAGTGAGGGAAGTATGGTTTCGTATATCGTGATTAGCATTATCTGTCTGCTCCTGATAGCCGCGGATCAGATAACAAAATATCTGGTGGTGACCAACGTGACTACCGGCATCGACGTCATTCCGGGCTTTTTCCGGATAGTCTGCTGGCGGAATACAGGCGCGGCATGGGGGATTTTTTCAAACGCGACTGCGGTGCTTTCCATCGTTTCCATAGTGGTTGCGGCGCTGGTGATTTTTGCCTACGTTCAGGCGGATTCGGCTTTTTTGAAGCTCTGCCTCGGGCTGCTGGCGGCCGGCGCGATCGGGAACGTTATTGACAGGATCAGGCTCGGCTACGTGACGGACTTTCTGAGCTTTTACAATTTGTTCGGGTACGAGTTTCCGGCCTTCAACGTCGCGGACATTTGCGTGACGGCGGGCAGCATCGGGCTCATTATTTACCTGATTTTCATTTCGTCCAAAAAGAAGGCGTTCAGAGAGGGCACCCCGCTTTACAAGTTTCTGTACAAGGAAAAGGCAAAAGCGGAGAATCCTGAAAAGCCTGCCGAGCCGGAACAGGACGCCGGGGAGTGAGTTTATGCCGGAGGAGCGCGTTTTCAACCTGACAGTCGAAGAGGGCGGCAAAAGGGTCGACACCTATGTTGCCGATGCTCTGTGCGCGCTGTGCGGGGAGGAGAAAGCGGAGGATTCCGGGGAATTTTCCGGCGGTTTTGCCGGGAATCTTATTGAGGATTTTGAGGACGCCGACGATTTTGAGCTTCCTGAGGATACTGCTTCGGGCGGGAGTTTTGGTTTCAGAACTTTCAGCCGGAGCGGCGTGAAGAAGCTTATAGACGGCGGGAACATTACGGTGAACGGGAAGAGCTGCAAGGCGAATCTGAAGCTTAAAGCGGGCGACGCCGTGAGAGTTACGGTGCCGGAACCGGAAAAAATCGACGCGGAGCCGGAAAACATACCGCTGGACGTGGTTTACGAGGACAGGGACATTATTGTCGTCAACAAGCCGAGAGGGATGGTCGTTCATCCCGCGGCGGGCAACGTTTCCGGTACGCTTGTGAACGCTCTTCTTTACCGATGCGACGATCTTTCCGACATCAACGGAGCCATCAGGCCGGGAATCGTTCACCGCATCGACAAGGACACGACAGGGCTCGTCTGCGTGGCAAAGAACAACGCGGCGCACCTCGCGCTTGCGGAGCAGCTTAAAGACCATTCGATGGCGAGAGTGTACTACGCGGTGACCGAGGGCCGGCCGAAGGTTGTTTCGGGAACGGTCAACATGACCATAGGAAGAAGCAGAAACGACAGGAAAAAGATGGCCGCGGGAGTGCCGGGAGGGCGCGAGGCGGTTACGCATTTTGAAGTTTTAGAGGAGAAAGCGGGGTTCGCGCTGCTGAGAGTCAGGCTTGAAACGGGGCGGACGCATCAGATAAGGGTTCACCTGGCGGCGATAGGCTACCCGGTGGCGGGCGATCCGGTCTACGGAATCAAAAACACCAGAGGGCTTGCGGGGCAGCTGCTTCACGCGGGCAGACTCACGCTGACGCATCCTTCCACAGGAGAAGTGATGACCTTCAAGGCGCCGCTTCCCGACGATTTTAAGGCGTTTCTCAGGAAAAACAGGTTCGAAACCGAGGCTCCGGAGGAGATTTTATGAATTTTGCGATTTGTCTCGCGGGCGGAACGGGAAGCCGCATGGGGGCGAAAAAGCCCAAGCAGTTCCTGACCGCAGGCGGAAAACCGATAATCGTTCACACGCTTTCCGTTTTTGAGGAGTGCGCGCAGATCGACGGAATCGTGGTGGTGTGCGTGCCGGATTGGTGCGAATACTGCCGGAAGCTGCTCGAAAAATACGGGTTTACCAAGGTTATTTCGGTGGTGCCCGGGGGAGAGACGAGAGCGGAGTCTTCGGCGGCGGGCGTGGCGGAGGTCGAGGCGTTCC
Source organism: Mageeibacillus sp. UBA1212 (assembly GCA_002309655.1). GTDB lineage: Bacteria > Bacillota > Clostridia > UBA1212 > UBA1212 > UBA1212. The sequence continues at coordinate 19,903 of DBXM01000029.1, forward strand.
TGGAAGTGAGAGGCGTGACCGGCGAAAAACGGAAGAAACACACGGTGCTTATTCACGACGCCGCGAGGCCGTTCATTACCGGGAAGATCGTTCGCGACAATATAAAGGCGGCGAAAAAGGAAGGCGCGTGCGAGACGGTGATTCCGGTGACGGACACGATCGTCGCGGGGACTGACGGATTTGCGGATAAAATTGTGCCGCGGCAGGGGCTTTTCAGAGCGCAGACGCCGCAGAGCTTCAGGCTGGACGTCATTTCAGACGCGTTCGCGAAATACGATCCGGAACGGGACGGACAGGTGACGGACGACGCGGAAATTGTGCTGAGAGCAGGCGGAAAGGTCGTTTTTGTCGAGGGAAGCGTCAAAAACGTGAAGATCACCTCGCCCGAAGATTTGGATTTTTTTTGACAAAAGACGCTGAAATTTGTATAATCGACGCACAAGCAGGCTAGACGGCCGCGGGCGGTTACGAAAGGACCCGTCTGAGGAAAGTCCGGGCTCCACAGGGCAAGGGTGCCGGGTAATACCCGGTGAAGGTGACTTCAAGGAAAGTGCAACAGAAAATTACCGCCCGCTTCGGCGGGTAAGGATGAAAAGGCGAGGTAAGAGCTCACCGGCATTGCGGAGACGTAATGGCCGTGTAAACCCCATCCGGAGCAACACCGTTATGGGCCAAATATGCCGGCCCGGCAGGCCCGAGGTGGCTAGAGCCTGGCAGTAATGTCAGGTCCAGATAGATGGCCGTCCCAAAAGACAGAACCCGGCTTATTGCCTGCTTGTTCGGGACGAATCCGAAAATACTCAATCAAAAGGCGGAAATGTTATGAAATGTCCATATTGCGGAAGCCTGGAAGACAAGGTTGTCGACTCTAGAAGTTCTGAAGACGGAACTTTTATCCGGCGCAGACGGCTGTGCAACAACTGCGGCGAGCGGTACACGACGTTCGAAAAAATCGAGACCATCGAGCTGATGGTGATCAAAAAGAACGGTACGCGCGAGATCTTCGACCGCGACAAGATCAGGCGCGGCGTCATGAGGGCGTGCGACAAGAGAAACGTCACGAACGACCAGATTGAAGGGCTTGTGAAGGACGTTGAGCAGGCGCTGGTGTCTTCGATGCAGAAAGAGATTTCAAGCGAGAAGATAGGCGAGCTCATTATGTCCAAGCTGAAAGACATCGACAAGGTCGCGTATGTCAGGTTTGCGTCGGTCTACAGGGAGTTCAAGGACGTGGACACGTTCATGGACGAACTGAAGAAGATCATTACCGACAAGTAAGGGTGACTTCCTGCGGCGGAGCTGAAGCGTTATGAAGCTTTCGAAAGCGGAGAGAGTTAGGACCGTGTTTGCAGTCGTGTTTAACGCGGCGATCTTTGCGGTTACCGCGTTTTGTGTGCTGACGTTTTTCGTGAAGGGCGGCAGGGGCAACATGGAGGTTGTCGGACCGGTCGCGTTCAGGTATTTTACGGTCGACTCGAACGTTCTTGTTGCGGTTGCGTCGTTGTTTGTGGCGGTTTTCGGCATCGTGAAGCTGGCGACTGGGCGGGAGTATCCGGAATGGGTCAGGGTTTTTAAATTTGTCGGGACCGTGGCGGTGATGCTGACGTTTTTGACTGTGGTCGTTTTTCTTGGGTTCATTTACGGATTCAAGGCGATGTTCGTAGGCATCAATCTTTTTCTGCACCTGCTGACGCCGCTGGCGGCGCTATTAACGCTCTGGTTCGCGGAGGCGGGCGTGAAAATCAGACCGGCGTTTTTCGCGCTGGGCGTGGCGCCGATGATCGTGTACGGAGCCATCTATCTGTGGATGGTGATTTTTGCCGAAAAATGGGAGGATTTCTACCACCTCGCCAACGGCGGAAAGTGGTGGGTCAGCGTTCTGGCGATGGTTGCCGGAACGGCTCTTATCGCGGTCGTCACCGGAGTTGTGGCGAACGCTATTTCCGGTGGGAAGAGGACCGGAAAGAAAGCAGTTGAATAGGCGGAGCGATTAAATATACGCCGCAGTTGCACGACAAAAGCCGTCCGTGAAGGGCGGCTTTTTCGATTGTATTATCCGGTTTTTATGCAGGGTCAGAACGAGCCGAGTGGCTGTTCGTCCTTCTCGAAGAGGACTTCGTTAAGGCGGATGATGTCGTAGACTCCCTTTTCCAGGAAATATTTGACGATCACGTCGCGGCGGATCGAGTTGGAGAGGGTGTAGCCGGCGCTGGCAAGGAGGGTCGAAGACTCTTCGGGCGTGAGGCAGAGGGCGATGCAAAAGGCGAGAACGGTGTCCTTCCGCGGGTGGTAGTCCGGGTTGTTGCGGATCTTGGAAAAGAGCTTGCGGTCGACGTTGGCGCGGCGGTAGCATTCGGGGTCCGTGAGGCCGCGGGCGTCGATCATTTTGAACAAAACCGTGGCAAAGCCGTCTTCAAGGCCGGAGAGGTTGTCATCGATCGAGGAGACCGCGTTTAAAGCATGGAAAGGAACCGCGTTCACCGCCTCGGCCCGGGCCTCGCTTGAAGTGACGGTAGAGAACGCGCCGGCTGCGGCACCTAAAGGAGCGCCGGTGAATTCGAGCCGGGATTCAACAGCAAGTTCATTCTCGTATTCCTCTTCGTGTTCCTCGTCTAAGCTTACTCTGTGTTTTGCGCCGGTGCCTGTGACGGTGACTGCGCTTTCAACGTCGCATTCATCCGGGGCTTCGTAAAGGTTTTCGTCGGTATCATCCGGAAAATCCTTCAGACGTTTCGGGTGCCCCGGCCGGTGGTGAAGCGTTTTCCGGGAAGGGGCGCGCTTATTGTGATCGGTCTCGGGCATGGACAATATGGCCTGCCGATTTTCCGCAATCTTCGCCGAAACCGCGGAAAGCCGATCATGCTTATAGTCGGGAACTAACGCGTCGCGTCCGCTTCCCAAAAAGGGACGTACTTCCGTGGCGGGTCTGTAATTGGCGGCGAGGTAGCCGTCGATGTCTTCGCCTTGCGGAGAATTCAAAGTCAGTTCACCGGACAGAAGCCCGCCCGCGGCGAAATAGACCGTTATTTCCGGGAAAAGGCTTTCCGACACGTCGAGCGCTTCTTTATACAGGCTGAAGGACCCGGAAGACGCCTCCAGACCGGAGGGGCAGAAAATGACCACACTGTCGAGTCCCGCATCGGACACTTTTTTCAGCGAAGAGATAAGAAGCTTCCTGAAGGTTTTTTCGGGCGTAACGCGGGAACGGGCGGGCATCTTGGCAATCAGAACGAGCTCGGAGCGGGTGTTCCTGCTGCGTTTTTTGGCGGCGGAAGAACGGGTTACCGACGTTATGTGTATTCCTTTTTTGACGGTGCAGCCGCCTTTGAAGGCAAACTTCTGCCGCGTGTCGTTCAGGACCCGCGAAGCGGAGGAGCCCCTGCCTGCGAAAATGACCGCCGCGGCGGCGGAGAGTTCATCGCGGTTTTTATTTAAGAGAATAAAAGGCATGAATTCATTCCTTTCGGTGTTCTAAGCCGGCGCTTGAAATCAGAAGCCGTACTTGGCGCACATGAACTGGTAGACGCCGGCGGTCCAGCCAAGCATTTTCGGTGTTCTGTACTCGTTCGTGACCGAGACTTCGGCGTTGCGGGCGTCGTATTTTTCCCAGAGGCAGCCGGTTTTTTCGAAGACGCGGGTGGCGGTTTCGACGTACTTGTATGCGATCCGGCGGGCGTCGTCGGGAAGGCCGGCGCTTTCGAGGGCGGCGACCGTGAAGTAGACGTTGGAGGGCCACATCGCCGGGAAGTCCCACTGGAGGTAGGCGGCGCCGGGGCGTTCTTCGCAGGTGGCGACGCCGTGGGGAAGTTCGAGCCGCGAAAGAACCTTGAGCGCGCCTTCAAAATCGTTGGAAATTCCCGAAAAATAGGGATAAAACGAAACCGCCGAGACGACGCTTGAAAACTCTTCGCGAACGAAATTGTAGTCGAGATAAAGGCCGCTGACCGGGTCGTGCAGATACTTCTCTGTGAGTTCTTTACGCTCGGAGGCGAGCTCGGCCATCGCGTCTGCGTCGTCGTTCCTGCCGATTTCCCGCAGCATGAAGGAAATTTTCCGCTCCGCGTCGAAAAGCAGGCAGTTCAGGTCGAGGTGGATGAACTCGTCTGCGCGGAACCTGCCTTCCGGAGTGTCGAACCGGGGGTTGAAATCCCAGCCGCTTTCCGCGATCGCGAACAGGTTGCGGGTCATGCGGATGACGTCTTCGCGCTTTTCGGGAACGGGTTCGCCGACCCTGTCGAAGAGCCAGGTGTTGCCGAGCAGTTCATCGTCGGTCATGGCGGTACTGTAGGCGCAGAGGCCGCAGGGAAGGGTGCGCTTCGTGACGAAAAAGTCGTGCTCTTTGAGCAGCGCGTCGATGTAGCGGAGGATCACCGCCTTGTCGCCGGTCGTTTTGTAGAGGTCGAACACCCCGCGCGTGAAAAGCGGCGGCTGGCTGCGGTCGGTGATGTGGTTGGCATTGGGAACGTAGCCGAGCAGACCGACGAAAAACTTCATGACGTCAAGGTTGTTCTCGGCCTGTTCCTCGCGGCCGGAGAGGATGAGCCCGATGTTGTGGAAGTACGTGTCCCAGTAGTAAAAATCCGTGAACGTGTCCTCGGCGTCGGGAACGGTGAACGGGAACGGAATCCGGATGTTCCCGTGAATCACGTCGTCGGGCCGGCGGATCGTTTTCGCCCAGTTTGAAACGATGTAATCAAGTACTTTTTTGGTGTCCATAAGCTCCTCCATAAAATCCTCCGCAAGTTCTTCCTGAATCTCCGGTTCAGCGCCGGACGGCTGTCAAATACGGCGGTTTTCCCGCAATTTCATTCCTGTTTATTATACCCTGATTTTGCCTTTTCATCAAGCGCGTCGGCGTGAACGGCAAAGCGCGGAATCGTTGACACTTTAAAGGGGCGGTGGTATAATCGTTCGCGGAGGTGCCTGCGAAAATGAAAGACAGAGCGAGGTTCTACACAATTTTATATATTGTTCTGTGCGTCGCCGTGGCGGGAGTTTTCGCGTACCTTATGCTCGATTTCTTCGTGATTCCGACGGTCGGAAAGGTCGAACCGGAGCCGATCATGATCAACACGCCGGCGCCAGCGGAAAATCCGACGGAAACACCGGCTTTGACTGCGGAAAAAACGCCTGAAGCAACGGAAAATTCAACGGAAAATATGACGGAAACGCCGGAAATAATTTCGGAAACGCCGGAACAGCCGGAAACCACGTCATCGCCGGAAAATAAACCCACCGAAACCCCTACGGAAATTCCGACCGAGCCTCCGACACCTACGCCTACACCGGAGCCGACGGAAGTTCCGGGAATCATTCTCACCGACAACGAGTACCACAACGGCGAAGTCGACATCGTGATCACGAAGTACCGCGAGCACGGGACCGACATTTACGTCGCGGACGTTAAAATGAAAAGCGTTTACTCGTTGAAGGCGGCGTTCGCGAAGAACACGTTCGGCAGGAACATTATCGAGACCACCTCGCAGCAGGCGAAGAACAACCATGCGATCCTTGCGATAAACGGCGACTTTTACGGAAAACGAGAGAACGGCTACGTTGTCCGGAACGGGCAGGTGTGGCGGAAGACGGTCTCGCAGCGGAACGAGCGGAACACGTACCAGGACCTCGCGGTGCTGCAGGACGGCTCGTTCGTGACATTCGACGAGAGAACGACGGACATCGACGAGGTGATTTCGTGGGCGCCATGGCAGGTGTTCTCGTTCGGGCCGGCCATTATCAAGAACGGGGAGATTTCCGTGGGCGCGAACGACGACGTGATGAACCACCTGGCGAGCAACCCGCGCACCGTAGTCGCGCAGATCGAGCCGCTTCACTACCTTCTGGTGGTCAGCGACGGCAGAACAAGTGACAACGCCGGACTTTCGCTGCTGCAGATGGCGGAGTTTTTGAAGACCCTCGGCGCCACGGAGGCGTACAATTTTGACGGCGGCGGTTCGACCGCGATGTATTTCAACGGAAAGATCATTAACAAACCCGTGAATAGCGGGCGCATTACGGAAAGGTTCGTGAGCGATATTGTCTACATACCTGAATAGAGCCGGAATCGGATATTTGGTGATGACGGCGCTGTGCGTGATCTTCGCGGTGATCTACGAATTTCTGGGGCACGGGGTGTATTCGTGGCGGATCAGGCTGCTGTTTCTGATACCGCTTGTCATGTTCGTGTTCTTCGTGTTTTTGAAGTGGCGGTCGCGGAAAAGCGACAGGTGGGAGGCGTTCCTGCCGGCAATCACGACGTTCAGGCTGCTCGCAGCGTCGGAAATCGCAAGGAACGCGTTCATCGGAATCGTGACCGTGTACGGGACGGCGTCGTCGAAAACGATCATTTTGTACGTGCTGTCGGCGGTGCTGCTGTTTGTTACGGCCGTTTTAACCGTTTACGGCGGCGTAAAAGAAGCTGTTTAACCGGCATTTACTATTTGAATCATTTGAATCATTTGAGTCCGGAGGTGCCGCGGAATGAAGATGAAAAAACTGTTTTTGTTACTGACTGCGGTCGCAATTCTGGCCGCGGCGATGTTCACGCACTTAACTGAGGTGAACGCGGAGGGCGTTACGACAATCACGCTCTACAAGAAGTACGCGGACCGCGGGGTGTTCTCGAAGTACGGCGAGACGTTCAAGTCCGAGTGGCGTACCGGCAGCGACATCACGAGCATCTACCCAATCGCGTCGACCGCGGAGGAGATAAAAATCGACGGCAGGCACTACCAGGACGTCTGGAAAGAGGCCTGGAACGCATTTTCCGGAAATGAAGGCTGCAAGATCTGCTACCGCGTGCAGTTCGGGACGTCCGACGGCGTGACGGTGGACAAGATGATCATGAAACCCGGCGACGAACTTTCGTACCGCGCCTACCTCGAGAATTACATTTACGACGACATCAGGGTCGAAAAAGGCGTCTGGTATTCCCACCTTGAACCGGACGAGACCGGCGACCTCATGCTCTCGTCGATGAAAGTCACCGCGGGCGAGAAGGTCGACCTCATCAACACGCCGATCAAAATCACCGCCTGCGTCTACAAAGGCGCCGACGAGTTCGACGAAAACGGCTTCTATAAGGGGAACGTTTCCGATACGGTGACGCTGGTGGGAAGCGCGGCCTCTCTCAGCGTGAACGTGGACAGCGGCGGGACCAATCTTCCGCTTCTCAGGGACAGGGACGACTACACCGGCTACGGGTTTAACGCCGGCGAGACGGTAACGGTGAGATCCGAGCGGCCGATGGCGGGCCTTTACATCCAGTGGGACGGCCCGGTCAATGAGTGGACGCTCTCCTACGACGGAAAAAATGCGACCTTCGGCAAAAACGGTTTTCTCCACGAATACGTGGAAATTCCGGGCGGCGCGAAGGAGTGCATAATAAATATTCCCGCAACCACCCGCATCTGCGAGATCTACGCCTTCTCGGAGGGCGAGCTTCCCGACTGGGTGCAGCGGTGGGAAAAGTCGCTCGAAAAGGCCGATTTGCTGGTATTTTCGACCCACGCGGACGACGAAGTCCTCTTTTTCGGCGGCGCGGTCACCCTTTACTGCGCGCTCGGCTACCGCACCCAGGTGGTCTACATGTGCAACTACTGGAACGGCGAGAAGACCCGCGAGCACGAAAAACTGGACGGCCTCTGGACCATGGGCGTGCGCAACTACCCGGTGAATATGGACTTCGACGACCACTACGCGGAGAGCCTCGAGTATGCGAAAACCATCTATAATTACGAAAAGCTGACCGCGGCGGTGGCGGAAAATATCAGGCGCTTCAAGCCCCAGGTCATCGTGAGCCACGACATCAACGGTGAATACGGCCACGGCGGCCACATCATTCTCTGCGCGGCTTTACGGGAAGCGGTGGAGAAGACGGCGGACGCGACGGCCTGGCCGGAATCCGCGAACAAATACGGTACCTGGGACGTGCCGAAGACCTACCTTCACCTTTACGGCGAGAACAAGCTGCGCCTCGACCTCCGCCAGAAAATGGACGTTTTGGGCGGACTGACGCCCCTTGAAGTCGAAAAGAACGCCTACCTCAAGCACGAGTCGCAGCAGTGGACCTGGTTCTACGTCGACGACGAGTACGAGTACAGCTGCGCGGCGTTCGGCCTTTACCGCACCACCGTCGGGAACGACTCGGGCATCAACGACATGATGGAAAATATCGTCTCCTACGCGGAGCAGGAACGGACTCCGGAACCGACCCCGGAACCGACTCCCACTCCCGAATCGGGAGAGACGTCAGTTCCGGGAACGGCCACGCCGGAAGAGAACCCGACCGAAACTCCAACGGAAATTCCGGCCGAAACCCCGGATGCAACACCCGAAGGCGGAAAAACCGATCCGGACAAAGGGACAAAAAACAACGCCGGAAGAATCATTCTCGGCATCGTGCTGCTGCTCGCAGCCGCCGCGCTGTTCTTCTTCGTGCTTGTCCCGCTCATGAGCAAAATATTGAACAGGAAAAGGAAATAAGTGAAGGATAAGGGTGATAGTTTCACGGAGTTGTGATAAAGCAATTAACCGCAAACCCTGTTTTTACTTGTGTTTTTCGCAAAAAGATATAGACACTGTCTCCGGTTTGGAGTACAATTTAATTGACAGAGCCCACCACGCATAAGGCGGAAACGTACTGCGGACCATGGTGGGACTTTTTTACCTTTGTGGGCCTTAAACGTATCGATTTAAGAATGCATTGACATATAAAGAACAGATTTCAACCGTTCACGCCCAGCCGCCTGTCGATCCAGGCGGCTCTTTTCGTTATGAACTCTCTTACGTACTGAACCTGCTTTTCGTAGGTGTTGTAGACCGTGTAGTCGACCGTTCCTTCGCCGACCTGTTTTGTGAGAATGTCCCACACCTCGAAGTTGACGTCGGCGGACGCCTTCACGATTGCGTACTGCCTGTCAATCGTCGCGAACGCGGTGTCAAGCAGCGTCTGCCGCATTTCGAGCCAGCGCGCCTTGACTTTTTCCATGAATTTCGCGTCTTTAATGAGGTACGTCGCCCAGGTGTCGTTCACGAGCCAGTAGGTCGCCTCCGCGGTCGCCCAGCCGTCGTAGCCGGGAATGTCGCCGCTGTGGTTCCCGAAAGCCATGTCGAAGTCCCAGACCGGACCCATAATGAGCTTCCCGCCCTCGGGCTTGTACATGTAGCAGCTGCGGTAGAAGCCCATTTCGGTGTTGTTGGTGAGCTCGGCGATGATGAACCAGTCGACCATGCTGTCGACGTCGAGGTATTCCTCGTAGCCTTCGCCGGCCAGAATCGCCTGTTCGGTCTTCCTGATGTAGTTCTTGATGTAGAGTATTTCCGGAGAATTCGCCGCGGGAATGTCGGGTTCCTTCACGAAAAGCCTGATGATGACGTCGGTGTCGAAATAGTCGCGATCGCGCACGTAGGGCTGCGAGTAGTCCCAGCCGATCTCGATCATGAAGCCGGGCTCCTCTGGGTTCGAGCCGTTGTAGATGTCGACCTTGCTTTTCGCCTCCTCGATCTTGTCGGCGACCGTGTAGACGCCGAGATATTTTCCGTTCAGGAAGAAGTCGACGAGAATGTGGGTCGGCGTGTAGTAGAGGTGGCTCATCTGCTGCGCCATGCTGTGGGCGACGACGTTCCTGATGAGGGACTTGTCGAAATAGGTCGAAACGATGACCCAGTCGCGGTTTGAGCGGAGGCCCAGAACGGACGCCTTTTCGTCGAGCTTGATGCGGTAGGAACGCTTGTCGGTCATCGACCAGGAGGCGTTCCCGCGGCCGCGGATCTTGAGGCCGGCGCCGTTTATGTTTTTGCCGTAGTAGCCTTCGGCGTTGTCGCTGTTGACGTAAATGGTTCCGCCGACGTACTCGGTGCGGCTCTCGACCGGTGAATCGGTGTAGATTGAGACGACGGGAATGTTCTTGGCGGCGGGTCTCGCGGTGAAAACGTAATCCTTCGTGAGACCGTTCGTGTCGGTTATTGTGACGGGATACGTCTGCCAGGGAACAATATTTTCCACCGAAAAGTCGGCCTTTGCGATATTTTCGCCGTCAAGAACGAGCTTCAGCGATTTGACAAGCGACTCGTTCGCGGTGTAGGGGTACTCGGCGAGAATCAGATTTTCCTTTACTGAAACGGTGACCGAAGACGAGCCTTCGCCGGTCAGGTAAGGTTTGAGAACCGCGCTGTAGACCGGTTCGGGGGAAGGGGTGGGATCAGCGGGAACGTCTGTCGGCGCCGGTTCGCTTGAAGGGGTTTGTTGGATTTCTTGAGTTTCTTTGGTTTCTTGGGTTTCGTCGGGCTTGTTCGTTGCCTGCTGTGACTGCGACGTGGGTTCGGGAGTGGCGGTGGGATCGTTCGCGGAATTGCGGGTGACCGAAAGATAAATAAGTATGCCTGCGAGGACAATAATAAGCAGCAGCATAACGGGTATGAGCTTTTTCATGAACTTGACCATCGCAAGGCACCTCCCGCATATATTTTAATGTTTTTTCCGTCCCGGGTCAATCGAAGTTTGATTCTTGAAAATAACATTGAAAACACGATTTTTGTTGACAAAATAAATTTTCGTGGTACAATGATACTGCGAAAGTCAAAGAAGGTCAAAGTCGTGAACCGTACACGGCGGACGGCTTGGCCGGCGTAGATTTTCACGAAAACAGCGGGGCGGGATTTCCCGGAAATACGGTGGATTTTCCGCGCTGTGGATTTTCCGCGGAGAAACGTTGATTTCCCGGAAAACGGTGGATTCTCCGCGTTGTGGATTTTCCAAGCAGTGGATTTTCCAACCCGCAAACAACAAAAACCAATTCAATAACAAACAGGCAAAGGGGGCATAAAAATGACTATAGGACCTGAAAGCTTTACGAAAAAAACAGGAGAGGCTCTTGCGGCGGCGCAGAGAAAAGCGATCGACAACAGCAACATGAGCGTGGAGCCGGTTCACATTCTGTCGGCGCTGCTCGAGGACGGAACGGGACTGGCGGTTCAAATTCTCTCTAATATGGGAGCCGACGTTTCAGCGCTGAAGCGGGACGCGGACATTGAGATCTCGAAGATTCCAGGTGTTACGGGACCTGGGCGCGAGGCGGACAAGATTTACATTTCGCAGGCGAGCGACGACCTTCTGAAGGCAGCGGGCGACGTTGCGGACAGGATGAAGGACAGCTACATTTCTGTGGAGCACATTCTGATTGCGATGTGCGAGCGCGGCGACAGAACGGTGGGGCAGCTTTTTGCGAAACACGGTATCGCGTCGGCGGCGCTTATGGAGAGTCTCAGGAAGGTCCGCGGAGACGCCAGGGTTACGACCGACAACCCCGAGGACACCTATGACGCGCTTGGAAAATACGCGCAGGACCTTGTGGCGCTTGCGAGGAACCAGAAGCTCGACCCGGTCATCGGCAGGGACGTTGAAATCAGGAACGTGATAAGGATTCTTTCAAGAAAGACCAAAAACAACCCGGTGCTCATAGGCGAGCCGGGCGTAGGAAAGACCGCAATTGCCGAAGGACTCGCGATGAGGATCGTGAAGGGCGACGTTCCCGACAACCTCAAGGAGAGAAAACTGTTTTCGCTCGACATGGGCGCGCTGATCGCCGGCGCGAAGTACAGGGGCGAGTTCGAGGAGAGACTGAAGGCGGTTCTTGCCGAGGTCAAGGCAAGCGAGGGTAAAATTATCCTATTTATAGACGAATTACACACGATCGTCGGTGCCGGGAAAACCGAGGGGTCGATGGACGCGGGCAATCTTCTGAAGCCGATGCTGGCGAGGGGCGAGCTTCACTGCATAGGCGCAACGACGCTTGACGAGTACAGAAAGTACATCGAAAAGGACGCGGCGCTTGAGAGAAGGTTCCAGCCGGTCATGGTCGACGAGCCGTCGGTTGAGGACACGATCAGTATTTTGAGGGGTCTCAAGGAGCGCTACGAGGTGTTCCACGGCGTGAAGATCCAGGACAACGCTCTGATCAGCGCCGCGGTGCTGTCGAACCGTTACATAACCGACCGTTTTCTGCCTGACAAGGCGATTGACCTGGTGGACGAGGCGTGCGCGGTGATCAAGACAGAGATCGGTTCGATGCCGGCGGAGATGGAGGACATTTCAAGAAAGATCATGCAGCTCGAGATCGAGGAGGCGGCCCTCAAAAAGGAGACCGACGCGTACTCGGCTGAGCATCTGGCGGACATCAGAAAGGAACTGAGCGAAAAGAGGGAGCAGTTCGCGGCGCTTAAGGCGCGGCTCGAAAACGAACGCGGCTCCATCAGCAAGGTGCAGGCGATCCGCGAGGAACTGGAGTCCGTCAACGCGCAGATCGAGCGGGCGGAGCGTGAATACGACCTCAACAAGGCGGCCGAGCTGAAGTACGGAAGGCTTCCGAAACTGAAGGAAGAACTCGAAAAACTGGAGAACGCGGCGGCTGCCGGAGACGGTAGCGGCACAGGCAAAGGCTCAGGCGAAAAGCTTCTGAGAAACTGCGTCACCGAAGAGGAAATTGCGGAGATCGTCGCCAGGTGGACGGGAATTCCCGTCACAAAGCTGGTGGAGGGCGAGCGCGAGAAGCTTCTGAGGCTGGCGGACGTTCTGCACAGAAGGGTCATCGGCCAGGACAGCGCGGTCACGAAGGTCAGCGAGGCGATTCTGAGGTCGCGTGCGGGAATTCAGGACCCGAACAGGCCGATCGGTTCGTTCATGTTCCTGGGGCCTACGGGCGTCGGTAAGACCGAGCTCGCGAAGGCGCTGGCGGAGGCCCTTTTCGACGACGAAAAGAACATTATCCGTATCGACATGTCCGAGTATATGGAGAAGTTCTCGGTGTCCAGGCTTGTCGGAGCGCCTCCGGGATACGTCGGCTACGAAGAGGGCGGGCAGCTTACCGAGGCCGTGCGCAGGAAGCCCTACTCGGTGGTGCTTTTCGACGAAATCGAGAAGGCGCACCCGGACGTTTTCAACGTGCTTCTGCAGGTGCTTGACGACGGCAGAATTACCGACTCGCAGGGAAGAACGGTCGACTTCAAGAACACGATCATAATCCTCACGTCGAACCTCGGCTCGAATTTCATTCTCGACGGCATCGACGAAAACGGCGAGCTCTCGCCCGAAACCGAGGAACAGGTGAACGCGCTGCTCAGAAGGACGTTCAGGCCGGAGTTTTTGAACCGTCTCGACGATATCGTTTTCTACAAGCCGCTCACGAAGGCGGAAATCTACAAGATCATTGACCTGCAGGTTGCGGGGCTCGCGGCAAGGCTCGAGGAGCGCCACATCGGAATCGAATTCACGGAAGCGGCCAAGAATTTCACGGTCGAGTCGGCTTACGACCCGAATTTCGGCGCGAGACCGCTCAAGAGGTTCATCAGGTCGAAGGTCGAGACGCTTGTCGCGAAGCTGATCATTTCCGACGGCGTGAAGGCGGGCGACACGGTTGTGATCGACCGGGAAGGGGATTCGCTGACGGCAAAAGTTGCGGGAAACTGACACGAACCGCATTAAAACTGTAAAGTAAATGACGGGAATCCGCGGGCTCGAGACATGAAGAGCCCGCGGATTCCATTTTTGATGTTTTGCTATTGTTATTTCCGGCAGGCTCCAAACTGCATAAGCTCGTCCGGTTGAAAATAATGCGTCGGATACGAAATGGAAACTGAATATTTGATATCGGAAGCTCCGTTATAAACCCGAATTCTGTATGGAAGTCCTTCCGCTTTGCCAAACAAATCATCCAGATCGTGGTTGCCTTTTGTATCAATCATATACATTTCCTCAATGAAAACATTTGGCTCAGGTTCATATCTTACCATTTTCTCAACACAGCGTTGTGTCGTAACAGTATAGACCGACTTGCCGTCCGTAATTTCAGGTTCGGATACCGTAACAGTCGATTTGAAACGGTTTATATACTGACTATCAAAGTACGTTTCAAAAGCTTCCGCGTCGTCAAACCATCGCAAGCTTGCGGTGTTGTCAGCCTGATCTTTGAATACAAACGTGTATGATATTCCGTACCAGTACACTGCTTTAACAACAAAGCCCTCCGGACAAACAGCCGTTACAGGCCGTGTAAGATCGAAAATGCGAATGCCGTCGCCGTTTTCTTCAAACATTTGCCTGATTATGCGCCTTTCGCCGTCATCGAAGCTGTCGTTTATTATTTTGGAAGTAAGCTCTTCAAGAGATTCAAATCTAAGACCCGCGGAAGAAGATCCTATTGGTTCGTTGTTCCCTGGTTCACGGCTTTCATAAAACTTTAAATACCAATTTCCGTCAACTTTCCGAAGCATATAATGCTCCGTTTCTATCAATGTCCGCTCTTCCTTCTCCGGATCTGATTCATGAATGCCGGTTGCTTCTCCGGCGTTATGTGTTTGCGGAAAATCCTGCCTCGCGCACGACAAACATGAAACAAGCATAACAACCGCGAGAATAAGAATGTTCAGCTTGTATCTTTTCATAGTGTTCTTCTCCTTATCTTTTCGTTGCTCAACATGATAAAGTCTGTTATTAGAGCAATTTACAAAAGCCAATGCGTCCCGACTTTTATAAAATGTAAATGAGTAAAATCAACAAGAACGCAAGAAAACAATGGCTTAACTAATTATTACACAAAAAAAAAGAAAGTCAAGTAACGTATTCACGTGTTAATTTATAACAAATTCATAATTACTGAACCGAATGCAATCATAACTGCTTTTGATCTTATCCTGTGATTCTCACTGTGATTCTCACATACTTTAAGATATGACGCATTGATTGTCAAAAAAGCGAAAATGTGTTAAACTTAGGGCACAAAAATCCGAAAGGGGTTTACGAGATGAACGGATACTACGACTGCCTGCCGCATTTTTCGAAAATAATGGCCGAAAAAGAGCCGGCGATGCGAATGAACTGCAAAACGCCGGAGGAGTTCGAGGCGTGGAGAGAGAAGGCGGAGAAAAAGCTTCGCGAGCTGCTCGGGTTTGACAAGATGCGTCGCGCTGCCGGCCCGGAGCCGCGGCTTGTGAGCTGCGAGAAAATGGACGGCTACACGCGCGAAAAGTGGACGATATTCACCGAACCGGACGTCGTGATGCCTTTTTACCGGCTGGTTCCCGACGGAATCGGGAAGGGTGAGAAGCGGCCGGCGGTCATTGCCCAGCACGGTCACGGAAGCTGCGGAAAAGAGGCGGTCGCCGGGAACGCGTTCTTTCCCGAACTGGGGGAGTCGATTGAGAGGTGCAATTACGCGTTCGGCGTGTCGGCCGTGAAAGAAGGGGCGATAGTTTTCTGCCCCGACGCGCGCGGGTTCGGCGAGAGACGGGAGATCGATATGCAGGGCGACGACCCGGGAAGGCGGCTGAGCAGTTCCTGTTACTACCTCAACTTCATGGCGCTTCCGCTGGGAATGTGCGTGACGGGAATGTGGGTCTGGGACCTTATGCGGCTGACCGACTATATAGAGACGCTTGAGAACGTGGACCCGGACAGGATCGGCTGCATCGGGCTTTCGGGCGGCGGCATGCTGACGCTCTACTTCACGGCGCTGGAAAAAAGAATCAAATACGCGGCGGTGAGCGGCTATTTCTACGGCTTCAGGCAGGCGCTGCTCGAGCTGTACAACTGTTCGTGCAACTACGTGCCGCACATGTGGGAAAATTTCGACGTGGGGGACGTCGGGTCGCTGATCGCGCCGAGGCCGTTCGTGATCGAGACCGGAACGGACGACCCGCTTAACGGCAGCGGCGGACTCGCGAACGTCTACCCGTACGTCGAGCAGGTGAGGTCGGCGTACCGGCTGGCGGGGAAAGAAGACCTCCTGTGCCACGACGTTTTCGAGGGGCCGCACATGTGGCACGGCACGAAGTCGATAGAGGGCATCGTCAAGTATCTTTTCTGAGTATAAAAAGGGCGGCGTTTCCGCGAAAAACAAAACAACGGAAACGCCGCAATAAAACCTAAAAATAGGGAAGAATGCGCCGACCCGCAAAGAAAACGGGGGCCGGCGCCTTCTTTATACCTTCCTGTACTGCAGAAGCAACGATTTCCGCTGCTCATTTATGGTAAGGTCGAGCCCTTCGGACAGGAGCTCGCGGCCGGTCCGGGTGAATTTGATTCCCGTGTCGCGGTCGGTGAACTCGTAACGTTCATCGGGCAGGAAGCCCTTCGGCTTCGAGTGGAGCACGGAGAAGGGGCTTCTTGCGCGGCGGAAGGCCAGAATTATGCCGCTCCCGTCGGCGGGGTCGTGGTACTGCTGCGCGCACCAGGAGGTGTTTTCCTTCGAGTTCGGAATGAGCGCGTAGAAGTCCTCGCTGAAGTAGCGGCGCACCTCCAGATATTCATTGAAATACTTGCGGGCCCAGTCGAACGGAACCGGCGCGTTTTCGAACGACCACTCGGGGTCGACGTGTTCCCAGGACCTGATCGCGATGCCCCCGGTGTAGGCGCTGCGGAAGCTGTAGAGGTCGCCGAGCGTCGGGCCGTAGCCTATTCCCGACCAGGGAAGCCACCACGCCGCGCAGGTGTTCTGCATCTGGTTGGCCTCGGGAACGCAGTCCCACATGCACTGGTAGTCGGACCGCCAGAGCGGCACGGAGCGGGAGAGCATTTCGATGTCGATGCGGTGGCCGCCGCCGGCGCAGTCGTCGATCATAAGGTGCGGGAAGCGTTCAAGCAGGCGGTCCCAGAACTTGTAAAGGTTGTTGATGTACTTGATTTCGGTGACGCCGCCGCGGTCCGGTTCGTCCTCGTGGAGCCAGAATTCGAGCGGCGAGATGTTGAAGTCCTGCCGGTACCAGTCGAGCTGCAGGAGCTCGATGACAGCGCCGATTTTTTCGGTGACTTCGTCGAGAACCCTGTCGTCGTTCAGGGCGATCACGACGCTGTCGTCGTCATTTTTATCGCTGCGGGTGAGGTAGCGCGTCCAGATGCCGACGGTCTTCTTGATGCGCTCGGGCTCGAACCAGACAAGAAATTTGCGGTCGTGCGCCTTCAAATAGTCGATCAGATTGCGGTAGTTGTCAGGGTGGTAGAAGCTGTTGATCTGCCAGGTGCCCACAAGAGGCCATTCGGCGGACTGCGAGGCGGTGGTGGTCGAACGGAGCGGCTCGTACCAGCCGGCGTCAATCCAGCAGGTGTCGAGGGGCAGATTTTCCTTCACGATGCCTTCCCAGCGCCTGACCATTTCGCCCGAGGGAATGCCGCCCCAGAAAATTCCGCTGAAGGGGAGTTCCGCCGGCTTCCCGGGCTTTCCGACCGGTGAGACTACGTTCTTGATGTAGCGCCGCCACGTGTTGTGGGCGTTGTCCTGGCCGTCACCGTACTCAAGAACGGTCGCCGACGCCGTGCGGAAGCTCTCCCCCGGTTTCATGTAGAAATTCGCGAATTCGATTCCGAAAACGATGCGGCAGGCGTCGTGAGTGCGGGAAAAGCGCGCATGCCACTGCCCGGTCCAGCCTATCGCCACCAGCACGCCTCTGCCGCCGCGGGTAAGGTCGAAAAACGGGAAATTCTCGGCGCCGCCGTGCCCCATGTAGCAGAACGCGCGGGATTCCTGCCCTTCCCAGAGCCGCTCTTCGCGGGTGGAAAAGTCGTTCTCTTTTGCGTGCGAGCCTGTGGTTTTGACGATCCTGAAGGTCTCGGGTTCCCAGGTCGCCTGGCGGTTTTTGCGCGTTACCGGCGGGTCGGGGTCGAACGGAACGGTGATGTCGCAGTCGTAAAGCTCGGAAATCTTCCCGCTCGGGTGGTCCGTGGGGTTCGAAAAATAGTTCACCCAGCGGGTCACTCCATATTCTTCAAAGTATTCCGCCCTGCAGTCGACGGTCAGTCCGTCCGCGAGCACGACCCTGAAGCCGCCGGGAAGCTCTGTAATCTCTTTCTCCAGTTCGTCAAAGGGAACTCCGTTGTATTTGAACGAAAACGAGGGCCTGATCATGAATTTTTCCTCCTTTTAGGCAAAAAAGGAAACCGTTCCTTTGGCGGGAACGGTTTCGCTTCCGCAGTTGCAATTTGATTATTTAGATTCTGAAGGCGAGACGAGTTTGACGCAGTTTTCGTAGACCGTCTTTACCTCCTCGGCCGTGAGCGGCTGCCTGTAGACGCGCGCCTTTACGATCGTGAAGGGGGTCAGGTTGCCGAGACACTCGGTCGTGTAGGACGCGTTGTAGGCGATTCCGAGCGCGCCGGATTTGGTTCCGGCCATCTTGAAGTCGCCGTCGCCGAAGTCACCTTCGCTGGCGAGCTCGCCGTCATAGTAGAGGCTCACTTTGGCCTCGCCGGGGTCGTAAATTCCGACGAGGTGAACGAGCTTCCCGGCCTCGATCTTCTTGCCCTCGCTGGCTTCCGTAGGCTGCGCGTAAATGTATCCGGAGCCCGGATAGGTGCCGTCCTGCATAGTGCTGCCGACGTTGAAGTTCACTTGCCCCTGGGAGCCGCGAATCGCGAGGTTGGTGCCGCCGCCGTTTCCGTTGCTTATGAGAAGGCCGCCGCTGGACGCGGGAATCTGATCGATCTGGATGAAGATTTCGTATGAAACGCCTTCCTCGACGAACGCCGGGAAGTCTGACGCGTACTCGTCAAGAAGCACCTTGATGAAGTCGTCTCCGGTCGTTCCCCTGAAGCCGGTAACGGTAACGTCGCTTCCGCCGAAGTTCACTGTCACGTCTCCCACCTCGCCGCCGTACACTTCGAGCTCGTTGATGTCGCGCGCGTCGTATGCGACGCCTTTGTCGAACGCCAGGTCAAAATAGGGAACGGGCATGCCTTCGTAAGGGTTGGGCGTCGGCTCCGGGGTCGGAGCCGCTGTGGGCGCTTCTGTCGGAACAGGCGTGTCGGTCGGGGCGGGCGCTTCGGTCGCATCCTGCGGCGCCTCGGTGGGCACGGGCTTGTCCGGAGTCTTTGCGCAAGCGCCGAAAACGACGCACAGCGCGGTAGCGAGCAGCAGAACGGCTGCCCTTATAAGTGTTAAGCGTTTGGTCGAACTGTTTTTCATAACCTTTTTCTCCTTTTTCCTGCGATTGTTTCGCCGATTATTGTTTTTGTTCCCGCCTTATTCTTCCCTGCGCGGCCTGTACGCGAACATGAAGTCGTTCAGCGGCTCGCAGAACGGCTGCACGCTTTGGATGCGTTCGTTTTTGCCGCAGTCGTAGCGGTAGGAATTCACGCCGTCGCCCGAAAAGCCGGCGAAAATGAACGTGTGCCCCGGGTAGACGACCCCCTTCGAGGAGGTGCAGGGCCTCACGAAAACTATGTCCCCGGGCAGAAGCGCGTCGACCGATTCTATCCGCGAAAACCCCTGAAGCTCGCACCAGCCGGGAAGGTCCCGCTCTTTTTCAGTGGGGTGGAAAACGACCATTCCCTGCCGCTCGACCTGGTTCGTGAACCCGATCCGGTACATGACCCAGTCGACAAGCCTGTCGCACGAAACGAGCTTCGCGTCGCAGTTGATCGCGGGGTTGACCGGCGCGTCGCCGTAGCTGAAGCCGTTTTCCCTCACGTAGTCGGTGACCGCCTTCGCTTCGCGCAGAATGTCCGCCTGCAGCTCCGTATAGGGGCAGAAGACCGTGCACCCGCTTTCGTCGAACACTCTGTAACCGTAGACCGCCTTTTCGATTGCGGCGGTTTTTGCCTCTTCAAGCGTGTCCGCGCGCGCAATCTCAGTGGACGGTTCGTCCGCCTTCAACCTGACCGAATACATTTCCTTCATATACGTCCTCCCCGAAACCGCCTGTTCGCGTTTCACTCCCGAAAGCTGTCTTTATTCTAATCCGCGGGGGCTGAAATGTCAAGAAAAGGAATGGAAAATGAGGAATGCCGGTTGAAATCCGGTGCCCGGAACGGCCTGCCGGTTCCTCTTGCAACTCGCGCGCGAAAATAGTACAATAAAGGTGTATGCACTTTTCGCAAAAGAGGTATTTTCAGTGAGCGAAACAACGGGAAGCGGCCAGCAGCCGCGCTTAAAAGTCATTTCAAGGGAAGAACACGCGAGGAGAAAGCGCGAAAAGCGGAAAAAGCGGATCGCGTTTGTTGTTGCGTGCGTCGCGATCGTTCTGATCGTGGTGCTGGTCACGGTTCTCGCGGTGAAGGGAATCAAGAAGATTTCCGAGAAGAAAAACCGGGCGCACACTTATACCTGCACGGCGGTGCAGCTTGAGCAGGTGCCTGAGGGAAGCGTCGTCGTGAACACGGGCGAGCGCATTTTCGTGGTCGGCGAAGGCGACATTATGTGCGCGAGCTCCGCCGGCGAGGTGCTCTGGCGCGAAAAACTGGGCGGCGACGGCTACAAGGTCGTGGCGCTCAAGGACGGCCTTGCGGTGTACGCGGAAGGCGGGAATACGATCTGGCGCTACGCGGACAGCGGTCTCGTCTGGAGGCGTTCGACCGACGCGCCCATAAGCAACTTCGTGATTGGCGAGGAGTCGGGCGTTGCAATCGTCTGCACCGAACCGGACGACTCGAAGTCGATGATCGAGGTCTTCAAGACAAAGGACTCCAAAACGGCCACCGAGACCGTTCTGGAGAAGAAGTACACGTCAAACTACGTGCTGAGCATGGCGGTGTCGCCCAACGGCAAGACCATCGCGGTCGGTGAGATCGCGGAGATCGACAGCGCCGCAACGACGAAAATTTCCGTCATCGACGTGTCCACCGGCAGAAGCTTCTTCTCGCGCGTTTTCGAGAACGAGGTCTGTCCCTACGCGGCTTTCGTCGGCGACGACAGGCTGGTGGTGGCGGGGCAGCGGAACATTTACATTGTCGAAAATCTGAAAAAGAACTCTTCGCAGTCGGCGAGAATGAACACTTTGAGAACCATGGGCGACACGAGTGAGACCGTTCTCGCGATCGTTTCGGCGGACGGGAAACTCGTCACCGCGACCGGCAACGGGGAAGGACGTTCCGAGGTCAGAATTTACGACCTGGCGGGCGGCTCCGAAAAATCGTTCACGTCCGGGCGGAGCGTCAAGGCGCTGAGAAGCGCGGGAAGCGGATTCTTCGCGGTCATCACGCAGAGCGATTTTCTCGTGTACGGCTACGACGGCAACCTCGCGGCCTCGTGCGAGGAAAAGATCGACGTGAACTCAGTCACTTCCAACGGGAAGGGCTGCTTCGCGCTGAGCGGGAACTACGGCGTGACGCTGCTGACGTTTGCGTGATTTTCCGCGGTGGATTTTCCTGAGTAGTTGTGGATTTTCCGGGTTGTGGATTTTCCAACCGGAAAATAAATTTTCCGCACGCGTTGTGGATTTTCCGGATTGTGGATTTTCCAAACCGGAAAATCCACCGTATTTCCCGGAAAACGTTTGTTAAAAAGGAGGAGAGGCAATGCCTACTGTTGCATCAATCATATTTGACCTCGTAATGGTCGGAATCGTTGTTCTGGCGGTCTTCCTGGGCAAAAAAACAGGTCTGCTCAGGATGGCGTTCGTGCTGGGCATCGTTTTTATCGCGGTGTTCCTCGGCAGGCTGTTCCTCCCGATTATCAGTGCGGGCATCGAGAAGACCCACGTCGGCGACAAGATAAAAACTTCAGTCAACGACAGGATAATGGAGTGGGTCGAGGACGACAGCACGCTCAATTTTGACGGCGCAATGGAAAAACTCGGACTTCCCAAGAGCCTCAGGGAGAAGGCGTCGCAGTCTATCGAGGACGTCACCGAGGCGAAGGGGGCGGAACTCGCCGAAAAGATTTCAGGGTTCGTGTCGAAAACCGCCGTCAAGGTGCTGACGTACGTTGTTCTCGTCGTGCTGGTCATAATCGCGCTGGTGATCATTTCACTGCTGACCAAGCTGATAGAGAAAATTCCCGTCCTGGGAGACATAAACGCGACCGGCGGCGCGATAGTCGGCGCGGTGATAGGACTTCTGGTGGTCTTCGTGATCTGCCTGCTCTTCTTCGGATGGGGCATCGGCAAGAGCGAGGGAATTATCGCGCAGATAGCGCAGAAATCGTTCCTGATCAGGGCGATCAACTGGCTGGGCGTGACCGGAAGGATCGCGAAATAAAACACAGTAATACGGAAGATGACTTTGGGAAAACTGAAAATGAAGAGAATTGCGGCTTTGATGCTTGTGCTGGCGGTTTGCTTTTCGCTGGCGGCGTGTAAAAACAGAACACCTGTATACGAGAGAAAGACTCCGGTCTACCTTGAGACCCCGGAGCCGAAAACGGACAGCCCGTGGGGCGACGGCAAGAATTCGACGCCGGTTCCCGCTGAGGAGGAGACTCCTACGCCGGGACCGAGCTATAGCTTTTCGGGCTACGCTTTCTGCGTGATGAACGCGGCAACGGGCGAGGTGGTTCTCGGCAAGAACGAAAACGACCGCAACTACATCGCGAGCATCACGAAGCTGCTCACGTGCCTCACGGCGCTCGACTACCTGTCGCCGGAGGAGAGCGTGAAGATCGAACCGGGCTGGCTTGACTTCCTGAAGAAGGACGAGTCCATCGAGTGCTACGGGTTCAAGGAAGGATCCACGCAGAAGGTCGACGATCTGGTCTGCATGGCGCTTATAAGGTCGTTCGGCGACGCCGCGGTGGTGCTCGGGAAGGCTGCCGAGGTGCGCGCGGGAAGGCCGTTCATTGACCTGATGAACGAAAAAGCGCTGCTCTACGGCATGTATTCGAGCCATTTCGACAACGTAATCGGCCTTGACATAGGCAACAACTACACCGAGAACTACTCGACGGCGGCGGACGCGGCGCGCCTGATGAAGGAGGCGCTCAAGAACGAGACGGTGATGCGGGCGAGCGCGGGCAAGTCGATCAAGCTCAGCAACGGAACGACGCTCTCCAACACCAGCAGCTACCTCGCGAACGGCTCGAACTCCGACCTTTACGAGATAATCGGCGGGAAGACCGGGTCCACGAAGGCGGCCGGCTCGAACCTGGCGCTGGCGGTCAGAAACACCTCGAACGGCGACATCTACGCCGTCGTGTACCTCCACGCTTCGGGCGTGAACGTGCTTGCGGCCGAGCTTCACGAGATTATCGAGAGCGTGTGCGGAGAATAATGAATAAAACCGCCGCGGATTGTTTGCGGCCGGCGCGGCAGCCTGAGCGAAGAAGTATTTCCCGGAAATTTTCCGGGAAATGCCTTATAGAAAGGCGGGCCGGCGTAGATTAAAGGCGGAAGAAAGCCGCGAAACAAGAGGCGGAAGAAAGCGTATTACATGAAAAAACGTGAAAAAGAGAAAAAAATAAAACCGACGAAAGAGGAGCGCGCCGCCTCGAGAAAGGCGGCGCGGGCTCTTTTCGCTGCCGAGGTGAAAGAGGGCAGGGACCTGGCCTATGAGAACCGGTACGAAATGCTCGCGTGGATCGGGTGCTGGTTCGGGATCGCGCTGGTGTCGCTTTTCTTCACGAAGTGGACGACGCAGGCGGAGTCGTTCCCGTGGGTCGTGCTCAACGTGGGAAGCCGCGTGCTGTCGCTGATAGCGGTGACCTTTTTCGGGACGCTGACGCCCTTCAGGAAGAGCGTTTTCGCGATCGGCGCGACAGGCTGGCTGATCTGGATCCTGCTGCTCTCGAACGTGTCCTACGGCGTGGCGGCGATAGTCTTCCTTTTGGGCGGCGCGGTGACGTTCAGGATGGCGTGGCTGGAAATCAAAGAGTTCCGGGCAGGCAAAACCCGGGAGGTGCCGCGGCATTTCCGCGACTGGGTTTTGTTCTTCTACCAGATCCTGGCGCTCACGTTCATTGTGGAGATCATTCACTCGCTCAAGTTCGACAAGCCGTTCCTGAGCCTCCAGTCGACGTTCGTGATGCTGCTGACGAACCCGGACCGGTTCATGAACAACGCTCTGGTGCTGCTGTTCACCGGCGCGTTCATAATGATCTGCCGCAGGCGGAAATGCGCGGCGCTGATATTCACGATCGTCTGGGTGGCGCTCTCGTTCATCAGCCTGCTTAAAATTCTGAACGTTTACGAGCCGCTGA
The DNA here is from genome assembly GCA_002309655.1 of Mageeibacillus sp. UBA1212. Taxonomy (GTDB): domain Bacteria; phylum Bacillota; class Clostridia; order UBA1212; family UBA1212; genus UBA1212. The sequence goes on from DBXM01000029.1 coordinate 43,797, forward strand.
TGGTGCTGGACGTTTTCGCGACGGTGGATATGGCCGCGGTGGTGACGAAGTACTTCAAGTGGTTCTTCTTCGTGCTGCTCGCGATCGCGGTGGCGGGACTCGGCGTGCTGATCGTGTGGCTGGTGCGTAAAGAGAAGAAAGCCCACGTGCGCGGGGATGCGGTGCTCGTTGCAGTGACCGTTGCGGTGGCGTCGCTGCTGGCGTTTGTTTGCGCGTGCTCGATGCCCTACGCGAAGTTCGAGAACACGTTCGCGATCACTAATTATTACCGCCAGGGCTTCGCTTCAAGTTTTGTCAGAACGACGCTCAAGTCGATTCCCAGCGCGCCGGACAACTACTCGGAGGAGAGCTTTGACGGAATCAAGGCGGAGGTCGAAAAGGAGTACTCGCCGAAAACTCCGCTGGACGTGAAGAACGTTGTCGTGATCCAGATGGAGGCGTTCTGGGACCCCTACGAATTTTCGAAGCGGAACCCGGAGATCGAGTTTGAGTACGACCCGACGCCGTTCATTCATTCCCTTTTCGAGAACTACTCCACCGGCGCGGTGACCGTTCCCGTGTACGCGGGGCAGACCGTGAAGAGCGAGTTCGAGTTCCTGACCGGCGTGTCGCTCAAGAACCTGCCGAACGGCTTCAACCCCTACGTGACGACGCTCACTTCGACGAAAATCGACAGTCTGGCGCGAACTTTTGCGGAAAAAGGCTACTCGACGACGGCAATTCACAACTACCAGGGAGAGTTTTTCTCGCGCCACGTGGTCTACGGGAACATCGGTTTCGACACCTTCGTGCCGATGGAGTGCATGCAGAACGTGCGGCGGCGCGGCAGCGACATCTGGGCCTCCGACGACGTGCTGGCGGAACAGATCGGGAAGGCGCTCGACCGGAATTCCGGTCCTGATTTCGTGTTCACGGTCTCGGTGCAGCTCCACGGAAGCTATCCGGTTCTCGATTCTGAGGAGTACCCGATGGTCATAAAGGGGCTCGAGGACGAGCGCGAAAAGGAGGGAATGCTCCAGTACTACGTCGCGCAGCTCATCGAGTTCGACAACGCTATCCGTGCGGTCGTGGAGATGCTCGAAAAACGCGACGAACCGACCGTGCTGCTCCTCTACGCCGACCACCTGCCGCAACTCGCGAACCGCATCTGCTCGCTCACCAACGAGGAGACGTTCGAGACGCGCTACTATATGTGGGACAACATCGGCCTCGCGAAGGAGGACGGCAACGTGAACCTCTGGCAGCTCTCCACGCGCCTTTTGAACACGATCGGCATGGACGGCGGCTTCATCAACAAATTCCACAACGTCTACTCGGGAAGGCAGGAAGAGGCCTACGCGGAGGCGGCGGTGATCGTCGACCACGGGCTCATTTTCGAGGAGACGGAAACGTTCGAGAACGACAAGACGCTGGCAATCGGCATCGACAGGCCGGAGATTCTCTCGGTGGAGCCGAATCCGGACGGCCAGGGCTCGTTCAGGAACAGCTACACGCTGACCGGCGTGGGCATCACCGACGACACGGTGGTCACGGTCAACGGCAAAAGCTACAACTTGAACAAGGAGGAAGGCCTCACGTACGCTTTTGAAACAGGCATCAGCGCTTTAAAAGAAGGCGACGTGCTGACGCTCAGAATCGTCGGCGAGCGGCTGGGAACGGTTTTTGTTGAGAGCAGGGAGTTTGTGTACGCGGAACCCGCTTCAGCTTCTTCGGGCGATACTGAGATAAAGGAGCCGGCCGGGGATCCGGAATGAGCCCGCGGACGGCGGGGAATAAAAGGCGGCGCCTTTTATAGTTGGGGGCGCCGCCGCATTCATAAATTTAAAGCCTATGAACGGAATATACCAGACAGACAACCGAATTGTTTTCGAGAACTGCCGCGCGGTCATCGCGATCAGCTGCGGCGACTCGAACGTCGAGACGATTCTCGACAGGAAGACCGGGCGCGACATCCGTGCCGGCGCCGGTGTTCCTTTTTTTGCGCCCGAAGACGCGAAGAGGCGGCGGGTTCCGGTTAAAGGGGTATCGCTTGAAGATACGGAAGGCGGAGAAAGCGTATTAAAGGTTGACACGGACCTCGGGGCGTTTTTCGTGAAGGCGGAGGCGCACCCGGACTGGTTTGCGTTCGAGCTTGAAGGCGGCCTCCCACGAGGGATGCTCGCTTTAACGATTGCGAACATGGAGTATTCCTGCGACGCCTCGGACAAAGAAAACACAGGGGCGGTGGGCATCGCTATGACCGCGGGAATCGACCCTCTGTACTACCCTGACAGCAAGTCGGGAAGGACCGGCGGCAGGGCCGTCGCACACCTCGCGGCGGCCGGCGAAAAGTTCGCGCTGGCGGTCGCACCAATCAAGGACCAGCAGGATATAATTAAAGAAATTTGCCTTAAAATAGACAAAAACCGCGGCATCATGTCGCTTAAGGGCGGCGCCTGGGGCAGGGACGCGCGGGTCAACTTCACGAACTACACGATCCAGATGGAGTCGTCACGGGAGTTCGTCGAGAGCAGCATTCCCTTTTTCGAAAAGATCGGCGCGGGGCAGATCGACTTCCACAAGGGACCCGGAACGTTCCGGCAGGGCGACTTCCGGTTCATGCGCTACAAAGACGCCGCGGACTTCAAAGCGAACGTCACGGACCTTCTCGAGCGCCACGGAATGACGGCGGGCCTCCACACCTACGCTCATTACATTGACTACGACTGCGCGCTGCTCGCGGACCCGGAGAGGCAAAAACAACTGAAGGTTATGGAGCGGTTCACGCTGGCGGAGGACGTCGACGAAAACGGCGCGTTTTTAAAAACCGAAGAGCCGGTGGATAGCGTTCCGGACGATTTCGGATTCTTCACGGTCAACACGCCGTACATTCTTGTCGACGGCGAGATAATTCAGTTTGCGAAGCGGGAAGGGGGCTTTGCGGCGGTAAAGCGCGGAGCGGCGGGAACGGTTCCCGTAAGGCACAAAAGGGGTGCGGAGATCCGGCACCTCGAGGGACTCTATTTCGGATTCACGCCGGTGTTCGGGTCGGATCTTTTCTACGAGATTGCGAGGAACACCGCGAAAACCTACAACGAGGGCGGATTCCGTTCGATATATCTCGACGCGCTCGACGGTATCGACCGGCAGTGCGACCCGAAAAACGAGGCCTGGTACTACGCGGCGACGTTCGTGCGCGAGATTCTGAAGAACTGCGCGACCGATCCGGTGCTGGAGATGTCGACTTTCAAGCCGTCGATGTGGGCTTCGCGGGGCCGCATAGGAGCATGGGACACGCCCTACCGCGCGTACAGAAATTTCAATAAGCGCCACGCTGAGAGCAACATCGAGTTCATCGACCGCTACGGCGCGCCGATCCTGGGCTGGTACGATTTCTACCCGATGACCGACAAGTACCCGGGCAACGAGCACACGAAGTACCACCACACGGACGCGGTCGACCACATGGGCAGCCTGGCGGTCATGTACGACTTCGGGAACGTCTTCAACGGCACCTCGGAGGCGATGCTGGAACGGTACGCCGGCCTCAGGCGGAACGTGGAACTCTACCGGAAATACGACAGGCTGCGGCAGGAACAATACTTCACAGAAGAGTACCGGCAAAAGCTTATTTCCGGGAAATACGAGTACGCGCTGGCGGAAGAAAAGGGCGGGAAATATGTTTTCGTCGAGAAAAAGTACGGGAAAAAGCGGCTTTTCGATTTGTCGGACCCGGCCCGCAACACCGCGGAGTTCACGAATCCTTTTAAAGGGCAGACGCCGTTCGTGAGGGTGGAAGCGCTTCTCTCGGCAGACGTTTCCGACGCGGCTACACTTCTTCCGCTCGACCCGGAAACACCGCTGACGGAGCAGCCGCTCTGCAGGCGCTTCGAAAACGAGACCGACATAACCGGAAGGCTCGCGAAGGTAGTCAGCGTGCGCGGGAACGGCATTCCCGGCGGGAAAATCGCGATCAAGCTGCGGTGTGCCACCAACAGCGAGAAGGGTTTCGGCGAGTACATTGTCGACACGGATTTCGAGGGCTGGCGGGAATTCATTTTCGTGGAGTCGGACAACGGCGAACGCGATGACCACGGGTTTGAGCGGAGCGAGGGCCTCTACGGAATTTTCCGTTCGAGTCTCAACAACGACCGCCTGACGGAGATTTCGGTCGAGACGGAAGGCGATATGACCGGCGTAAGGATGTCCTCTGTCAGGGCGTGCCGGCACGTTTACGAGGTGCTGAAAAATCCGGTCGTTTCGGTTTGCGGAACTTCGGTCATGTTCGAGTGCGAGCTGATGTCGTCCGATTTCATCGAATTTGACGGCAGGAACGCGACGGTGACGGACAGGTTCGGGAACAAAAAGGAGATCTGGTTCGAGTCGGACTTGAGCGTTCCGGCGGGAAGGTTCGAGGCGTCGCTGACGGCAAGGCCTCTTAACGGGCGGACTGCCGCGGCGTTACTGACGTTCGGGTTCACGGGGGAGACCGTGGAGGAGTGAAGATTCCTTAAGAAACGTTTGAAAGAGTTTTAAAAGCAGTTTAAAAGCAGTTTAAAAGCATTGCGCGGGTGTTGAAACGCACCCGCGTACGTGTTATAATAAGATGCTTCAGTGTGCGTTGACGCCGGAAGCGGGAAGGGTACGCCGGAAAACAAAAATAAAGGCGGCCGGAATTGTACAAAAGAAAACTTGGAAAAACAAACGGAGCGGTATAAATGTCTGCAGATTATATTAACAGAAACCGTATTGGCGACAGACCTCAGGGCAGCCCGGAGAAAAGGGACGCCTTCGACAGAGCGTATATGGGAGCCAAATTAGAGGCACAGAACTACGGGACGAGAATGATGGCCGAGAATTCAGGACAGAAACCCGGATATGATAACACCTTCAGCGATTTCGACGCGTTCAGGAACGTGGACTTCGGTCTGGACGACGACGTCGCGGTTCAGTCGGAAGGCGCCGGAAGCGTTACTCCTTCACAGCCCGCGCGGCAGAGCCAGACGCCCCTTTTCGACACGGACAGCGAGGCGATCAACGAGGCGTCCGTTCACGGCGACTCCAGGTTCGACTTTGAAGAGGAGAACTCTTTCGTGTTTTTCGGCGACGACAGCGACGACGATGACGTGATGCGCGATTTTGACGACGAAGGCGACGAAGACGTCAAGATTTACCACGTGGGCGCGATGAGAGGCGGAGATGCCGCCGAAAACGCAGCGAACGGAGCCGCGGCAGGAACTGCCGTCAAGAAACCGATCAAGATCGTTCCCGACACGGATGACGACGAGTACGAAGACGAAGAAGAGGACGAGGACGAAGACGATTCCGGCGACGAGGGCGAGAACTTTGACGAGGAGTTTTTCGACTCCGTTTTCACCGACAGAAGCAAGGGGCTCAAAACGCTCTTCGTAGTGGTGCTGATTCTCGCGCTGCTCGGCCTCGTCATATTCCTGACCTACAGGTTTATCAAAACGAGCACCCTCGGCGACGGAAAGATCTACAGCGGCATCCGCGTGAACGGCTACGACCTCGGCGGAATGACGAAGGAAGAAGTGGCCGCGTACGTCAGAAACACCTACGTGACGCCGGTTGAGAGAGCGAAAGTGACCGTCAAACTCGGCAACACCTACCAGGAGGTCTACCCGCTCACCGACTTCTTCACGTGTCCCGACCCGAACGCAATCGCGGAGGAGGCGTACAACTACGCCCGCACCGGCAGCGACGCAGAAAGAATCAAGATCATCAACGCGCTCAAGGAGACGCCTTACGACATCCAGTGCGCGTACGGGTACGACAGCAACGGCCTTCAGAAGATCACCGAAAATGCTTCGGAGCACGGTTTTGAGGCGGTCGTTGATCCGACGTACGACGTTCGCGACGAAGGCGTTGTGTTCACGTCGGGCAAGAACGGCGCGCGCATCGACGCCAACAAGTTCAAGGAAGACCTGAACTCGATGATCGACCAGATCCAGAACAACCTGCGCAACATCAGGACGTCGTCCGAGATCGCCAACATCACGATCGACATCAAGAGCGAGGAGTCGCAGTTCGTGCCGCTCACCGCCAGCGAGATCATGGACGCGACGTACCTGCCGCCTGTCAACGCGGAGTACTACCGCGACGGCAACACGATCAAGTCGCCCATTAAGGTCAACCCCGACGTTCCCGGCCGCACCCTCGACCCGCTCGCGCTCAACGCGATCGTCACCAGAATCAACGGCGGCGAGAACATTCCCTACTACCTGCTCGGTTACGTGAACGTGACCGCGGAGATTACGGCCGCGAAACTCGAAAGCGACCTCTACTGCACAAGGCTCGGCAGGGTCATCAGCCGCAACACGGTGGACCCGTACAGCAAGGATTCCTCGTCGGGAAGAGACACCCGCGGCGAGAATATGGCCAGAGCGTGCTCGCTTTTCGACACCGTTGAGCTTTTCGGCGGCGAGGAAGTCAGCGTTCTTGAGCTGCTGGGCGGCATTTCCGGCGCAAATAAATTCAAGATTGCGTACGAGAACGTCAACAACGGCGGAAAAGAGGTTTCGGGCGGCGGCGTTTCGCAGTTTGCCACGGCGCTTTACGAGTGCGCGCTGAGAAGCGGCCTCGACGTGCCGAGAGTGTGGAACAACGAATTCTACCCCAACTACGGAATTTCCGGCTTTGACGCCTACATCTCGACAAACGGCGGCAACTACGACCTCGTAATCAAGAACACCAAGGACGCTCCGGTCAGGATCAGCGCGGCATACGTCGGCGACACGGTCGAAGTTACCATCGACGGACCCGACACGGGCGAGGGCGCCATCACGCTCTCCAGCACGCTTCTCGAATCCGGCCTCAACAGCGAGAACACCGGCACGGTCTACAAGTACAGGGTCGCCAGAACTCAGGGCGGCGTCGAGCAGTACCTGGGCACCGTGACCTACGAGAAGACCGGCGAGGGCGTGATTCCCGAGGAGACCGAAGCGCCGACCGAAGAGCCCACCGAGGAACCCACGGAAGAGCCTTCCGAGGAGCCGACTGAGGAACCGACTGAAGAACCTTCTGAGGAGCCCACGGAGGAGCCTTCCGAAGAACCCACTGAGGAGCCGACCGAAGAGCCCACCGGGGAACCCACGGAAGAGCCTACGGAGGAGCCGACTGAGGAACCTACCGAGGAGCCCACGGAAGAACCAACCGGGGAACCTACCGAGGAACCGTCGGAGGAGCCTTCGCCTTCAGGAGATGAACCTGAGCCCACGGATGGCTCGGGTGAGAATCCTTAAAGTTTAGAATTAATATATTAGGCCGCGGCCCGCCCCCTTGTTGATTGATGCAGGGGGCGGGCCGCTTCTTTATTCCAAAGACCTATTTCCGGGGCTGCGGCAAAAGCGCGAGCGGCCGCAGTCAACATTACAACTTTAATGTTGCATTATAACTCAAAATGTGTTACAATACAAATCAATGTTATAAAGGAGGCCGGGCAATGGACTATTTACACAAAACTTTAGGGATACAAATAACATATAAAGACAACGCGAACATACCATCTTTGCCGAATTACATTCACGCCAAATATGAGTTAAAGGAAGCCTCGCTTGACGGCGTCAAAACAATCTTCGTGTTTCCGAGAGGCGATCTCGACCCGGTAAGCGCGGTTAAAAAACATCTGGACCGGATCAAAAAAAGTGCGGGCGCGCAGGCGGTTTTAGTTCTTGACCGGCTGACGTTCAGGCAGAAAGAATACCTGCTGCGGGACCGGATACCGTTCATTGTGGACGGAAAGCAGATATATCTGCCTTTTATGGCAACCTGCCTGCAGGAGAGATGCGACAGTGAAAAGCGGGAGGAAGAGGAACTGCTGCCGTCGGCCCAGGTGCTGCTTCTGTATTATATCTACCACGGTTGCGGCGAGCTTTTGACCGCAGACGCGGCGCGGGCGCTTGACTTTTCCGCAATGTCGGTTTCCAGAGCGTCCAAGCAACTCGAAGAAACCGGCTTTGTCAAAACAGAAAAAAGAGGCGTCGGGAAAGTTCTGCTTTCCCGCAAAACTCCGCGGCAGATGTTTGAGGAAGCGGTCCGCCGGCTGCCGAGCCCGGTAAAACGGACAGTGTACGTTCCCAAAATAGAAATGACGGACGGAATGCTTCTCGGAGGGTATTCCGCGCTGTCCGGCTATTCCATGCTGAACCCGCCGGCCGTCAACTGTTATGCGGCAGGCAGTGTCTCGAAGTGGGATAAGACCGCGTCGGGGCGGCTTCAGGACGCAAACGACCAATGCGCAATCGAGCTGTGGCGGTATGATCCGCGGAAGCTCGCGGACGGGAAGTGTGTCGACCGGCTGTCCCTTGCTCTCGCGCTCCGGCACGACAAGGACGAGCGCACCGAAGAAGCTGTGGCGGAAATGCTCGAACAGGTATGGAGGGATATTGAAGGTAAGAGGAATTGACAGTTTCAGAGAGTGGTTTCGCGGCCACGAGGAACAGTACGCAATCATCGGAGGAACTGCCTGCGACCTGCTGATGAGCGATGAAGGGCTGGATTTCAGAGCCACGAAGGATATAGATCTTGTTCTTATTATAGAGGCGGTGGACGCCGGCTTCGGGAAGAAGTTCTGGGAGTACGTATCTGCCGGCGGATATGAGCACCGGAACAAAAGTACAGGAGAACCGCAGTTCTACCGTTTCACGGCTCCGCAATCAAGGGAATTCCCGGCGATGATTGAGCTTTTCGCGCGAAAGCCCGATGTTATTTCGTTGCCGGAAGACGCGGTGCTGTCGCCGCTGCCTATGGATGACGACGTTTCGAGTTTGTCGGCGATTTTGCTGGACAGTGATTATTACGACTGTTTGAAGCAGGGGCGGACGTGCGTTTCGGGTGTTACGGTTCTTGACGCGTCGCATCTGATTCCTTTCAAAGCAAAGGCGTGGATCGATCTTTCAGAAAGAAAAACGAACGGCGGTCAGGTTGACGGCAGGAATATCCGCAAACACAGGAACGACGTCTTCCGGCTGTCGGACCTGCTTGTGCCGGATGCAAAAATGGCTTCCGGGCTGCCGGAAGCCATAAAGAAGGATATGCGGATTTTTATTGAGCGGATGGCCTTCGAGGACGTTGATTTAAGCCTTTTCGGTATTCGCGGAAAAACGAAAGAGAACGTTCTCGAGGAACTCCGGAATATTTACCTTTCGAAATAACGTGCCGGTTTATATAAACGCGAAGTTTTATTCCTTGCGTAAGCTCTTCAGAAGCGCAATCTCGCCGGCGTAACCCGAGATGTCTTCGTGAGGTGTCTCGAGGCAGAAGGGGAGGTCGCGCAGCACCGGGTGGTTGACAATTCTCGCAAATGCTTCAGTGCCGATCGAGCCCTGGCCGATCTTCTCGTGGCGGTCCTTGTGGGAGCAGAACGGGTTCTTGCTGTCGTTGAGGTGCACCGCCTTGAGCCTGTCGAGGCCGATAACGCGGTCGAATTCCTCAAGCACGCCGTCGAGGTCGTTCACGATGTCGTAGCCGGCGTCGTAAACGTGGCAGGTGTCCAGGCAGACGCCCAGGCGTGAAGTGCCTCCGGTGAGGTCGATAATGCGCCGCAGCTCCTCAAACTTCGAGCCGACTTCGCTGCCTTTTCCGGCCATCGTCTCAAGCAGAACCGGCGTTGAATTTTCGCTGTCGGCGGCAAGAAGCTTGCCCAGCAGCTCAGCGATCAGTTCGATTGCGGCGTCGGTTCCCTGGCCCACGTGGGAGCCGGGGTGGAAGTTGTAAAGCGCGCCGGGCGTGAGGCTGAGGCGCGCGAGGTCGTCAGTCATGGTGTTCAGCGAGAATTCGCGAAGGGCCTCGGTGGCGGCGCAGGGGTTCATTGTGTAGGGCGCGTGGGCGATTATCTCGCTGATGCCGCTTTCCGCTGCGGTCTTCCTGTAGAGTTCGACGTCCGCGGGATCGATCGGTTTCGCGGCGCCGCCCCTGGGGTTGCGCGTGAAGAACTGGAACGTGTTGCCGCCGATGGAGACGGTTTCCTCCGCCATGTGGTTGTAGCCTTTTGAACTTGATAGATGGCAGCCGATTTTAAACATGTGACCCTCCTGAAAAATCACCTGAGCGCGTTGAATATGTCGAGCACGCTGTCGAAAATGTAATCCGGAACGATGCCGGAAGTTTCAAGCATTTTGAGATCGGTCTCGCCTGAGAGCACGCACACCGTTTTCGCGCCGGCGTTTATTCCCGACATAATGTCCGTGTTGAGTCTGTCGCCGACCACGGCTGTGCGGTCCTTCGGGACGCCGAGTTTTTCGCAAAGAATGTTGATCATCGTCGCGTTGGGCTTGCCGGCGATAAGCTCGGGTTTGCGGCCGGTGGCGCCTTCAATCATCAGCATCATCGAGCCGGCGTCGGGAATGAAGCGGTGGCCTTCCGCAGGGCAGACCATGTCGGGGTGGGTGGCAACGTAGCGGACGCCGTCGACGAGGTAGTCGCACATTATGCGCAGCTTCTCGTAGGTGAGCGTCGTGTCGAAGCCGAGAACGACGAACTCCGGCCTTTTGGCGGGGTCTGTCTCGTAGCCGTGAACGAGCTCGAAGCCGCTGTCCGCCATGAAATTCTCGAAGCCCGGGGTGCCGACCACGTAAATTCTCGCGCCGGGATTCGTCTTGTTGAGAAGGTAGACGATTGCGTCCGCGGACGTGAAAAAGTCGTCGACAGTGGCGGAAATGTCCATTTTCGCCAGTTTTTCAACGTATTGCGCGGGAACGCGGGACGAGTTGTTTGTGATGAACAGCGCCTTTTTGCCCTGCGCGCGCAGAAGGTCGATCAGCTCCTTGGCGCCGTCGAGGCGGTCGTTGCCGAGGTAGAGCGTGCCGTCCATGTCGAAAAGGAAGCACTCGATTTTGCTGATGTTCCGGGCGTCGTTGACCGCCGGGAGCTTCTTGACAGCCCTACCGGGCCGTTTCTTATAAGTTTTATTTTCCATATTACTCATTGCCATCGTCTTCGATTGCGGCGCCTTCGAGCGACCACGTCTGCACCGAGTCGATTTTCACTTTGACGGTTTCGCCGGTGTGATCCCTTGAAGCCGTGAAATTCACGATTTTGTTACCCTCCGTGCGCCCTGTGTAGCGTTCGGGGTTGGTTTTGCTGAAGCCGTCGCACAGCACGTCGACCGTCGCGCCCAGGAAACCGTCGTTGATCTCGCGGGAAATGCGGTTCTGGAGGGCGAGCAGCCGCTCGAAGCGGTCCTTCACGACGTCGTCCGGAACCTGATCGGGGTAGTTGGCGGCGGGCGTGCCTACGCGGCGGGAATAGATAAACGTGTACGCCTGGTCGAACCGGACCTCCTCCACCAGCGACAGCGTGTCCTCGAAATCCTCCTCAGTCTCGCCCGGGAAGCCCACGATAATGTCGGTCGTAAGCGCAACGTCGGGCATCTTCTCGCGAACCTTGCGCACGCGTTCGAGGTACTGCTCGCGGGTGTAGTGGCGGTTCATGCGGCGCAAAAGGTTGGTCGAGCCGCACTGCACGGGAAGGTGAAGCTGCCGGCACACCGCGGGCCTTGCCGCCATGACGTCGATCAGTTCGTCGGAAATGTCCTTCGGGTGCGAGGTCATGAACCTGATCCGCTCAATGGCGGTGTTCCCGCAGATCATGTCGAGAAGCGCCGCGAAGCTCACGGGCTCGGGAAGGTCCTTGCCGTAGGAGTTCACGTTCTGGCCGAGAAGCGTTACTTCCTTGTAGCCCGCCTCGACAAGCCCTTTGATCTCTTCCACGATCGCCGCCGGCTGCCTGCTCCGTTCGCGCCCGCGCACGTAGGGAACGATGCAGTAGGTGCAGAAGTTGTCGCACCCGTACATAATCGTGACCCAGGCGTGAACGTTCCCGACCCGCTTGACCGGCACGTTCTCGGCGACCTCGGTATCGGTTTTCGACACCTCAAAAACGCGCGTTTTTCCGTCGATGACCCGCCACAGAAGCTCCGGCATTACGTGAAGGCTGTGGGTTCCGAAAACGAGGTCGACGTGCCTGTAGGTTTTGCGGATCTCCTCGACGATGTGGGGTTGCTCGGTCATGCACCCGCAGACCGCGATAATGAGGTCCGGGTTGGCGCGCTTGAGCCCTTTCAGAGCCCCGAGGTGGCCGAAAACCTTCTCCTCCGCATTCTCGCGAACGCAGCACGTATTTATAACAATCAGGTCGGCGCCCTCGAAGCCCGTTCCCTGCGCGAAGCCCATCATTTCAAGCATGCCCGCGATTTTTTCCGAGTCGTGCTCGTTCATCTGGCATCCGAAAGTGCGCACGAAAGCAAGCGGCTTCCGGCCCTTTTCGGCGCAAAAAGTCGCGTTCTTCTCCGCAATGCAGCGGGAAAAATATGCCTGCTTCTCCATTTCTTCGCGGGAGACCTCGCGAGTCGCGGGGCGGTTTTTCATGAATTCACCTTTCCGGTCCGGCCGGCTTTCAGTTTGATTGCGCGCCGCTGTGAGCTCTTAAAAATCCTACGCACGCGCTATGTTATTGTACTATCGCGCGGCCGAAATTTCAAGACGGAGGCACGGCGAAAAGCCTTCCAAAAGCCTTCCGCACCAAAAAAAGACGCCCCGCCTTCCGGTGAGGAAAACGGGACGCCGCAAAAACGGTTTAACAATACTCTATTAGACTCCGGGAATGTTCTTGAACCAGTCGAGAATGTTATCGAAGAAGGAACTGATCGAGCCGCCGTTCAGCGCGCCGGTAGCCATCAAAATGCCGCCGATGATCAACAGAATCAGAATCAGAATTCCGTACAGGAGCACCGGAATCCAGTGCGAACGCGCGAAGCTCTTCACGTTGACGTTCTTGGCGCCGAACGTGTGGATGAGCAGGAAAATGAATCCGATTATCGGGAGCGTGTAGAGAATTCCGAGCCAGAAGTAGGACCAGGCGCCGATTGGCTTGAACTCCGCGGGAAGGTCGTTTTTGGTGAGCTTCTTCTGAGCGGGCTGGGGCTGCTGAACCGGCACGTAGCGGACCTGCTGCTGGGGCTGCTGGTAGACCGGTTGCTGCCTCACGGGCTGCTGGGGCTGTGCCGCCGCCTGCTGGTATCCCTGCTGATAACCCTGGCGGTATCCCTCGCCGTAGCCTGTTTCCGCGGGACGTGTCTCCTGCACCGAACGTGTTGCCGCCGCTGCCGCCGCACCTGCCGCCGCCGCTGCCGCGACTGTCGCCTCGTTGATCCTGCCGGTCTCTTTATCGGCTTCTTTTTTCACTTCTTCAACTTTTTCCTCCGCGGCATGGACCGTCTTTTCGGCCCCGCCCGCGACGTTGTTCACGGATTCCTGAACGGCATCCACAGACTCGTGAACGGCTTCTTCAACTTTCTCGCCGGCAGCGACGCCCGCACCGGCAACGGCAGCGACCGATTCCTGAATTTCCTTCTCGATTTTTGCGCCGCAGTTATTGCAGAAAACCGCATTGTCGGAGATTTCTCCTCCGCATTTCTTGCAAATCATATTGTCCTCCTTGAAGCGGGTTTGCCGCTTGTTTTGTTACGGCTAAATTATACAACGCGGGCGGCGGTTTTTCAAGGGTTGGCGTTGAAAAAAGGGGCGGGAAATGGTAAACTTAATCGGGGGGCCCTCCCGGGACATTTCCCGGAAATCCCCGTATTTTCCGGAAAAACAGCCAAATATATAAAACCGGAAGCAGAAAACGGAGGTGGACGCTACGGACAATTCAAGAAACAAAGCGGGCGCGGGCGGCGGAATGCCGGAAAACGCCGACAAAATTGCCGAACTCATCAGAAAATCGCACAAAATCGTCTTCTTCGGCGGCGCGGGCGTGTCAACCGAGAGCGGCGTCAAGGACTACAGAAGCGAGGACGGCCTTTACAACACCGTGAAGGAGTACAAGGTCTCGCCCGAGACGATCCTCAGCCACTCGTTCTTCATGCACAACACCGACGTCTTCTACGACTTTTACCGGAAATACTTCGTGACCGACAGCGACAAGGTCCTTCCCAACAAGGCCCACCTTGCGCTCGCGAAGCTGGAACGTGACGGCAGGCTGTCGGCGGTGGTGACCCAGAACATCGACGGCCTCCACCAGAAGGCGGGCAGCAGGAACGTTTTCGAGCTCCACGGCACGATCGCGCGCTACCACTGCATGAAGTGCCGGCGTGCATATTCGTTCGACGACGTTTTCGGCGGCGGGAAGAACGCGACAGGCGTTCCGAAGTGCCCCGAGTGCGGCGGCCTGATCAAACCCGACGTCACACTTTACGAGGAGTCGCTCGATTCCGACGTCATTGAAGGCGCCGTGGACGCGATTTACAACGCGGACCTGCTGATCATCGGCGGGACTTCGCTGGCGGTCTACCCCGCGAGTTCGTTCGTGCAGTACTTCCGCGGCGAGAATTCGATTCTGATCAACCGCGAGGCGACCTATTACGACAGGAACGCGACGGTGATTTCGCGCGGGAAGATCGGCGAGGTGCTGGACGCGGCGGTAAAAATGGTCTGACGACGCCAAAAAGTGCCAAGCTTGAGCCCGTAACCAAACCCGGGAATATTTCGATTTGGAGAATAGAGAAAAATCGCGGGAAATCGCGAAAAGACGCGGAAAAACGCGAAAACAACGGAGATAAAAATGAAATTCAAAGCAATTCAGAAACTGACGCTTCTCGATTTTCCGGGAAAAACAGCGGCGACCGTGTTCACGTGCGGCTGCAATTTGAGGTGCCCGTTCTGCCACAACGCGAGCCTCGTGGTCGGCGACCCCGGCAGCGATAACGGCGGGTTCACGTTCACGGAGGAGGGGAACGTCGACGAAGAGGACGTTTTCGCGCTGCTGGCGAAGCGGAAAGGGCTTCTCGACGGCGTCGCGATAACCGGCGGCGAGCCGCTTCTGCACCGCGAGCTGGCGGGCTTCATGGCGGGCGTCAAGGACCGCGGCTTCCTGGTGAAGCTGGACACGAACGGCTTCCTGCCCGACAGGCTGAAGTACGTTCTGGAGGCCGGGTTGGTCGACTACGTCGCGATGGACGTCAAGCACTCGCCGGAAAAATACGGCGAGGCGGCCGGCATTTCCGGAATTTCCTTTGAGCCGTTCGCGAAGAGTATTGAAATAATAAAAGGGTCGGGCGTTCCGTACGAGTTCAGGACCACGATCGTGAAGGGACTCCACACGCTTCCGGACGTGGAGGAGATCTGCCGCCGGATCGGGCCTGACGCGAACTATTTTCTCCAGATGTACGTCGACTCGGGCGACGTTCTCGCCAACAGGGAAGCGGAAGGCGGCGCGGGATTTGAGGCGTTTTCGCAGCCGGAGGCAGAGGAGATTCTCGCGGCGGCAAGGGCCATCGTTCCGGGAACCGGCATAAGAGGGTTGTAAGAATCCCGTACAAAAAACAGTATGGAAGAGGGCGCGGCGGAATTTCCGCCGCGCTTTAGTTTTATCGGCCTCAAAATGTAGTATTCCTGAAGCGCGGGCGGGGCTTCCCGGAAGGTTTGTGAATCGCGATTTTCCGCGTGTTTTCGGCATTTTCCGCTATTTCCCGCATTCCCGCCGCCGCCCCGTAAAATATTAGCCAAAACTACATATTGTGTTTTTTTGCGGAATTCCTCGATTTTTATTCAAAATGTAGTATTTTGCTATTGACACGCTTTTCCGGCGGTGATATAATTCCCCCGAATCACATTTTGGAGGAAACGCCACACATGTACAGAGTTAAAAAAAGAAACAATAAAATCGTCGATTTTGACATCAGCAAGATAACCGCCGCCATCACGTCGGCTTTTGAAGCTTGCGAGACGAACACTAACTCGAGCATTATAGATTTCCTCGCGCTGAAAGTCACAGCGGATTTCATACCGAAGATAAAAGATGATCTGATCTCGGTGGAGGACATCCAGGACAGCGTCGAGAACGTCTTGATCAAAGCGGGTTACGCGGACGTCGCGAAAGCGTTCATTCTCTACCGCCGTCAGCGCGCGAAGCTGAGGAACGTGAAGTCCACCCTCGTCGACTACAAGTCCATTGTTGACGACTATCTCAAGGTCAACGACTGGCGCGTTAAGGAAAACGCGACGGTTACGTATTCCGTGGGCGGTCTCATTTTGAGCAACTCCGGCGCGATCACCGCCAACTACTGGCTCTCCGAGGTTTACGACCAGGAGATCGCGGACGCCCACAGGAACGCGGACCTGCACCTTCACGACCTCTCCATGCTCACGGGTTACTGCGCGGGCTGGTCGCTGAAGCAGCTCATTCAGGAAGGTCTCGGCGGCGTTCCCGGCAAGATCACTTCCGCTCCCGCGAAGCACCTCGCCACGCTCTGCAACCAGATGGTCAACTTCCTTGGCATCATGCAGAACGAGTGGGCCGGCGCTCAGGCGTTTTCGTCCTTTGACACGTACCTTGCTCCTTTCGTACGCACCGACAACCTCGACTACGACCAGGTGAAAAAGTGCCTCGAGTCATTCATTTTCGGCGTCAACACGCCTTCCAGATGGGGTACGCAGGCTCCGTTCAGCAACATCACCCTCGACTGGGTGGTGCCCCCGGATCTCGCCGAGCAGAATTGCATCGTCGGCGGCAAGGAAATGGATTTCAAGTACAAGGACGTCCAGAAGGAAATGGACATCGTCAACAAGGCGTTCATCGAGA
>DBXM01000038.1 GCA_002309655.1 Mageeibacillus sp. UBA1212
GTACCAACAACAACTTGACACGGTCCTTTGTCCTATTTCAATTGACAAAAGATTACTTTGGTATATAATTACTTCGATTGTATTGGATTAGAGATACTCAGTTAATATAACAATTGAGTTTTTTGTATGGTTGTTGTGATGAAGACGCGTGGAAATGAAATGATGAAGTGTTACTATGCTCACAAAGCGGAAGACGGAAGACTTCAGACAGTAGAATCACATCTTGAGGGTACCTCAGTTTTAGCAGAGAGGTTTGCTGCAGATTTCGGGGCAAGTCAATTCGGGGCTCTTGTAGGAATGGCTCATGATATAGGAAAGTGTTGCGACGATTTTCAAAACAGACTGAACGGCGGACCTATAGTTGACCATTCTTCTGCCGGAGCTATTGCCTGCGCCGGTATTCAGAATAGGCCGATTTGTGCAATTTGTGTAGCAGGACATCATTCGGGATTGCCGGATTTTGGCAATATTGTCACGGATATAGCAGGGATGCCAACGCTTGTCGGAAGAATTAAAGCTAAAAAAAGAGACTTTTATGATTTTGCGAAAGAGTTCTCGCTGCCGGAAACTACAGAAGAGCCCTTGTTTGAAAACGAGCCTTTTGCGAGATCTTTGTGGGGCAGGATGCTGTTCTCAACTTTAGTCGATGCCGACTATCTTGACACAGAGGCATTTATGAAAGGAAAAAGTGTTAGGGATTGGTCGCATAACAGTTTAACAGAACTATTAGACATACTTAGAGCATATATGCGGAAGTATGAGAATCCTTCTTCTCCTTTAGATGTTCTTCGTACGAAGGTTAGGAAGGACTGCAATGATTCGGCAAATCTTGACCGAGGATTATTCTCTCTTACCGTACCAACCGGTGGAGGAAAGACGCTCTCTTCAATGGCATTTGCTTTAAACCATGCTGTCAAAAATGGAATGTCCAGAATTATATATGTCATTCCCTATACATCTATTATCGAACAAAATGCAGCTGTTTTTGCCTCCGTTTTTGGAAGTAAAAATGTGCTCGAACACCATTCCGAGGTTGATTTTAAAGAGGAATATGATTCCGAAGATAATTGGAACCCTAAGTTGGCAACAGAGAATTGGGATGCTCCGATAATCGTAACTACCGCGGTACAATTCTTTGAATCGTTTTATTCAAATCGCCCTTCGAAAACGCGCAAACTACATAATGTTGCGAACAGTGTTGTTGTTTTTGACGAAGCTCAAATGATTCCGACAAAACATTTACTACCCTGCATCGCATTAATAGGAACATTAGTAAAGCACTTTGGAGTATCCGCTGTGTTATGTACCGCAACACAACCATTCATTCAAGATATAATGAACGAATACACACAAGGAATGTGTATACATGAAATTAGTACCGACATTGGGGCAATGTTCACTGCGCTAAAGAGAGTTGAGTACAACTATATCGGGAAAACAAATGTTGATGATTTGGCAGATAAGATCTCATGCCTGAATCAGGTATTGTGTATAGTAAATACAAGGAAAACGGCCAGAGAACTATTTGAACGGTTGCCTGATGAGGGAAGTTTTCATCTTTCAACTTTAATGTATCCCGAACATAGAAAAAAAGTACTGAACACGATACGCAAGAGGCTTTCAGCAGGATTAAGCTGCCGTGTAATATCGACTTCTCTTATCGAGGCCGGTGTGGATATTGATTTCCCGACTGTATTTAGAGAGATAAATGGTCTGGATTCAATTGTTCAGGCTGCAGGACGATGCAACAGGGAAGGAAAAAGACCTGCTGCGGAGAGTATCGTAACTGTTTTTGAGTTAGGAAAGAGAAATCCTTCTATGGTTGACATATGTATAGGTGCAGCCCGGGAAACTATAGAGAAATTTGAGGATATTGGCTCTGCGGAAGCGATAGATTATTATTTTAAAGCGTACAGGAGTTTAATCGGAACCGGGATCGACGAGAGTGAGTCTGTCAAAAATCTTTCGTTTGGATACAATGGATGCACATTACCTTATAAGACAGTTTCTGAGAACTTTCATATGATAGACCAGCTTACTAAAACCGTATACATTCCAACTGCGGATAACGGTGAACTGTTGAGCAGAATTAAAAATGGAAATGCAGATACTACTACTTTTAGACTTGCAGGAAAATACGGAGTTAATGTTTACGAGAGAGACTATATCAATTTACTCGAATCGGGCGATTTAGATGAAACAGATTATGGAAGCGCTATTCTAATAAATGAGTTGAGATATGATGAAAACTGTGGGCTCGGTCTTGGTGCCGACTACGGAAGAGCAATGTTTGTTTAATGGAAAGGAGATTAAATGGCTATTAAAATTGAGGTTTGGGGCGATTATGCTTGCTTCAGCAGACCCGAGATGAAAGTCGAGAGGGTAAGCTATGATGTCATCACACCATCTGCTGCAAGAGGCATAATAGAGGCGATTTACTGGCATCCGGGAATAAGGTATGTAATTGATAGAATTAGAGTCTGTAATCCAATCAGATTCACAAACATCAAACGTAACGAGGTCAAAGACACAGTAAGCGCCAGTTCGGTAAAAAAGATGATGGAGTCGGGAGAACCTGTTTACATAGCAACCCCACAGAGTATTCAGCAAAGGTCATCTATGATTCTGCGAGATGTCAGATATATAATTGAAGCTCACTTCGATATTACCGAAAAAGCGTCAGAGGCAGACAATCCCGGCAAATTTTCCGACATTCTTCGGCGAAGACTTGAAAAAGGAAGATTCTTCCATCAACCATGCTTTGGGACAAGAGAATTTCCGGCATATTTTAAGATTTGCGACGATATTCCTCCTTGTCCTCAGGAACTTCGCGGAACTAAGGACTTAGGTTATATGCTATTGGATATGGACTATTCAGATGCGGAGGAAATACGACCGGTTTTCTTTCGAGCAGCACTGATTGATGGAGTGATGGAAGTGCCTTCTATTAATGATAAGGAGGTCGTAAAATGATTCTAACTGCACTTACCAGGCTTTATAATGATTTGCTTTCGCGAGGTGAAATATCAGAACCGGGTTGGAATAGTACTAAGGTCAGTTTTGCGCTTTGCTTAAGACCAAATGGAAGTATACAGGATATTGTGCCGACAACGGAAACTATCACTATTAATGGTAAACCAAAGGAGGTTAATCAGACGATGGTTTTGCCAGCCCCGGTTAAGAGAACGTCAGGCATAGTGTCAAATTTTCTTTGGGATAATTCTTCATATATTTTTGGCATAGACGGAAAGAACGATATAGAGAAGAGTAAAAAGTGTTTTAAGGCGTGCCAACAGTTTCATCGTGATAATCTTCAGGGTTTAGAGGGAATAACAGCCAAATCAATCCTGAGTTTCTTTGAGCAATGGGATCCGGACAAGTGCGATAATAATCCGATTTTTGCGAGTAAAAAATCAGAGCTTATCAAAGGTGGGAATATCGTATTTAGAGTTAACGGAAAGTATGCTCATGAAGATCCTGAAATTAAACACATATGGCAAAACAAGTACAACGACGCCACGGGGGAAAAGGTAACTTGCTTAGTTACCGGCGAAGAAGATGTATTGGAATTGGTTCATCCAGCCATAAAGGGTGTTAGAAATGCTCAATCGAGCGGCGCTGCTTTGGTTTCATATAATGCGCCTGCGTTTTCGTCATATGGAAAGCGGCAAGGTGAAAATGCCCCGATTGGCAAACGAGCTGCGTTCGCATATACAAGTGCATTGAATTATCTCCTGTCTGACCGCGACAGCACGAAACAAATCGGAGATACTACAGTTGTGTGTTGGGCTGAGGGGGCAGAACCTCAGTATAAAAACCTGTCTCTCGTTGCGCTGTTTGGAGATGAAGTGAGTTCGAATGATTTTACTTCACAAATGGATATGGATACCATTAAGTCTGTGATAAGCAGACTTGCGGAAGGGAATCCGTGTGACGAATTCTCTCTATCGCCCAGCAAGCAGTTTTACATACTTGGATTAGCGCCTAACAATGCAAGACTTTCGGTAAGGTTCTTTTATCAAAATACATTTGGAGATTTGATGCAAAATGTTAATGCCCACCAAGAGAGGTTGAAAATCACCGGTGCCAGGTATTCTTTTTTGCCTATTTGGGGACTTTTGCGAGAACTGACTAATCTGAAATCAAAAGATAAAGAACCGAACCCTGTTTTATCCGGAGCAGTGTTTAGGTCAATTGTTACAGGTTCAGCATATCCGAGTGGGGTGTTTGAAATGCTCGAGTTGCGAATTCATGCTGAAAGGAGTATCACTCCTGGTCGAGCAGCGATTTTGAAGGCCTATTTTTTGAAAAATGAAAATAAAGGATGTCCTAAGGAGGTTTTGAATGTGAGTTTGAACGAGAACAGTACTAATGTACCATATGTGATTGGGCGGTTGTTTGCTGTCTATGAGGCGGCACAACAAAAAGCTAATCCGGGTATTAATGCGACGATTAAAGACAAGTATTTTAATTCTGCCGCTGCGACTCCGGCTCAAATACTGCCGTTGCTTAACAATTTATACCAGAAGCACCTGCGTAAAATGGACACGGGTTCACAGGTTTATTTTGAGAAGCAGGTTGCGGCACTTCTGAGCGTTCTTGGAGAAGACCTGCCAGCCAGACTGACTTTGCCTGAACAAGGTGCATTCCAGTTAGGCTATTATCATCAGCAACAAAAAAGATTTGAGAAAAAGGAGAAATGACCATGGAAATTATTAAAAACAGATATGAATTTGTGTTACTTTTTGATGTGGAAAACGGAAACCCCAACGGTGACCCTGACGCCGGAAATATGCCAAGAACCGACGTGGAAACCGGTTTTGGCATAGTGACGGATGTATGCCTTAAGAGAAAGATTCGGAATTATGTTGAAACCGTTAAAGAAGGCGTTCCGGGTTACCGAATCTATATCAAAGACAATATCCCCCTCAACACAAGTGATAAGGAAGCGTATAAGAATCTCGGATTAGATGCGGATAAAGTAGATGCGGAGCAGATTAAGGCGGAAAAAAAGAAGCAGCCTAATTTGGATGAAAAGGTTAGAGATTACATGTGCAGACAGTTTTTTGATATAAGGACATTCGGGGCTGTCATGACAACTTTCACAAAACACGCATTGAACTGCGGGCAGATAAGAGGCCCGGTTCAGATTGGATTTGCCAGGAGCATTAGTCCTGTTTTGCCGCAGGAAGTTACAATTACGAGAGTGGCTATTACTACAGAAAAGGATGCCGAGCAAAAGAATACAGAAATGGGTAGAAAGTATGTTGTTCCGTATGCTTTATACAAGGTTGAAGGCTTTGTTTCGGCTAATCTTGCCAGAAAAACAACGGGCTTTACCGATGAAGATTTGGAGCTTTTGTGGAATGCGCTTATGAATATGTTTGAATTCGACCACTCTGCAGCAAGAGGTAAAATGGCGTCACGGGAACTCATTATTTTCAAGCACGATTCAGAGTATGGGAATGCGCCTGCTCATAAATTGTTCGATCTTGTTCATGTAGACAGGAATGATGAGAGCGATTCCCCGCGTTCTTATAAAGACTATACAGTTACCGTGGACACCAACAACCTTCCTGAAGGAGTCGCATGCGAAATAAGGACGTGAGTATAGATACTTATTTAAGCATATCCGGAATCCAACATTTTGCATTCTGTAAACGCCAATGGGCGCTGATACATAATGAGAATTTGTGGGTGGATAATCGCCTTACCGCGGAGGGCAGAACTGAACACGAAAGAACTCACAATCCGACAATCGTCGAGAAACGAGGAGATGAGTTGGTGGTTCGTGCCCTTCAGGTAAGGAGCGACATTGCAAAGGTATGTTGCGATTATGGACAACGGGTTCAAAACTCTGTGTTCGAATGCTACTTGGATCCCGCTCAATTAGTTAGTTTCCGTAAGAGAATTCTTGGAGAAATAGATGAGACTGAAGATAGCTTGAGAATCTACCACCTTGGTGATAATTACAGAAATAAAATTGAGAAGTTCGGCTTGAAAGAGAATTATGATCCTGAAGGCGTGTTACTATTTTGAGTGCGAAGTACTAACAGTCATAATTAATATAGTGTTCGCGCTCATAGATGTGAAAAAATTACAACTTTTTATCGATTAATCTTTGAATAACGATAGGGTCATCAAAGATTAATGGCGGATATACAATAAATTTGATTGTTGATAGACTTTTTGAATAATAAATTCTATTTGCTTTACGGTCGCCCCTCGCGCAGGGGCGTGGGTTGAAAAGTTTCCGACGTCGTCAATTACATTATGCCGGGAAGTCGCCTCTCGCGCAGTGGCGTGGGTTGAAATTGGATCGAGGATAAAGGGATGTGCTGGGACCTTTGTCGCCCCTCGCGCAGGGGCGTGGGTTGAAATGACGATCAGATGCAATACCTGAAGGTCGGAGCGACGTCGCCCCTCGCGCAGGGGTGTGGGTTGAAATGGTCTTCTCATCGGTCTGCTCTTCAGACTGTTCTGTGTCGCCCCTCGCGCAGGGGCGTGGGTTGAAATTTGTAGTCGCCCTTGATGAGCTTCTCGAACTCTGGTCGCCCCTCGCGCAGGGGAGTGGGTTGAAATGCCTGCATCAAAGCCTTGTTGTCGGTCACAAGGGGTCGCCCCTCGCGCAGGGGCGTGGGTTGAAATAGGAAGTCAACGGCCTCGATTGCTGTGAAAAAAGTCGCCCCTCGCGCAGGGGCGTGGGTTGAAATAAGTGGATGTCCGACGAGTACAATGACGCGGGCGTCGCCCCTCGCGCAGGGGCGTGGGTTGAAATCCATCTTGCAGGTTTAGGAACATCCATCCCTTGGGTCGCCCCTCGCGTAGGGGCGTGGGTTGAAATGACGTCATGACGAAGCGCTCCGGAGACGCCAGGGTCGCCCCTCACGCAGGGGCGTGGGTTGAAATGTTAGGGTCCGATTAATTATTAAAGGCCGAAATTGTCGCCCCTCGCGCAGGGGCGTGGATTGAAATTTGTCAACTGCATCCCATTGCTGTGTCTATAACTGCCGCCATTCCGCAGGGGCGTGAGTTAAAATGAATTCGACTACGTCTGCCTTGTCAAGGGCGCGTTGTCGCCCCTCGCGCGGGGACGTAAGCTAAAACTCGATGCAAGGTATTTATAATTAGAAAAAAGCGGAGGCCCTTTCTGGGACAATCTGTTATTTTCAATTCAAATAACCGGCATTATCTCTTACCGGAGTCTTAAAAAACGCCGGATTGTAATAATATATGTATGACCTGTTAGTTTTAAGGTTGACTGCTTCGATAAATATGATATTTGCTGATTCTTTGTCCGATGGACCGCTGGCTTTTGTTAATAGATGGGTATCCGAGATCCAGACATGAATTGGCTGCGAAAACGCCGGTAAAGCCACAGGATTTTTTTATTTTTTAATTGAAAAAAAGACTGGCTCATAGTATAATGAAGCGACTGATTTTTATGGCAAGGGGACCAAACAATTATTATATACGGCGCGTGCTTTTGCCACTGGTGACTGGACGCCGACGGGTCGTATGAACTGAAGCCGGAACGGGCCGTATAAGACTTACGAAACAACTTGACTAGAACTGCAAAACAATATGAAATTGGCCGCGGGACCGTGGGCGAAAAGTAAACTTAAAAGGTCCGGGCCGGGAGGGAACGTTTTATGACAAGATTATATGATTTAACTACCGAAAAACTGACGAGAGCGGTCGGCATCGACGTGTGCTGCCCGCGTTTCGGATGGAAGATCGCCTCGGGGGCGAGCAACGTGGTCCAGAAATCCTATTGGATCGAAGTTCGCGACGAAGACGGCGAGGTCGTCTGGGATACCGGGCGCGTCGAGAGCGGCGAGAACTGGGAAATTTACGACGGCGACGAGCTTGAGTTTGCGCAGGACTACGTCTGGACCCTCAGGGTGGAAATGTCGGATGGCACTTCCGCGGAGGCTGACGGGTACTTCTCGACCGGCCTTATGGAGGAGGCGGAGGACCTGGGCGCCAGGTGGATCACGCTCCCCCACAAAGAAGGCTACACCAAACTGACGGTGCCCGCTTTCAGAAAAGAGTTCGAGATCGACGGCGAGGTCAGGAACGTTAAGATGTTCACTTCGGGCGGCGGCGTATACGAGGCGTACGTCAACGGCAGGGAAGTGTTCGACACGGATCCCACCGGCGGCCCCCACTCGTTCGTGCTGAAACCGGGCTTCACCGAGCCGGTAAAGAGAAGGTTCTACAACAGCTACAATATCACCCCGATGTGCAAAGAGGGCGTGAACGCGGTCTCGGCGGTCGTGGGCAGCGGCTGGTATTCGGATAGAATAGGCTTGCGCGGCGACTTCCCGATGTTCCTGTGCGTGATTCTGATCGAGAGAAAAGACGGTACGCAGGAAATAATCGCTACGGGTGCGGACTGGAAGGTCTCCGCGGAGAACCCGGTGGTTGCCGCTTCGATCTGGGACGGCGAGGACTACGACGCGAGGATTCCGCAGGACTATATGTACCCCGGTTTCGACGACTCCGCCTGGGAGGACGCGAACGAGTGCGACTTCTTCTCGGGTGAGCTGGAGTCGTGGCACGGGGAGCCCGTTTCCGAGAGGGACGACCTTTTGAGGCGCCCGGTACAGATCTATACTTTTAAGGGCGCCAAGGGAGCGAAGCCGGCGAGCGCGGAGGGCGCGCGAGACGGCGAAGCGGGCGTTATCGACAACAGAAAGGACTTCAAGGAGCCCGGGTTCACGCTGAAAAAGGGCGCGACGGCGGTGGTCGACTTCGGCCAGAACGCCGCGGGCCGCGAGTGGTTCATTATTAAAGGTAAAGCCGGAACGGTGGTAACTGTCCGCCACGGCGAGATGCTCAACGACAGGAACGGCGAGAGATCGCGCGGCAACGACGGCCCCGCGGGAAGCGTATACCTCGAAAATATGAGGTCCGCGCGCGCCGCGACGACGTATATTGTCGGAAAGGACGGCAAAGCCGAGGAGTTTGAGCCGGTCCACACGTTCTACGGTTTCAGATACGTGCAGATCACCGCGACCGACGAGGTCGTTTTCGAGGATATCGCGGCGAAAACCGTTACAAGCGTAGGCTACGACAGCGGCGAGCTCGAGACGGGCGACGCGCTTGTCAACAAGCTGTTCCTGAACGGCAGGTGGGGAATGTACTCGAACTACGTGAGCATTCCGACGGACTGCCCGCAGCGCGACGAGAGACTCGGCTGGACAGCGGACACGCAGGTGTTCACGCCGGCGGCGCAGTACTATTCGACAGCCGCGCAGTCGTTCCTCGAAAAGTGGATGACTGATATGCGCGACACGCAGGGCGTTGACGGCTCGTATCCGAGCGTTGCTCCTTGCGGACCGTGGGTGCTCGGAATGGGCTGCATGGGCTGGGCCGACGCGGGCATTCTCGTTCCCTACTACGTCTGGAAAAACTCGGGCGACACGACCATTATCGAGGAGAACTACCACTCGATGAAGCTCTACATGGATCACTTCCTGTTCTCGAAGGGCACCGCGGGTCCCGTTCCTGCGTACGGCGACTGGCTCTCGTTCGAGCCCAACAGCCAGGAACTCCAGGTGTACCTCGGAGTCTGCTACTACGCGTGGGACGCGATGATCATGTCGGAAATGGCCGACGCGACCGGAAGACCGGACGACGCGAGACACTACGCGGAAATCTACGGAAAGCAGAAGAAATTCTTCATCGAGACGTACGTCAACGAGGACGGAACGGTCAAGCTCACGCAGCAGACGGCCGCTCTCTTCGCGCTCAAGCTGAGGCTTCTTCCCGACGAAAAGTCGTACGAGGCCGTCAAAAAGCAGCTTATGGACAACTTCGCGGACAAGGAGAACCGCCTCCAGACAGGCTTCCTGGGCACAAGCATTCTGCTGCCGACGCTTTCCGAGTACGGCTTCAACGACATGGCCTACACGCTGCTGCTCCAGGACAAGATGCCCTCCTGGCTCTACTCGGTCAAGGCGGGCGCCACGACCGTCTGGGAGCGCTGGAACAGCTACTCGCTCGAAAACGGTTTCGGCGACGTGGGCATGAACTCGTTCAACCACTACGCGTACGGCTGCGTTTCCGAGTGGATGTTCGCGTACATGGCGGGCATCAGGCCTGAGACGGCCGGCTTTGCCGAGTTCATTCTCGCCCCGGTTCCCGACAGAAGGATCGGCTTCTGCAAGGCGTCCTACAACTCCTCGAACGGACTCATCCGCTCCTACTGGAGATACGAGGGCGACGAGCTCGTCTACGAGTGCGAGGTTCCGGCCAACACGTCGGCGACGCTTGTAATGCCTGTATCGGGCGTGAAGATGCACCTCGGCAGCGGCTCGTACACGTTCAAAATTAAAACTGAGTGATACTGACAACTGTAATTGGAGCAAATTATGGAAATTCAAAAACTTTTGGAAGAGTTCGAGGCGTGCGAGAAGGCGAAGTTCGCGCTTGAAAACGCTTCGGGAATAATCTACTACGACGGGAACACGGTCGCTCCGAAAAAATCGGCTGCGGTCCGCGGCGAGATTCTCGGCGAGCTTTCGCGAATGAGCTACGAGCTGACTTCGAGCCCCGAGGCGGTCGAAAGGCTGAAGGCGCTTAACGAGGCGAAGGATTCTCTCGACCCGCTCATGCGGAGAAGAATCGAGCTTCTGACGCGTGAATTCGAGGAGATCGCCTGCATTCCCGTCGACGAGTACGTCGAGTTCGTGAAGCTGCAGACCACCGCGATGGACGTCTGGAAAGAGGCGAAGGAGAAGAACGACTACGCGCTTTTCGAGCCATACCTTAAAAAGATGTTCGCGACGATGAAGCGGTTCGCGCTGCTGAGAAGGCCGGATTGCGACCCCTACGAGACGCTGCTGGACGGCTTCGAGAAGGGGCTGACGGTCAAAACCTGCGACAACTTTTTCGCCTGCCTTAAAGAACGGCTCGTTCCGCTGGCCGCGAAAGCCGCCGAAAAGAGCCGCGCCACGGACGATTCGGCAATCACCTGCGCGTACCCGGTGGAGCTCCAGCGCGAATTCTCGGACTTCCTGATGGACACAATCGGCCTTGACAGAGACCGGTGCATTTTGGGCGAGACCGAGCACCCGTTCACGACGGATTTCACGAAGTACGACGTCAGGATCACGACCCACTACTACGAGAACATGCCGGCGGCGTCGATGTACTCGGTCATTCACGAAGGCGGCCACGCGCTTTACGAGCTGGGAATCGCGGACGAACTGACTGAAACGAATGTGGGCGGCGGCGTCTCGATGGCGATTCACGAAAGCCAGTCGCGCTTCTACGAGAACATCATCGGCCGCTCGAAGGCTTTCTGCGAGCTGATTTTCCCCTGGATGAAGGCAAAATTCGCGCCCAGACTGGACGCCGAGACGCCCGAGTCCTTCTGGAAAATGGTCACCAAGGTCGAGCCCTCGCTTAAGAGAACCGAGGCGGACGAGGTCACCTACTGCCTGCACGTGATGGTGCGCTACGAGCTCGAGAAGCGTCTTATCGCCGGCGACCTGGACACGAAGGACCTTCCCGCCGAGTGGAACAGGCTCTACAAGGAATACCTGGGGATTGACGTGCCTTCGGACAGCGAGGGCGTGCTTCAGGACATGCACTGGGCGGGCGCCGACATCGGCTACTTCCCGTCCTACGCGATCGGCTCGGCCTACGGTGCGCAGTACCTGCGCGAGATGATGAAGGAATTCGACGTGTGGGAATGCGTGCGCAGCGGGAACATCGCGAAGATCAACGCGTGGTTCGAAAATAAAATCTGGCGCTTCGGCAAGATGAAGGATCCCGGGGAGCTCTTCGAGAGCATCTGCGGACCGCTCGATCCGACCGTGTTCACGGACTATCTGGAAGAAAAATACTGCTGAAATACTTAGAGTCCGGCAAGCCGCAAAACGCCTGAAAATCATGAAAAACGCCTGAAAATCATGAAAAACGCCTGAAAAGGACCTGAAATGCTTCAAATAACCGCTTTCAAAGACGAATACGCGCAAATTGCCGCCGAGACGGGACTTCCCGCGGACGGCATAAAGATATTCGCGGTTACGGACCTCGATCCCGACGCCCGCACCGGCGTCTGTCTTGTCTGCGCCTTTGAAGACGGTATCACGGCGGTGAACGGCCGCTGGGTGCTCGAAAAGTCCCGCGATTTGAGACGCGCGCCTTCGAGAACCTTCGCGGTCACCGGCACCGTCAGGGTGGACTATAAAGACGTCAAAAAGCTCCGCGTCGAAGAGATGCTCTCGACGGCGAGAATTATCGCGGAAACGGAGCGGGGCGACATGGCGGTGGCGGCGGGAACGTTCTCGTGCAGGACCGACATGATACTGTTCGTGAAGTATTGCGAGCGGCTGATGAAGGGCGAGCAGGCGGAGGGAGACCCGGAGGATTTTGCGCCTGAGCTTTTCTGCCCGGTGTGCGGTCGCCGGTTCCCGGAGAATTCGAAAAAACACTGCCCGTACTGTTCGAGTGCCGCCGGTTTGATTGGCAAGTTCGCGTTTTTCGCGAAAAAATACAAGTGGCGGATCGCGCTGATGCTCGGTTTGATGCTCCTGGTGAGCGGTATCGGCGTCATTTCGCCTTACTTCTCGTCGGCGTTCTTTTACGACAAGGTGCTGACCCCGGGCAACTCCTACTACGGGAAGATCCTGATGGTCGTGCTGATAGTCGCCGGCGTCGGGCTTCTGACCATTTTCGTCAACATGATCGCGAAGATTCTGACCGCGAAAACGGCCGGATTCCTTGTTTACGACCTGAAAGTGACCATTTTCGAGTCGATGAAGCGGCTTTCGCTGGACTTTTTCACCGGCAGGCAGACAGGCGGCATGATGACGCAGATCAACGAAGACGCGTCGAGCATTCACTGGTTCTTCGTGGACGGACTGTCGTACTACGTGGTCAGCATTTCGCAAATCATTGTGGTCGCGGTTGTCATGTTCATGATGCAGCCGCTGCTGGCGGCGGTGTGCGTGACCGTTCTGCCGCTGTTCTTCTGGCTGGCTCTCAAGACCCTCAGAAGGCAGCACTACCTGCACTTTAAGAGGCACTCCGCGTCGCGCAAGTTCAACGCGAAGCTGACCGACTCGATGGGTTCGATCAAGGTCACAAAGGCGTTCGCAATGGAGGAGCAGGAATGCGGGCAGTTCGACACTGTGACGCTG
The DNA here is from genome assembly GCA_002309655.1 of Mageeibacillus sp. UBA1212. GTDB lineage: Bacteria > Bacillota > Clostridia > UBA1212 > UBA1212 > UBA1212. The sequence goes on from DBXM01000038.1 coordinate 13,158, forward strand.
GGGGTCGCGGACGCGGCGAAAAGGATCAACATTTTCAGACACTCCGCTCCGCCGGCGCTGCACCTGGTCATGTACCTGTCGACGCTTCTCGTGTGGGGAGTGGGCGGCTGGCTGACGATGAAGGGGCAGATGACCTACGGATTCTTCGCGGCGTTCATCTCCTACTGCGGCATGCTCAACTCGCCGCTGTTCTCGCTGGCGGACATGATGGATTCCTTCGCGGACTGCGCGAACGCGATGCGCCGGCTGCTTGAAATTCACGACGCGGAACCGGGAGTCAAAGAGTCGGACAATCCGGTGGACAAGGACACCATCGAAGGCGAGATCGAGTTCCGCAACGTGTGCTTCTCGTACGAAAAGAACCGCCGCATTATAGACAACGTGTCGTTCAAGGTGGCCGCGGGCGAAAAGCTGGGCATCGTGGGCCATTCCGGAGCGGGAAAGAGCACTCTCGCGAACCTGCTTCTGAGGCTGTACGACACCGAGTCGGGAAGCGTTCTTATTGACGGAGTGGACGTTAAAGACATGAAACTGTCGTTGCTCCGGGACAACATAAGCATCGTCTCGCAGGAGACGTACATTTTCGACGGCACGATTTTCGACAACATTGCCTACTCAAACCCTGACGCCTCCAGAAGCGAGGTCGTCGACGCGGCGAGAAAGGCCGGCGCGCATGAATTCATTGTGAAGCTGGAAGACGGCTACCAGACGAAGGTCGGAGCTGGCGGCATGGGTCTCTCGGGAGGCGAGCGGCAGCGCATTTCCATCGCGCGCGCGATTCTCAAAAAGCCGAAGATTCTTGTGCTGGACGAGGCGACCGCCAGCATGGACACCAAGACTGAGCGGATGATCCAGATATCTTTGGACGAGCTTTCTCGGGGCCGCACGACCATCACGATAGCGCACCGGCTGTCGACTCTCAGCGGGTCTGACAAGATCATAGTCATAGAGAAGGGCAAACTTTACGAGGAAGGCACCGGAGCCGAACTGCTGGCGCGGGACGGCATTTACAGGCGGCTGTACGTGATGCAGGTCGCCGCGATGAAGAACATTATCGAAGAGGACGAGTAAACACGGACGGCAGTGAAGGCCGGTCCGGAAGGGTGTGAGCGCATGGAAGAGAACGAAAACAAAAAAGAGGAGTACGGACGGTACGGCGCGGGGCTTTTTGAGAGGCAGGCGCTGGAGGCCACGCGCGTCAGATACATAACGCCGGAAAACGCCGAGTTCGAGGACCGCGACGGCTGTCTTTTCATGCGCGACAGGAGCACGGGCGGGGAGGATGAGAAGCGGGTGATGCTTCACCTTTTGTTCCCGTACAGCTCGCGCAGGGAACTCGTCAGCGTTCTCAATACTGAACAGGACGAAATCGGGATGATCGCGGACATCGGTCTCTTCGAGGGCGAGCAGGAAAAGGCGCTCGAGAAGGAGATCGCGAGGAAGTATTTTATCCGGAAAATAGTCAAAATCAACGAATTGAAGGAAAAGAACGGGATGACGATCTGGAAGGTCACGGACGCGGACGGCAACAAGCCGGAGTTCTCGCTGAAGGACACCTACGGGAGCATTTTCCGGGTGTCGGACGAGCGGTTCGTGATCACCGACGCGGACGGGAACAGGTTCGAGATCGAGGACTTGAGCAGGCTCGACGCGAAGAGCAGGAAGAAGATCGAGCTTTACATTTGATTTTTGAGACGCCTGCGCCGCCGTGGCGCGGGAGGGGAAACGGATCATGGGTGCGGATTTGCGTACGTCCGGAATGACCGGGCGCGGAAAACCGAATAAGCAGAACGCCGAAGCGGAGTACGCTTTGAAAGTTGAGGAGAGAAAGCAGCGCCTTTCAGACGCTTTTCCTGAGCTTTCGGGGGTGCCTTTCGACGCGTGCGCGCTTTTCGACCTGGATCCGGACAACAAGGCGTGCGACGGCATTCTCGCGCTGGCGGGAGGGCGCGCCGTCGTTGAGATGATAATGGCGGACGGCGCGGCGACTGGAAAGACTATTCCCGTTGAAGAGATCGCAAGCGTCGTCATGCGGCGCGACTTCGGCGTTTTCGCGGGCGAGGCGGTCCTGAAGGACGGCCGGACTGCGGTTCTGTGCCACGCGACCCCGGAGTGTTCGCTGCGGGTGATTCCGGTCTTGAAGGCGCTCGAAATGACCGTCAGCGGGGCCGGTGACGCGACGCCTTTGGCGGCGGGAGAAAGACCTTCGGGCGGCGCCGGCTTCAGACCGCGGAAAATCGCGGAAAACGCCGGAAGAACCGGACAGATAAAACCCGGCGACGGAAGTAAAGGCGGAAACAAAGAAAACGAAAGCAAAAAGGGCGGAAAAATCCGGAAAAACAAGGAAAAAGCCGGAAAATCCGGCGGCGAGTCCGTTCCCGAACCTCAGGGCGACGGACCGCGGATCTGCCCGAAATGCGGCCGCCCGATAAGACCCGGCGCCTCGGGCTGCAGCAGGTGCTTCGACAAGAAAAAAGTCATCAAAAAACTTATCGAACTCGCCGAACCCCACAAGACCGCGATATTCTTCGTCGTCTTTTTCCAGTTCGTGCTGATGGGCATAAGTATGCTCACGCCGGTCATCAACCGCCACCTCGTGGACGACTACGTCAAGAACGACGCCTCGGCAGGCCTTATCGCCTCCGACCCGGTGAAGGTGCTGATACCGTTCATCGCACTGATTTTGGGCATGCTCGTGTGCCGGATCGCGAACTGGGGCGTGAGCTTCGTGAGGGGCTACATCTCCATGAGGGTCGGCATCGGCACGATTGTCGACATAAGGCGCAAGCTTTTCGCGAAAGTCCAGTCGCTCTCGATCTCGCAGGTCGAAAAACGCACCACCGGCGAGATAATGGTGACGCTTTCCAGCGACGCGGGGCAGATTCAGGGGTTCGTGAACAACTGGCTGCCGAACTTCTTCCAGCAGATAATCATGCTGCTCGTCATCAGCGGCATTATGGTCTATTACGACTGGCGGCTGCTCGTCATATTCGCGCTTCCGCTTCCCATAACCGCGGCGGCAATCGTCGCGTTCCACAAGCGCACCAGAACGCTGATGGGCAGGCAGCGCGAGGCTTCGTCCGAGACCACGGCGGCGCTTCACGACATTCTTTCGGGAATCCGGGTCGTCAAGGCTTACGGAACCGAGGCGAGGGAGAATCTGCGCTACAAAAAAGCCGCCGCCCGCGAGCGCGACATTTCGGTGGAGACCGAGATCCTTCTCGCGAAGCTGTCGCCGTTCATCCGCTTCGGCCTGACGGTCGGAAACTACTTTTTGCTCTATTATACGGGAAAAATGATCCTCGGCGGCGCGCTCACCGTCGGCCAGTGCACGATGTTCGCGGCCTACGTGGGAATGATCTACGAACCGCTCGGATGGCTCGCGAACTTCCCGTCCCAGATGCTGCGCGTGCTCACGTCCGCCAACCGAATTTTCGACCTTCTTGACGAACAGTCCGAGTCGAAGAGCGAGAACGGAACGGTCCGCAGGATCGACGGCAACATCACGTTCGAGAACGTCAGTTTCGGCTACGAGAGCACGAAGACGGTACTTAAAAACATAAGCCTCGAGATCAAACCGGGCGAGATGATCGGCCTGGTGGGGCGCTCCGGCGTCGGCAAGTCGACGTTCATCAACCTGGTGATGAGGCTTTACGACTGCGACAGCGGCAGGATTTTGATCGACGGCGAGGACATCAGAAATTACGACACGGAGTGCCTGAGAAGCCAGCTGGGCGCGGTGCTGCAGGAGACGGTGCTTACAAGCGCGAGTCTGTTCGAGAATATCGCCTACTCGAAGCCGGGCGCGACTGTTGAGGAGGTCATCGAGTGCAGCAAGGCGGCCGGGGTTCACGACTTCGCGGTCAAGCTTCCCGACGGCTACAACACCAAAATCGGCGAGAAGGGCTACACGCTCTCGGGTGGTGAACGGCAGCGCGTCGCGATTGCGAGGGCCATTCTGCGCGACCCGAGGATACTGATTCTGGACGAGGCCACTTCCTCGCTGGACACCGAGATGGAAAAGCAGATTCAGGACGCCATCGCCGAACTCGTCAGGGACAGGACCACCATCGCTATCGCGCACAGGCTCTCCACGCTCAGGAACGCGGCGAAGATCATCGTTCTCGACGGCGGCAGGATCGTCGAGGCCGGCAGCCCCAACGAACTCNNGTCATCGCGGAGGAGGGCAGCCACGAGGAACTCATGGCGAAGAAGGGGCTCTACTACGAGCTCGTTCTCGCGCAGCGCGGCGGGGCGGCTCCCGAGACGGCGAGGAAACTTCTCGAAAACGGGTGAAAACCTGTTTGAAAGTTTCCGTAAATTCGCGAAGAACAGCTGAAACCCGGGAATCTTTCCTGGAATTCAACCTTAATTCAATAATCGGGTGCTAAAATCGCATCTGAAGACAGGCCCGGGACTTGAAAAACGGTCCCTGACAGTATATAATTCCTTGGAAACGCTAAGTTAATAGCTATTTTTTCGAGCGCGACCCCTAGCAATCGCCGTAGGCACCTTGCATAACTCCGAAATCGCCGCGCGGAACGTACGCGGGCGACTCTTAGCGAAAGCTAAGTCGGAGACAAGCGGGCTTTCCGCACGGGGTTTCCCCGAAGCTGTATGAAAATACTGCGAGAGGGAAGCTCTCGAAAAGCAAGCGGCAGAAAATTCGTCGTCAGACACCTTATAGGCTTACAGAACGGTTAAAACGAACGGACTGCAATCGTCGCACACAAGTGTTCTATCAGCCGCTTGCGTAAAGAGCATTAAATCAGCGTTTCCACTCTAAAAACGGAGCGTGTTTTATGGCCGGACGCAGTACGGATTTCACTTACTCAAAGAACAACACGGGTGCCTTCAAGGTTCCGGCCGAATACCGGGAAATGCTCGGCATCGGCCCCGAGGCGGTCGCGACAAAGGAGAAGAAGAAAAAGAGCAAACCGACTTCCAACAAGAAGGGCGGTTTTAACTTCATGCGCCTTATCAGGATCGTCGCGTTCGTCGTCATGGTGGCGACGCTGGTCGTTCTCGGCGACAAGGTCTACCAGTACCTGCGCGACATCCAGTACTCCGACGCCCAGAACAAGAGCATCGCGATAAACGCAAAGGCGGCGTCGAACGTCGAAAAGCGCGAGACCCCGATCTACCCCGAGTACGAGGGCACCAAAATCAACACGGTCCGCTTCGACTACCCGCAGGTCTGCGACAAGGAAAGCCTCGAGCAGTTCACGCTCGCTTACCCGGACTTTTCGTTCTGGCTCTACATCGAGAACACGACGATCAACTACCCGGTCGCGCAGGCGGTCGACAACGAATACTACCTGCACAGAAATCTCGACGGCGACACGAACATCTCCGGTACGCTCTTCCTCGACTACCGCTGCAACATGAAGACGCTCAAGGGCCACAACATCATCTACGGCCACAACATGCAGAACGGAACGATGTTCGGCCCCCTCAAGAACTACGCGTCGAAAAGCTACTACGACGAGCACTCGCTGATTTACACCTATACGGCGGAAGCGGTGACGGTCTGGAAGATCTTTTCTGCCTACGAGACCACCACGAACAACTACTACATTCAGACGGAGTTCGGCGGCAACGCGGCGTACCAGGACTTTCTGACGAAGCTCAAGGACGACGCGGCGTACGACACGGGCGTGGAGGTCACTTACAAGGACGACATTCTGACGCTGTCGACGTGCCACTATTACACGAACGCAAACGGCAGATTTGTGGTGCATGCTGTCAAAATCGGAACGACCCCGATGGTTTAGAATTGCCGATTTTCGGCTCTTTCCGCAAGCCATCGCGTAAAGAAGAAAAATAGTGTGTCTGACGACGAATTACTGCGATGACTTGCTTTTCTCGCGATTCCCTCTCGCAGTATCTGCATACAGCTTCGGAGCCGCACTTTATGTTGCGACCCTCACTTGACCGCTTCGCGGAATCGCCGCAGGCACCTTATTACCCCGTAAAAGCCTGTGTGTTTCGCACGAAGGCGACTTTTAGCGATAGCTAAACCCGGAGACTGAGTGGAAACACACAGGGTTTATCGTTCATGCCGCCAACATAAAGCTGCGGCGTCGTGAGAAAAAGGTGCCTTCGGCGCATTGCTTAAAAGTCGCGCGCACGAAAATAACTCGAAACTCAGCAATTTCAGATGAAGGAAACCGATTTTTGACTCTTTATACAATTCGCCGGACAAGAAAATGACGCGTCCGGCGATGTTTTCTCTAAAAAATGCGGCTGACCGCGGAAAAAGGGGGTGGCGCGAAAGATGAAATTGAAAAAAGAACGCGACCTGAACGGTAATTTTGCGATCGGAAATCCGTTCGCGGAGCTCTATCTCGGCCGCCTTTCCGGGGACGCCGTGAAGATGTACGTGTACCTCCGGTATCTGTTCGCGAACGGGCTCGACTTCTTCCAGGAGGAGGCCGCGAAGACGCTCAGAATGGACGAGAACGCGTGTGTTGAGGCGCTTCGCGAGCTCAAGCAGGCGGGGGCCATTTCTGCCTCAGACGGACTTGTTATCACCGCGGATTCGGACCTTCGCAACGCGCTCAAGGATGCTCTGGAGCGGGATTTCCGGGAAAAGGACGCGGCTTCGGGCAACGCGCTGAAAGACGATTATTCGGAGGTCGTGCGAACGGTCAACAACGAGTTTTTCGGCGGAAAAATGAACGCCACCTGGTTCAACTTTCTGGAAAAGTGCAAGATCGAGTACGGATTCATGCCCGAGACGATCTACCTGCTTTTCAAGCTGTGCAAAAAGGACGACGAACCGTTCTCGTCGAGAATGCTTTCCTACGTTTCGAAAGTGGCGGAGAACTGGCATGCGGAGCGTGTCGAGACGCCGGAGGACGTTGACGCGCGGGAAAAGAGGTTCCGGGAGTTCGGGCCTTACGCGGACTTTGTCGCGAGGAAAATCGGATTCTCGAGGCCGTGGACGGAGCAGGAACGCAACGTTATCGCGGGTTGGTACAAGGCCGGTGTTTCGAAGGAGATGCTGGCGGTGCTGCTCGACGACACGGGCCGGGTGAGCGCGTTCACTGTCAGGAAGATCGACTGCGAGGTCAAAAAATGGACCGATGCGGGGTTCAAAAATCCCGAGGAAGTCAAGAACTATTACGAGGCGCTTGCGCAGGCGGGGAAAAAGGGCGGCGGCCAGGCACCCAAAGGCGCATCCGGGAACAAGACCGGGCGCGAGACGAAAAAACAGGCGGGGCAGGAAGGCCACTTCGACAACGAGAGAAATTACAGCGGCAGCTTTTTCGAGATGCTCGAGCAACGCGACAAAAACGACAAAAACGACAAGAGCAACAAGAGCGCGAACGGAGCGGCGGAGAGCGGCCGGGAAGACGCAAACAAGAATAAAACAGGGGGCGACACGAAATGAAAGAACGCGCCGAAATCGCATCATACGCGGCCGCGATACTGTCGGAGAGACGGTTCGAGGCTGAAAAACTGGCGGATGAGAGACGCCGGGAAGTCGCTTCCGCGTTGCCGGAATACGAGGCTGCCGAGACCCGGATCAGGGAAGAGGGCCTCAAGCTCGTGAGGCTTGCCGTCAAGGGGCAGGCGGAGTCGGAAGAGTACAGAAGGACCGTCGAGGAGCTGGAGAGGCTTGGCGCAAGGCGGACGGAGATTCTGACCGCGGCGGGCTATCCGGCCGACTACATCGAGAACTGCCACACCTGCAAAAAGTGCCGCGATAAGGGCTACCTCGAGGACGGAAACGGAGTGCAGACCTACTGCGAGTGCTACACGGACATCTGCAAAAAGGCGGTTCTGGAGGAGTCCGGAATACCGGTCAAGAAGGGCTTCGAGGCGTTCGATGCCGGCGTGTACGCGCCGGAGGACAGGCAGGAGGCGCTGGAAAAGCTTGAGGACGCTAAGAGGTTCACGGCGGATTTGCGCGGGTCGCGGAGCATGCTTTTCTACGGCAAGGCGGGCTCGGGCAAAACGTATCTCGCGAGTCTTGCGGCGACCGAGGCGGTCAGGCAGGGCTTCTTCACGGTCTACGCGACGGTGCCGCTGCTGATGCAGAACCTTCTTTACTACGGGGACGACGAACGGGCGCTTGCGAGAAGGGACCAGACGTTCGAGATCATCCACAGCGCCGACCTTCTGATTCTGGACGAACTCGGAACGGAGCGGATGACGCCGGCGAGAATGGACATGCTGTCGGGAATCATCGACGGCATCGTGACGGACAGCTCGCGGAAGTGCATCGTTATTTCAAACCTGACGCTGCCGGAGATTCTTGAGAACTACGGCGAGAGGATATTCTCGAGACTGGCCGCCATGCAGCTGGTGAAGTTCGACTTCGAGGCCAGCGGGGACTTGAGACTCAGACTTAAGTAAACAGACTGTTTTGAACTATATTTAGGGAAAAAATAAGGCGGCGCCCCGCGCGGGGCGCCGCCTTTTGGATTTGTGTTAATACTTTATATCAACCCTTGGGGCTGCCGGGGCCGGCAAGCTGCCTGGCCGGGTCGTAGACAAAGACGGCTGTCACGTGTTCATCGTCGGTTATCGTCATCTCGCCGCCCTGGGAGATCACGAAGTCGCACTCGCGCGTATACGATTCGTCAGACTTTTGCAGGACGATTGTGTAGTGCATTTTCCCGATCTCTTTCACGGAAATGAACTGCGCGGTGGGGTACACGACGTCTGTGCTGCCCCATTTGCCGAATACGATTCTCGGCATGCCCCCGGAAACCTCGAAGTGGGCGTATATGCCCTCGTCTGCGCAATGCCAGGTGCCGCCGTATAGTTCGACGAATTCGACTCCGGAGTGAATCTTGTGGTTCTCGTAGTCGTCGGGCAGGTAGGCGACTTCCTCGCTGCCGGTGAGGTTGATCGAGACGACGTTGCCGGCGTCATAGAGTTTCGCGGGCAGCCGCTTTTCGGCTCCGGTCTCGTCGACGAGCACGAGTTCGTATTCACGCCCGGTGCCGGAGGTGTCGACCGCGGATTTGATCGTGAACACTTCGGTGTAGCCGTCCCCGGTCCACTCGCCGCGTGCCATCTTGACGCTGCCGTCCGCCGCCTGGAACACATCGATGTACCAGTTCGCGAGGTCACCTTGAGCGGATTTGAGGCCTCCGAACACGGTGAGAATTTCGGCCGCCGGAAGGGAGTGGAGATTCTCCTCGAGCGGGAACTGCCTCGCGCCGTTGTATTCGTAAACCTTCTCGCTGCCGTCGACGTCGGTGAAGGTCATCCGGCCGTTCTCGACCTTGACATGGGCCTCCTGTTTAAATCCCTTGGGAGTCCTGACCTCGAGCTCGAAGTCGTCCTGACCTTTCTCGACAGCGTCGCAGATCTCGTAAACCGGGAAGTCGCCGCCGGCGTTCCAGATGCCGAACAGCGCTGTGACTTTACCTTCCGTGCTCGTGAAGTCGATGAAGCTTTCGTCGATAGCGGTCCAGGTGCCTTCGTATTTTTTAAAGAAGTCCGCCGTGCGCTTTGCGGAGTTGTCGTCCTCCTCACCCGTATTTGTGCCGGGGTTCCCGTGAATGAAATCGCACGATACGGCCAAAGCCGCCAGCGCGAAAACAAGCACCGCGAATACCGCTGCGATTATGATTCTTTTTTTCATGAGTCAGTCTCCTTTCCGGTTTCCGGCGCCATAAGTGCCGGGTCCGTACAAATCCCGTGATTCGATTGAATCCAAATTCAATCAAATCCGGAATGAAACAACGCGTTTTCGAACGTTCCGGACAGCCGGAACTCATTTCCGCTTCAATTATATAAAAAAGCGCGCGCGAGGTCAACATCCAAGAAGAGGGCGGGAAAATTCGGGAAAATTCACGCGCTGCACGGAAAACGGATTTTATTTTCGAAAAAGAGCCGGAAAAACCGCTGAAAATAACTTAAAAACGTCGAATGAGTCTTGAAAAAAACTGCGATACGGTTTATAATTGAGTGGTTTGAATCAAACTCAACGAATCAAACATTCAAATTTTGACGGAGGTATATTCTCTATGGACAACGGATGCCTGAAAAACGACGAAAAGTATCAGAAGCTCCTTGAAATCATTGAAGTCAATAAGAATATCCGCGGCTCCCTTATTCGCGTCCTTCACGACGCGCAGGAGGTCTACGGCTATCTGCCGATCGAAGTGCAGAAGGTCGTAGCTGACGGTCTCGGAATTCCGCTGGCGGAAGTTTACGGCGTGGTCACGTTCTACGCCCAGTTTACCACGAAGCCGAAGGGCGAGTACAGAATTTCCGTGTGCCTCGGGACCGCGTGCTACGTTAAAGGTTCCGACAAGCTTCTCGAGAAGATCCAGGACGAGCTGGGAATCGAGGTCGGCGACTGCACTGAGGACGGAAAGTTCTCGATCGAAGCCTGCCGCTGCATCGGCGCGTGCGGACTCGCTCCCGTTTTCACGGTGAACAAGGACGTCTACGGCAAGAAGGTTCCCGACGATATTCCGGCGATCATCGCCAAGTACAGGGAATGATACGGAGGTGCTTTGATGATTACTGTAGAACAACTTAACGAAATCAGAAAGAATTCGATCCCGAAGGTCGCGCTGAGAAAGAAAGTTTTCGAGACGCGCGTTCCCGAACTCAAGGGCGACATCTCCGGACTTCTTAAGGAAGGCAACGAGAAGACCTACCGCGCGCACATTCTCTGCTGCGCCGGCACCGGATGCAAATCCTCAGGCTCCGACAACCTCCGCGAAGAGTTCGAGAAGGTTCTGGCCAAGTACGGCCTCACCGACGAGGTCAAGATCGTGAAGACCGGCTGCTTCGGACTCTGCGCCGAAGGACCGATCGTCGTCGTTTACCCCGAAGACGCGATGTACTGCAAGGTGGGCATCGAGGACGTTGAAGAGATCGTCACCGAGCACATCATGAAGGGCAAGATCGTCCGCAGACTTCTCGAGAACTACGCGGCGCGCGAAAAAGAGGGCGAGATCACCGAGGAAGACCTCGAGGGCAGCACTTTCTTTAAGAAGCAGATGCGTATCGCTCTGCACAACTGCGGCAGGATCAACCCCGAGGACATCGAGGAGTACATCGCGATCGACGGCTACCAGGCTCTCGCGAAAGTGCTCACGCAGATGACGCCTGACGACGTTATCAAGGTCATGCTCGACTCCGGTTTGAGAGGCCGCGGCGGCGCGGGCTTCCCGACGGGCAGAAAGTGGATGTTCGCTAAGGCAAGCGTCTCCGATCAGAAATACGTCTGCTGCAACGCCGACGAGGGCGACCCGGGCGCGTTCATGGACAGAAGCGTTCTCGAGGGCGACCCCCACGAGGTGCTCGAGGCCATGGCTATAGCCGGCTACGCGATCGGCGCGAACCACGGTTTCATCTACGTCCGCGCGGAATACCCCACGGCGGTAGAGAGACTTACGATCGCCATCAAACAGGCTGAGGAGTACGGAATTCTCGGCGACCACATTTTCGGAACCGACTTCTCCTTCAGAATCGAGCTCAGGCTCGGCGCCGGCGCGTTCGTGTGCGGCGAGGAAAACGCCCTGATGGCCTCCATCGAAGGCAAGCGCGGCGAA
>DBXM01000012.1:0-66128 GCA_002309655.1 Mageeibacillus sp. UBA1212
CCAGCAAGGAGAGCAGGCCGAGACCGAATTCGGTGAAGCTGAACGCGCCGCGCGATAGGAACCCGGAGGTTGTGTAGGTCGGGATCAGACACATCCGGCGGATTTTTAATACTGTAAAGCGCCGCGGGAACCTTGAAAAGCGCTTGAAAGCGCTTGAAACCGCCGTGGTTGAGTCCTTAAAATAAAAAAATACTTTAATGCGCGGCGCGCGTGTGGTATAATAAATTCGAGAGTGTCGACTTTCGGGAGGAATCGGAATAAAAATGAAGAAAAAGCACAATCTCGCTTACAAATTTTTATATCGGATGAACCTTGTGTGGGTGAACGTCGCTGTCGCCGCGGTACTTATCGCGCTGACGGCTGTCACCTTCTTTGAGGCGGGAAAGCCCGGCCTTTTCGTACTCTGCATCGTTCTGCTCGCACTCCTTCTCGCGCTCGACATCGCGCTGATTGCGGTCCGCCGGAAAAAGGCGAAAAAAGACGCCGAGAGACTCGGCTTTTCCGACGAAAACGGCACGGTCTGCACGGGACTTCTCGACGCGATGCAGCTGGCCACGGTGATCCTTACTCAGACAGGCAAGCTCTGCTGGGCGAACATCGAGTTCAAACAGATGTGCGAATCGCTTTCGGTGAAGCCGGGAGCGGTCGTTTCCGATATTTTCGAGAACTACATCAAAAACGCGGTCGACGAGGGCGTCCGTTCGGACTCCAAGGACGTGAAGGTCGGGAAGGGCTTCTTCAAGATGTACTTTACGTACGTCCGCGCGTCCGAGGAACTTCTCGCCGGCGACAAAACGGGCTGCTGCGTCTACTTCGTGGACACGACGGCGTACGAGAGGCTAAAGGACCTCTACAAGCGCCGCAAGATCGTTCTCGGCGAAATTCTGGTGGACAACTACGAGGAGATATTCCAGACCAACGGCGAGACGGTGGCGAACCAGGTTCTCATCGAGGTCAACAGCATCTTCAACGCGTGGATCCAGGACCGCAACGCAATCATCAAGAGGCTCACGCGCGAGCGTTACATAATGGTGGTCGAGGAGCAGAGCCTTAAGGCAATCGAGGCAGAGAGGTTCACGGTGCTGGAGAGCGTCAAGAAGATCTCGGTGGGGAACTCGTTCCCGGTGACCCTCAGCATAGGTCTTTCGACGAACAGGCAGGAGCTGACCGACGAGGCGTTCGACGCGTTCGTGGCCGGGGACTACGAATCGGAGGCGTACAAGAGGGCGTTCTCGGACACGCTGGCGGGAAGCTTCGCGGACGTGGACGACCTTCTCAACCTGTCGCTTAGCCGCGGCGGCGACCAGGCGATAGTCAAAACGGGAGCCGACAGTAGGAGCAACCTGTTCTTCGGCGGCAGCGAGATCGACACCGACCGCGAGGACATGGTCAGCGCGCGGGTCAACGCGGGAATCCTCAAGGACGAGATTCTGAAGTCCAAAAAGGTGCTGTGCATGGGCCACGCGGCGGCGGACCTCGACGCGGTAGGTTCGGCGCTTGCGGTGTACAGAATCTCGATGCAGCTCGGTGTGAGAGCGTACGTGGTTCTGGACGGCCCGAACCCGCAGATATCTGTCGTCTACGCGGCGATAATGGACACAGGCGAGTACGGCGACGTTTTCATCTCGAAGAGCGAGGCGCTCAACATTCTCGACGAGAACACGCTGACGGTCGTCACCGACACGTTCTCCGAGAGGCAGGTCGAGGCGCCGGAGGTCGTTCACAATTCCTCGAGAATTATCGTTATCGACCACCACAGAAGGGGCGTCGACTTCATCAAGAACACGATCTTCAACTACGCCGACACGATGGCTTCGTCCGCCAGCGAGCTTATCGTCGAGATGATCCGGTACATTTTCCCGAACGAGAAAATTCTCCGTAAAATAGAGGCGGAAACGCTCTACGGCGGCATCCTTCTCGACACCAAGAACATGTTCTTCAAGACGAGCCGCAGGACCTTCGACGTGTGCGCGTATTTAAGGCAGCAGGGCGTCATTCCGGTGGCGGTCAGAAAGTACATCCAGCCGAGCTTCGAGGACTACAAGCGCATCAACGAGATCGTCTCGGGAATGAAATTCCTGTCGGTCAACAACAAGGGCGTCGCGCTGACCACGTGCACGCTTCCCAGAAGCGACGTCAACAAGCTGGCGTCGATGGCGGCCGACAAGATGCTGGAAATCGCGGGCGTCGACTGTTCGTTCGTGATCGTGAAGCAGGACGCGGACGTGGCAATCAAGGCGAGGTCCCTGGGCGACGTGAACGTTCAGATCATTCTCGAACACCACGAGATCGCGGGCGGCGGACACTTCACGGCGGCGGCCGGCTACGTCAAAAACTGCACTCCCGAGAGGGCGGAGCAGCTGATCATCGGCATACTGAAGAGCGAGAGCAAACCAGCGGACAGCCAGAACAGGCAGAGCGGAGAATAAAAGCGGTTTTATTTTTCGGGCCGCTTCAAGGCTTTTTAGAAATCAATGAACCCGGAGGTGTATTATAGATGAAACTCATTTTGACAACAGACGTTAAAAATCTCGGCAAAAAGGACGAAATGGTTCAGGTCAGCGACGGTTACGGCAGGAACTACCTGATTCCGCGCGGGCTGGCGGTTGAGGCCACCGCGGCCAACATCAGCAAGATGAAAGACAAGCAGACCGCCGCGGCGACGAAGCAGAAGCGCGAGCAGATCGCGGCGGAGTCGTACAAGGCGCAGCTTGAGGACAAGGTCATCGTCGTGAAGGCGCGTGCCGGCGAGAACGGGAAACTGTTCGGGGCGGTCGCTTCCAAGGACATTGCGGAAGCCGTCGAGAAGCAGACCGGGCTCAAGATCGACAAAAAGAAGATCGTTCTTGACGAGCCCGTGAAGATGACCGGCAGGAAAAAGGTGCAGGTCAAGCTCTATCCGGGAATTTCCGCTACCCTCGACGTCAGCGTTGAGGCGGAGTGATCCTGCGCTTGAGCCTTTCCGGCGGGGCCGGAAGCTTTTCACGGAACAAACTATTCTTTAAATTGCGCGGCGGCACGGTAACGTAAAAGAGCCGCCGCTGCTTATCACATTTAATCTTTTAACGGGGTGCCAAGACATGCCTGACAGACAGAACCTCACACAACCTCAGAGCCTTGAATCCGAGGCCGCTCTTCTCGGCGCGCTTCTTGCCGACAACAACGTGATCTACGACGTTATCGACATCGTGCTGCCCGAGGACTTCTACAGCGAGACCAACAAGGCGATTTACGACGTCTGCGTGGCGCTTTTCAACGACAGCGTGACGATAGATATTCTCACCGTTTCAGACAGGCTCGAAAAGCGCGGCCTGCTGGCGAAGGTGGGCGGCTACAGCTACCTGACTTCGCTGCTCGACGGTACGTATCTGACGACGAACGCGACTTCCTACGCGAAGGCTATTGCCGAAAAATCGATGATGCGCAGGCTTATCGCCGCCGGCAGGAACATTGTCGACGTCGCATACAAGAACGAAAAAACCCTTTCGGAGACGCTTGAATACGCCGAAAACGCGGTTCTGGGAGTGACCCAGAAATCCGCCAGCAAGGGCTACGAGAAGCTTTCCGACATCAACGCCAACGTGTACCTCGAGCTCGAGGAGAACGCGGGCAAGGGCGGCATGACAGGCATTCCCACCGGCTTCACGGATCTGGACAGGTACCTCTCGGGAATGAAAAAGGCCGACATGATCGTCGTCGGCGCGCGCCCGGGCATGGGAAAAACCGCATTCATGCTGGAAATTGCCAAATACGTGGCGGTCAGGAAGAAGCTTCCGGTTGCGATATTCAACCTCGAAATGGAGAAGGAACAGCTGGCGACGCGTATTCTTAGCAGCCAGTCCGGCGTTCCCAGCGAGAAGCTGAAGCGCGCCGAACTCAACCAGAACGACTGGCGCGACCTGGCGGAGGCGATTTCCGCCCTTGCGGACGCTCCGATCTACATCGACGACTCCTCCGAGAACACGATCCAGTCGATCAGGGCCAAGTGCCGCAAACTGAAAATCGAAAAGGACGTCAAGCTCATCGTTCTCGACTACCTGCAGCTGATGAATTCCGCGGGCAGGCGCAACGACGGCAACCGCGTCACGGAGGTCTCGGACATCTCCAGACAGATCAAAATGATGGCCCGCGAGCTCGGCGTTCCGATCATTGTGGGCTCGCAGCTCAGCCGCGAGGTCGACAAGCGCGAGGACAAGCGCCCCAAACTGAGCGACCTTCGCGAATCCGGCGGCATCGAACAGGACGCCGACGTGGTGCTCTTCCTCTACAGGGAGGTCGAGTACAACAAGGAGACCGAGTTCAAGAACGTCGCCGAGGTCATCATCGGCAAGCAGAGGAACGGTATGCAGGGCACGGTCAAGCTCTTCTTCGACGCGGATCATACGACGTTCAGGAACATGGCGAAGAGCTGATTGCGCGCCTGAAAATTGTGCTCTTTATGGGACGGTATGGACGTTTTCGCGAAAATCTACTCCAAATTCACAGAAACAATTAAATCGCGGAGCCTTGTCGAACCCGGGGACACGGTTGTCGTGTCGCTGTCGGGGGGAAGCGACTCCGTTGCTTTGCTGTGGCTTATGGTGACGTTCGCGGAGAAGAATGCGGAGACCTACCCGGCCCGCCCGGACTGCACGGATTTCCCGGCCCGCCCGGTTACGGTGAGAGCGTTTCATTTCAACCACATGATAAGGGGCGCGGAAGCGGACGGCGACGAGGAGTTCTGCAGGGAGCTGGCGGAAAAGGCCGGCGTGCCTTTCAGAGCGGAGCGGGGTGACGTTCCTGCGTACGCTGCGGAAAAAGGACTTTCGCTTGAGACGGCGGCGCGGGAAATGCGCTACGCGGCGCTGGAAAATTACGCCCGCGAACTCGAAAATGAGACGCACTCAAGCTCAAGCGTGAAGATCGCGGTTGCGCACAACAGGGAGGACAGGGCTGAGACGGTCTTGTTCAATATCATCCGCGGCACCTCGGTGGACGGCCTTGCGGGAATCCGCTACGTCAACGGAAGAATCATCAGGCCGCTTCTGGACGTCTCGAAGGAGGAGACCTATGCGGTGTGCGAGCGGTTCGGGAGCAGTTTCAGGACCGACTCCACGAATCTGGAACCGGACTGCGCCAGGAACGTCCTGCGCCTCGAGGTGATTCCCTATGTCAACGCGAAAACGGGCTGCGACCTGACGGAGAAGCTTTTGAGGATGTCGGAACTTGCGGAGGCCGACGCCGCGTGGCTTGAGGCGGCGGCCGGTGAGGCTTTTGAAAAGTGCGCGCGTGAGGAGCACGGCACGGTTTTTGTGGACTGTGAAGGGTTCACGAAGCTGCACCCGGCACTCAAAGGGCGCGTCGCGGTAAAGGCAATCTCAATGGCGCGCGCCGGCGGGGTCTGTCCTTTCAAGGACGGCGTGTCGGTTTCGCAGAGTCTGGTGCAAAGGCTTTCGAAGTTTGCGGAAGGCGGAAGAAGCGGAGGGACGATCGAACTCGGGAACGGCGTTTTTTGCCTGAAACAAGGGAAAATTTTAAAAATCGGCGAACGCGCGGAAAAGCCGTCGGACAAACCTGTTGGGCCGTCTTCCGTACCGCTAAATGACGTTCTTGAAAAGGCTTTGAAAGCAAAGAAGCGCGGGGAGTTCTCGGCGGATTTTTCCAACGGTAGGCTTACCGTGACAGGCCCGCTTGTGACCAAGAAGGCGGTTTCGGAGGCTTTGAAGCTGGCGAAAAACGATTCGTGCTACGCGGTGTTCGACCTTGAAAAGCTGGCGGAGTTCGCGGCGGATCAGGGCGGAGAGCTCGTGCTGAGAAATCCGGCGGCGGGGGACGTTTTCAAGCCCTTCGGGGCGCCCGGAAAGAAGGCGCTGAGGAGGTTCTTCACGGATGTGAAGCTGCCTGCGGCGGAGCGCAAAAACGCGGTCGTGCTGGCTTCGGGAAGCACCGTTCTGCACGTTTTCGGAGTGCGCGGCGGGGATTTTGTCACTGTACAAAAGCAGACGGCGTGTGGTATAATATTTCATTACGGGACCGTTCACGCGGAGAGTTGAGACGATGCGGAGCGGGGCCCAAAACAAGAGTTCATTTCCCGGAAATAAGACGGCACGGCGCGGCAAGCTGCGCGGATGCCTTTCCCGGTGCAAGTGTTTAAAAAAGTTAAAACGACGGAGGTTTCGGATGTTTTACGACAAGTGTGAAGAGATTCTTATCAGCAAAGAGAGTCTGGCTTCCCGCGTCGAGGAGCTCGGCGCCCGGATCACGGAAGACTACGCGGGCAAGGAGCTCGTCGTTATCGGCGTGCTGCGCGGTTCGTTCATTTTCCTCGCCGACCTGGTGAGGGCGATCAAGATGCCGCTCAGCCTCGATTTCATAATCGCGAAGAGCTACGCCGGCACGGAGACGACAGGCGAGGTGAGAATTCTGAAGGACGCCGACGTGAAAGTCGCAGGCAAGCACGTTCTTATCGTCGAGGACATCATCGACTCCGGATTTACTCTCAGCAAGCTTGTTCCGTACTTCGAGAACCGCAACGCCGCGAGTGTGAAGATCTGCACGGCCCTCAACAAGCCCGCGCGCAGACAGGTCAAAGACCTGCAGGTCGACTACGTCGGCTTTGAGATTCCCGACGCATTCGTGGTGGGATACGGACTCGACTTTAACGACGGAATGCGCAATTTCCCGGAAATCCGCATTTACAAGCCCTGATAACGGAGGTTCGATTTGAAGAATTTTACAAAAAGCCTGACGTTTTACGTCGTGATGATAGTGGCCGTGGTCCTCATTGTGCTCGCGATCCGCAGCTTCATTCCGCTGCCGACAATGAACTACAATGAGTTTCTGACCGAGCTCTCGAAAGGGAACGTCAAGACCGTCGTTCTGAAGGCCGAGACCGCCGAGGTGACGCTCAAGTCCGAGGTCGAGGTGACCAGGATCGAGAAAAACTCCGAGAAAAAAGTGAAGCTCAAGGCGGACACGAAATACGGAGTGGACGTTCTGTCCGTTTCCGAGTTCCAGCGGTTCATGACAGAGTACATGACCGGCGAAGACCACAAGGACGTTATGTTCACCGAGAAGATGGAGCACATTCCCGGCTGGGTGAACGTCGTTCCCTACGCGATACTCATAGTTATCGTGCTCGTGTTCATTTTCATATTCCTGGGCCAGAACAACGGCAACAGCAAGGTGATGTCCTTCTCGAGAAGCCGCGCGCGCCTCTACACGACCAGCAAGATCAAGTTCGACGACGTGGCCGGCGCGGACGAGGAGAAGGAGGAGATGGCGGAGATCGTCGACTTCCTCAAGAACCCGAAGAAATACTACAAAATGGGCGCAAGAACGCCGAAGGGCGTGCTGCTTGTCGGACCTCCCGGAACGGGTAAAACTTATCTCGCGAAGGCGGTGGCAGGCGAGGCGCACGTGCCTTTCTTCTCGATCAGCGGCTCCGACTTTGTTGAAATGTACGTCGGCGTAGGTGCGGCGCGCGTTCGCGACCTGTTTGAGCAGGCCAAGAAGAACTCGCCTTGCATCATTTTCATCGACGAAATCGATGCGGTCGGACGTCACAGGGGCGCGGGCCTCGGCGGCGGACACGACGAGAGGGAGCAGACGCTCAACCAGATTCTTGTGGAGATGGACGGCTTCGAGCAGAACACCGGCATCGTGATCATCGCGGCCACTAACCGCCCCGACATTCTCGACCCGGCCCTCACCAGACCCGGCAGATTTGACAGGAAAATCACCGTCAACTACCCGGACATCGCGGCCAGAGAGAAGATTCTCGGCGTTCACGCGCGCAATAAGACGTTCGCGGAGGACGTGAGTTTCAACGACGTCGCCAAAAACACGTCCGGATTCACCGCCGCCGACCTCGAAAACCTGCTCAACGAAGCGGCCCTTATCGCGGCGAGAAGAGACTCCGAAGTCATCCGCAACGAGCATATTAAAGAGGCGATCTTCCGCGTTATCGTCGGCCCCGAGAAGAGGAGCCATGTCATGAGCGACCGCGAGAAGAAGATGACCGCGTATCACGAGTCGGGCCACGCCCTCGCGGTGAGGCTCTATTCGACGACGGACAAGGTCGACAGGATTTCGATTGTTCCCGCGGGAAGCGCCGGCGGCTACACTGCCCACAGACCGGAGGAGGACTACTCCTACATGACGAGGCAGCAGCTGTTCGAGCAGATCGTGGTGGCGCTCGCAGGCAAGGCGGCGGAAATGATCGTTTTCGGCGACATGACCACCGGAGCGTCTTCGGACCTGAGGACCGCGAACACAATCGCGATGAACATGGTCGCAAAATACGGTATGAGCGACGCGGTCGGCAACATGATCATGAACACCGGCAGCGACGAAGTGTTCCTGGGAAGAGACTACGGCCACACCAGGGCGGTCAGCGAAGAGCTCTCGTCGCTTGTTGACAGAGAGGTCAAGAAGCTTATCGACAGCGCATACGCGAAGGTCATGGAGCTCCTGACCGAGAACCGCGGCAAGCTCGAGCTCGTGGCGACGGTCCTTCTCGAAAAGGAACGCCTCGAGGCCGACGATTTCGAAAAGCTGTTCACGAACGGCAAGCTGGACGAGCCGGAAGCTGTTATCGAAGCCGAAGGTGCAACTGTAGCTGAAGCTGTTGCCGTTGAAGAGGCCGGCGAAAACGCCTGATTCTTAGTTATTTTATAAGGGACTCTCTTTTCGCAATCCGCGTGCGGAGCCGGGAATGCGGCGCGGCGGGGTTTGAAAGCGGGGGTCCCTTGTTTTGACGCCTGACGCCGCGAAAAGCTTGCGGGGCGGAGGATTTATTAAGTAGAAAAACGGAGCTTGGGATGGAAAAAATCAGGGGAACCGTTTCGGGAGTAATATACGAGAACGACGACACCGGGTACAGAGTGTGCGACGTGGAGGGCGACAACGGGGAGTTTTTCACCGTAACCGGCCAGATGCCGCCGCTGTACACCGGCGAGATAATCGAGGCGGAGGGAACGTGGAGCGAGCATCCGAGCTACGGTCCGCAGTTCAAGGCCGTGTCGATCGTTCTGTCGCTGCCTTCCGACACGGAGGGCATTCGCGCATTTCTCGCGTCGGGTCTCATTCCCGGAATCGGCCCCGTTCTCGCTTCGAAGATCGTCAAAAAGTTCGGGCCGGCCACGTTTCAGACCGTCGAACTGTTCCCGGAGAGGCTTGCCGAGGTGCCGGGAATTACCGCCAAAAAGGCGCGTGCGATTCAGGAGGCGTTCGAGAAGCACCGCGAAAGCAGCGACACTGTGATGTTTTTCTCGAAATTCGGCGTCGGCACCCGGCTCGCGATGGAGATGTACAGGCGCTACGGAGAGTCCGCCGTCGAGCACGTCTCGAACGACCCGTACTTCGCGGTGGGAACGGTGCGCGGGTTCGCGTTTGCCACGGCTGAGCGGATCGCCAACGAACTCGGCTTCGCGCAGGACTGCCCGGAGAGGCTGAGAGCGTACGTGGTTCACATGCTGGGACTTGCCGCCGGCGAGGGTCACGTGTTCGTGCCTGCGGACACACTTTTTGCCGAAATAAAGAGAAAAACGGGCATCGAACGCAGCGAGTTTGACGACGAGCTCAGGGTGCTTTCCGGCAAGAAAAAAATCAAGGTTGAGGAACTGACGGACAGCGAGGGGAACACCGTTACGGCTGTGTGGCTCTGCTACCTTTACGAGGCGGAGCGCGGAATCGAGAAGAAGCTCCGGGAACTGGCGTCCAGGCCGCAGGAGGCGGATCAGGCGAGGATCGAGAAGCGCATCAAACGCTTCGAGAAGGAGAGCGGCATCGAGCTCGACGAAAAGCAGAAAAGCGCGGTCGCGGCTGCCGCGGTGAACGGCGTCAGCGTGATCACCGGCGGACCGGGAACCGGCAAGACGACGATAATCAAGGCGATTCTTTACGTTCTGCGTGACATGGGCGTGAAGACCTTTCTCGCCGCGCCCACCGGCAGAGCCGCAAAAAGGATGTCGAACGCGTGCGACGAAGAGGCGAAGACGATTCACCGCCTTCTTGAGCCGGACTTTTCCAGCCTGAACCTGGAGCCGGGCGAAGAGGTCGGCGACGAGGACATGAAGTTCAGGCACAACGCCGCGAACCCCCTTGAAGCGGATTGCATCATTCTCGACGAGGTGTCGATGGTCGACACGGTTCTGATGTTCCGGCTGCTCGAGGCGGTCAGAACGGGAAGCAGACTTGTGCTTGTTGGCGACAACGACCAGCTGCCTTCTGTGGGCCCGGGAAGGGTGCTTCGCGACATTATCGCCTCTAATGCCTTTGAGACCACAAGACTCGACTACATTTACAGGCGCGACAGCGACAGCTACATTTCCTACAACGCCCACCTCGTGAACACCGGCGAAATGCCCGAAATGAACGTGCGCGGAGGAGATTTCTTCCGCCTCAACCCGGGAAGCCAGCATGAATGCCTCGAAAACGCCGCCGCGCTCGTGAAGACGCGTCTTCCCGCCGCCTACGGCCTCGACCCGTTCACGGATATTCAGGTGATAACCCCGAACAAACGCGGTCCCTGCGGCAGTGAGGCGCTCAACCAGATCCTTCAGGAGACGCTCAACCCGCCCCACAAGGGATGCGAGGAGATACAGGTGCGCGACACGGTTTTCCGGACCGGCGACCGCGTCATGCAGACCAAGAACAACTACGAGCTCGAGTGGGAGGACTACGACGACCCTTCGATTTACGGCGCAGGCGTTTTCAACGGCGAGATGGGCCGCGTTGCGAGAATCGACCGGCAGGAAAAGATGCTTTACGTTCTTTTCGACGACAACCGCTACGTGGCATACGACTTCGTGGAGATGGCCGAGCTTGAGCTTTGCTACGCGATTACCGTTCACAAGAGCCAGGGAAGCGAATTCGACTACTGCATCATTTCGATCTGCGGCGTCACGCCCACGCTGATGACCAGGAACCTGCTCTACACCGCAATCACGCGCGCGAAAAAGCTGTGCGTCATTCTCGGCACGACAGAAGCTCTCGCTGAGATGATCGGGAACAACCGGGAGATCAGAAGGTACACTTCTCTTTTTAAAAACGGAAGATTCGAGTAAGCACTGCTTTAATGCTCTTTACGCAAGCGGCAAATAGTATCAAACTACGTATGAGCGTATTTCAATGAAGTTCGTGTATTTCCGCTGATTTGTGAGAGTATATGGTGTCTTACGACAATTGCTTGCCGCTTGCTTTGCGCGAGCTCCCCTCTCGCAGTACACTTGTACAGCTTCGGGGTCGCGCACGCAAAAATAGCTATTAAATCAGCGCTTACTAATAGACAGACCCCTGCGGAGGATGTTGCGAAAATGATTTTCTACCAGACTGCACTGTATTTTGAAGCCGTACCGGCAATTGAGCGGTACGGGCTTTCGTGCGTGTACCGGAAAGGCGGGCTGAGCCTTTTCGCGGGCGAAAAGGACGAAGCGGGAAGGTTTTCCGGAGCGGCGGCGGTTGCCGTCACCGGGACCGGTTCCTATGCCGCCGCCGCGGGCGTGGCGTTTATGCTGGGAATGCTGGGCGCGGGTGAAGGCGATGTGTTCGTGAATTACGGAGCAGGCGGGGCGTCGCGCGAATCCGGCCTAAAAATAGGGGAAACAGTGCGGTGTATAAAAGCGGTTCGCGAGGGCGAGCGGGCGGTATATCCCGACGTGCTTCTGGGCTCGGGGTTCAGAAACGCCGCCGCTTTTTGCGTGAACGGCGCGGCGGCGCAATTCGTTAAACGTGACGGAGAACTGCCGGTTGTTTTTGACAACGAGTCGTACGGGGCGCTTTTCGCGGCAATGCGGGTGCTGGGCCCGGAGGCGTGCTTTTCGCTTAAAACAGTCACGGATTTTGCGGAGGAGACTGCCGCAAAGGGCGGGAAAATAGACCCTAAGACAACCACGGAGCTGCTCAGGACTTCGTCGGCGGGTATTTTTGAGGCGGTCGAAAAGTGGGCCGCGGAGATTTCAAATGCGTCGTTAAAGAGCAGGGATTCGTTCACGTTCGACGCGGAGACGGAGGCCGCGATTGAGGCGCTGGCGTCGTCGCTCGGACTGACGTTTTCGAACCGCGAAACTTTGAAAAATACCGTGCGGCGGGACGTTCTGCTCGGAAAGGACGACACCGCGCTTTTGAGGTCGCTCGTTCCCGCACCGGAGGACGTGCCGGCGGACAAACAGGGCCGCGCGAAGCTGTTCGCGGAAATTCTCGGAAAGCTGGGGTGACGCGCATTGATCGACATTGTATATATTGAACGCGACGCTCTCGGATATCCGATGACCGGGCGGGCGTTCAAGGCGCTTCCCAAGGCGGAGCACGTGATCATCGACTCGTGGGAGGACGTTTTCTACCGCAAAAACCAGAATTTCCGGCTGCAGAAGGGCGCGCAGAAGCTCATTCTCGCCATGAACCGTTCCGGATTTATCAGGAAGGGCTCGAAAAACTGTCAAAATTTCGGCGCGGACAGCTTCTACTACTGCTCGCCGGTCAGGAATTGCATCTCCGGGTGCGAGTACTGCTACCTGCAGGGAATGCTTTCGAGCGCGAATCTGCTCGCGTTCGTGAACACGGACGACTGCTTCGAGGAGCTGCGCGGCCTTCTGAAGGCGGAAAATATCGGGAAGGAGCGGAAAATGCTGCTCCCGGTGACCTACGACAACGACCTCTACACGCTCGAGAAGGTGTTCGGGCTGGTGGGAAGCTGGGCGGAATTTCTGGCAGCGGAAAAGCCGGAAGGGCTGACGGTGGAGGTCAGGACCAAGTGCGGTACGAAGGCGTTCGCGGAGGCGGGGCTGAAAGCGTCGGAAAATATGGTCTTCACGTGGTCGGTGGCGCCGGAGGAGAACATCAAGCGGTTCGAGCCGAGAACGTCGCCACTCAGGGCCAGAATCGACGCGGCGCTTCACTGCGCGGACGCGGGGCAGAGGGTGCGGTTGGCGTTCGACCCGTTGCTTGCGGTAGGGTGCGACTGGCAAAAAGGCTACGACGACCTCTGCGCGCTGCTGGCGGAAACGGGGCTCTCGAGGAAGGTTGAGGCGGTCGGCGTCGGCTGCTTCCGGATTCCCGCGGACTATCTCAGAATCATGCGCAAGAACGCGCCCGAGTCGCCGCTGGCGTTCGACAGGTACGAATACAAGGACGGCACGAACGGCTACCCGGACGAAAAGCAGGCGCTGGTCACCGGCTACGTTAAGCAAAAACTGGAGGAGTGCGGCGTTCCGCGCGAGAAGATATACAGCTACAGCTGAGCTTTTTGCATTATTGATGCGGCTGTGAGAAGAAAAGGCGGTTAAATATGAAAAACTGTATTGTGACAGGGGCGACTTCCGGCATCGGGAAGGCGATCGCCGCGAGGCTGGTTAAAGAGGGATACACGGTTTACGGACTGGGACGCGACTTTTCAGGAGTTGATGACATTCCCGACGGGGACGGTTTGTTTGCGGGGATAACGTGCGACCTTAGGGACGCGAACGCGCTTGAGGTAACCGCGGAATTTCTCAAAAAGAAGGCAAAAACGGTCGACGTTCTCGTCAACTGCGCGGGCGTCGCGTACTACGGCGTGGCGGAGAGCCTGACCCCGGAACAGATCTCGGAAATGGTCGACGTGAACGTGAAAGCGCCGCTCATTCTGACATCGGTTCTCCTTCCCGCGCTGCGCGAATCCGCCGGCGTCATTGTGAACGTCTCCTCGGTAACAGCCAAGCGCGACTCGAACACCCACGGCGCGGCTTATGGCGCCACGAAGGCAGCTTTGACGTCGTTCGGCACAAGCCTTTTTGAAGAGGCACGCAAACACGGCGTGCGCGTCGTGAACCTCCACCCCGACCTGACCGCCACCAACCTCTACCGCAATGCGGATTTCACTGTCAGCGGTGAACCCGACAGCACGCTCACTCCCGAGGACGTGGCCGGCGCCGCGATGTTCGCGATCAACGCCCGTGAGGGAATGTGCGTCACGGACATAACGGTGAGGCCGCAGAGGAACAGGATCGTCAAGAAATAGTCTTAGATTTATAAGGAAAAACGACGAAAAGCCCGGACACTCAGCGTCCGGGCTTTTCGCCTAAATTAAGGTAAATTCACGTCCTCGAGAACAGCAGCTTCACGTACTCGTCCATGAGCAGAATCTCCTCCGGCGGGAAGAGCGCCTCGGCGCACGCAACCGCAGAGGGATTCTTTTTCATGACCGCCCGGCAGCGCACCGGCAGGCCGAGTTGTTTCGCGATGGCGTCGGTCTTCGAGCTCCCGTGGGCAATCGTTTTGTGGTCGGTGTAGTCGAGCAGATTGCTGTTGTCGAGAATCTCATCGATTCCGGTCAGCGTCGCGTTTTCGATTTCGCGGAACACCTTGAGCGCCGACTCCGGATCGGACGTGAACGGACGGAACGGGTTCATCACGAAGTAGACCGTGTGCGGCCTGTTGTTGATAATGTCCGCGTAGTACCCGCACGCGCGCGCGCCAAGGTCGTCGCCGCCGATGTCGAGAATCACGTACGAGGACCGGTCCTCGATAATGGACGCCATTTTGCCGGTCAGGGCGGGCGCGTCGACGTTCGTGTTGGCGTAGAGCATCGTCTCGACGGTAATTCCGTGCGCCTCGAGAACCTCGCGGGCGTCTGCGCTCCGGAAGAACGGGTTGATGATGTCCATGTCGATGAGCGCCACCTTCGCGTCCGGCTTCGTTCTTTTGAGGTCGAGCGCGAAGTTGACCGCGACCTCGGTCTTGCCACTGCCGAAGTGCCCCGTGAATATGTAAAGATGCGGTTCGTTTTTGTAGAGCATATAAAACTCCGGGATTGTTGTATGTCAGAATTTTCAGGGAAGGGGGTTCTTCGCGAGAACGGCCGCGCACCAGCCTTTTTCGGTGAGCAGCTCGCGAATCCCGAGCCCGAGGCGCGCGCACTCTTTTTCAACGTCGCCGAGCCGCGTGTCGATAATTCCCGAAACGATAATGACGCCGCCCGCTTCGAGAAGGCGCTCCGTGTCGGGAAGCAGGCGGATTATGATGTCGGCGACGATGTTGGCCGTTATCACCGAAAACCTGCCGTGCACTTTCGCCGCCAGATCACCGTGAATGAGCTCGAACTTTTCTCCGACCCCGTTCAGCACCGCGTTTTCGCCCGCGATCTTGACCGACAGCGCGTCGATGTCCACACCGGTCGCGGTTTTGGCCCCGAGAAGAAGCCCTGCGATCCCAAGAATGCCGCTGCCCGTTCCAACGTCCAGCAGCGTCGTACCGTCCGTCACGTACTTTTCAAGAAGGGTGAGGCAGAGCCGCGTCGTCTCGTGCTGCCCGGACCCGAAGGCCATTCCCGGGTCGATAACGATCTCCCTGCGGCTGCTTTTCGCCGCCGCTTTTCCCTCCGCTGACTTTCTGTCGTTCTCGAGTTCCCACGACGGTATAAGACGCAACTTTTCACCTATATTTAGAGGTTTAAAGAACTTCTTCCAGTTGTTCGCCCAGTCCTCTTCGCACACGCTTCCGCACGCAAGTTCGTACTTGATTCCCGCCTCCGCAAGCTTCTCTTCAAGGAACGTCCTGAACTCGCGCGGGTTCTCCTCGGGGCTCACGTAAACGTGAATTTTCGCCGTCGAACGGTCCTTCGCGAGCAGCTCCTCGTCAATGACCTCGACCGGCCCGAAAAGCTTGAGGTCGTCCTCGAGCGTCGAGTAGTCCTCAATGTAAAGACCGCGGGAAACGATCATCCCCGCGATTGCCTCCGCTGCGTCAAGCTCCGCGACGTCAACTTTAATTACGAGATCTGTCCAATCCATGTTGCGACTAAATCCTTTCTTATTTTTTGTGAGAATTGCGCTAAGCGCCAAAAATCGGCTTTTCTGTGGAAACGACAAGTTGCAGGTTATTTTTGCGTGAGTCCGTCCGAAACCGCAATCGCCTCAGGCACCTTATCCCCAGACGCCGCAGCTTTATGTTGGCGTCACGAACGATTCTGGGCTTTGCCCAGTCAAGTGAGGGGCGCAACATAAAGTGCGGCTCCGAAGCTGTATGAAAATACTGCGAGAGGTTCGCACGCGCAAAGCAATTCGCTCAGCAATTGCCGGAGGCACCTTATTCTTTCTTTTTTCGAGCGAATTGCGTAAAGAACCGCAAATCGTCGTTTCCACCTATTCGGGGAAGAACGAGGGCTTGTTACTGAGATCAGTTTCAATCACGAACATCTGCGCCCCCCTGAACAGCCTGTACGCCTTGTGCGCCTCCTCGCGCGTGTCGTAGATCGCGAAAATCGTGGAGCCGCTTCCCGACATCAGTACCCCGAGCGGGTTGGTGGCCTTCACGCGCTTCTTGACCATCATAATCTGCGGTTCGAGCTCGAACGCCGGGTGCTCGAGCACGTTCTTCATGTTGGGCGCGAAGGTGTGGACGTCGTTGTTGCGAAGCGCCTCGATCAGGAACTTCGTGTCCGGATGGCTCTCGGGGGAGAGGCGCATCTGGTCGAGCTTGGCGTAAACCTTTTCGGTGGACAGGAAGATGTCCGGGTTCACGACGAGCATGTAGCCCTGCGTGAGCGAGGGAAGGGGCTTCAAAGTTGTGCCGGTGTCGGTTGCGAGAGCGGTGCCGCCCATCACGAGGAAGGGGACGTCCGAACCGAGCGTGGCGCCGAGTTCCATCAGTTTTTCGGTGGAGAGTTCGGTGCCGAAAAGACGGTTGAGTCCCACGAGGGTTGCCGCCGCGTCCGCACTGCCGCCTCCGAGACCGCCGCCGACGGGAATGTTCTTCCTGATGTGGATGCCCAGCTTGCCGGTGTAGCCCGCGATCTCCTTCATAAGGAGCGCCGCGCGGTACGCGAGGTTCTTCTGGTCGACCGGCAGACGGTGGTTGGTGCAGGTGAAGATGATGTTGTCGGACGGGTCGGGAACGCGGATCGGAACGCCGCGCGCCTTGAGCGCTTCGATGCGTTCGTCGTGTTTCCGCTTGGCGGTCATGATGTCGGAAACGATGTCTTCGCGCAGCTCGGGAATCGCCTCGGGTGTGTAGAGGATGATCCGGTCGTACACGCTGATCGTCTGCATGATCATGTCGACAAGGTGGTAGCCGTTCTCGGCGAAGCCGCACACGTCGATTGAGAAATTCACTTTTGCGTTAGCGTTGATAGAAACTAAATTCATAATTTCCTCCCGTTGCAAAAAGCCCGCGGCAGGCGCGCGAATCCGCCGGAAGCGCGTTTTAAACCGCCGCAAAAACCGTCATAACCGACGTACAAGCGTCCCGGTTACAGCAAGAAAAACAGTCCGAATATGGGCCCGTTTCCCGGTTTGCCGACATTATCAAACAAACAACAGTTGTACGTCGGCATTATAATATCATAAAAATCCGGAAATTACAACAGGAATGCGCAAAAAGACATAAAAAGACGTCAAAACGCGCAAAAAACGCGGGAAAACCCTGCGAATCAGCCTTTTCTCAGGCGCCGTTCGTTCAAAATGACCAGCAGCGCGGCCGTACCGAGGCAGAGAAGGAGAAGCGCCGCGTAGGAGGCGATGACGATCTTCACGATATCCATTTCAGTGAGGCCGCGCGAGAATTTGCCGGGAACGCTCTCCATATTTTCGAAAACCGTTCCGCAGTTGACGCAGGTGAGCGGGCCTTCAGAGTCGCCGGAGTGTTCGCCATTGCCGGTTTCCGAAGCCTCGCCGGAAGCGTCTTCGAAGACGTGGCCGTCGCCGTGCTCGCAGATATATGCCGCCGATTTAAAAGAGCGGTCGCTGCAGGTGACTGTGACTTCCTTGCTTGACGAGAGGAGTTCGTCTTCGATCGTAATGGCGTTCCACTCGTTCGCGGTGCCGTCGAACACGACCTCTTTTACGTTCGTGAAGCCGTCGAACGCGCCGGCTGGAATTAAAGTGATACCGTTCTGAATCGAGATCCTTTCGATGTTTTCGCTTAGTTCACTGTAGGGCGGCGGGTTTTCCGCGTCGCCGAACGTGCACTTGGGGCTTACCGTGAGCGTTTTGCCGTCGTTCGAGAGGTACCAGAACCGGTCGACGTAAGCGGACGCGATGTAGTGGGCGTCGCTGTCGATGTAGAGCAGGCCGTCGCCAGAGGCGCCTTCCTCGCGAAGCACGGCAAGGGCGCCTTCGTTGTCGGTGATGAAGTGTTCGAGAAGGCGGTCGGTGGAGTTCCAGGCGATGAGCGGGTTGTCGATGCGGCCGTCGGACCTTTCGGAGGTGGCGAGATACTCGCTGACGGCGACTTTCAGAGTCTTGTCGCGGCACCCCGGCTTCCACGCGCCGTTCACGTAAACGGGAACGCCGTCCTTCACGATCGCGCTGACGTAATTCCCGACATAGTAGCAGTCGATACCCCAGATCTCGGAGACCAGCGTCCGGCCGTTTGAGGTGAGCGAGTATTCGAGAAGGGTGAGCAGGTCGTTGTAGGTGAGCTCGTAGAGGTAGATGGTATTCGAGAACGGGAACATCGTGTAGACGTCGGAGGCGGTGATGTAGCGCACTTTTTTGCCTTTTTCGATCTCGAAGCTGAGCCTGATGCCGCCGCTGTTCACAAATCCCACGTCCGCGCCGACGCTTCTGGCGATAATGGAACTCATCCAGGTGCCCGCGGTGGTGGATCTGTCGCCGCTGCCGTAGAGGTAGACGTGGCGCATTGCGGAGACGTTGATGTACCCGATGTTTTCGGCGAGAACGTCGGCGAGAAGATCCGTGCAGACGTCGGTGATCGCGACGGTCTCTTCATTAAGCTGCCCCTTGGAGGAGGAGCTGTTCTTGTCGAGAACGGAGGAGTTGCCGGTGACGTTGCGGACCGAGGCGTTCGCCACCCGCGAGAACTGCGCGCCGCTGCCGTTACTTTCGAAAACAAGCTCGCAATAGCAGTACGCCTGGCCGTACGCGGCGGGCTGGATGTAGGTGACGCCGGATGAGACCTTGCCGCTCTCGCTCTGGTGGGAATGGCCGCCGAGAACGAGGTCGATGACTGTGTTGCGGCCGAGGTTCTCCGCCTGTTCCTGCGCCACGTCGTGGGTGAGCATCACCGTGACGTCGCATTTGCCGGAGGATTCGAGCTCTTTGGCGAGCTTGTTGAGGGCGTCGTAGTCGGATTTTACAGTGTACCCGGCGCCGGTGAATTTAGATTTCATTATCGAGGAAGCGTATTCGCCCGCGAAGCCGATTATGCCTATTTTTACGGAAATTTCCTCACCGGTGGAGCTGCGCGCCGTCTTGGTGACGATCACGTACTCCTTCGCGAACGTAACCTTTGCGCCGTCCTTCCAGATGTTCGAAACGGTGACGGGAATGTCGTTCGTCTTCTTGCCTTCGCCCAGGTCGAAGTCGATCATCGTGGCGTCGGCGTCGACGGTATTCTCGATACCCCAGTCGAATTCGTGGTTGCCAATCGTGACCGCGTCGTAGCCCATATTGTAGAAGGCCGCGGAGACCGACTGCCCCTGCAGAAGGTTGGAGAGCGTGTTGCCCTGGTAGATGTCGCCACCGTCAAGAAGAAGCGCCAGACTCTTGTCGTACGCCTCGCCGGTGCCGCGAACGTCGCTGACCTTGTCGGCAATATACGCCAGCCTGTACTCGGTGACCGAACCGGACACGTCTGCAACGTAGCCGTGAATGTCGGAAGTTTCAAAAACGGGAAGTCTGAACTCGCCGCCGGCTGTCTCATTCCCGCCCTCGCGCGTGATCTCCTTCTCGACAAGGTAGAATTCAAGCTCAAAATAGGTTGAATCGTTCGATTTCCCGTAGGTGGTAAAGGCGTTCGAGTTGGGGTAGTACTCGAGGTAGTCGTTCCGGTAGACGGTGCCGCCGTGCTCGTACGCGGAATTCGGGTTGTACAGGAATCCGTCGCCCTCAAAAAGCCATTCGCTGCAGGGCTCAGGGGAGTAGGACCAGTAGAGGCCGTTGCCGGTCGGCGCGGAGGTGAGGTAGCCGCTTTCGCCGCGAAGGTAGACTCTTGTGCCTGTTCCGGAGGATTCGACCGTCAGGCGCGCGATGTTTGCGGGAAGTTGCGCGAGCGTTTTTTCACTGCCTGAGCCGGAACGTCTGACGGACACCGGCGCGAGTCTGTTCCCGCTGGATTCCTCGGAGAGCGCGACTGAGTAGTTTTTAGCGACAATTACGACGCAGTCCCCGGGCTTGACCTCGGAGCCTTTAATGTAGCGCGGCGCGGCGTCTTCTGAGCTGGCTCGCGGCGCGCAAAAAAGCATCGAAAGCGTGAATATCGCGCAAAGAATGGCGGAAATGAGCAGGCGTGTTCTTGTTTTCATGTTTCTCTTCTCTTCTTCCGGCGCTTTAAGCCTGTAAGCAAGCCCACAGGCGGCGTGCGGCCGGAAACGGTCGTTCTAACGGAGTTATTTTACCATATTTCGCGCGGGTTTGCACCGGAAATCGGCGGGGACCATGCGTGAATGTGTATTTATATGCCGGTATTGTGCCGGCTTTCATGCGGTTTCGTGCCACTTCCGTGCCACTTTCTGTGTCACTCTTTGTGTCACTCTTTGTGTCACGGGGCTGTTATTTAACATTCCAATATCCGGTTCTGTTCCCGCCGACGCGTTCGATTCTGCCGTTGGATTTCAAATCGGATATTATTTGAGCGGTTCGCGTCCTTCCGATTCCGGACAGTCTGGCAATGTCTTCGATACGCAGCGTGGGGCTGTTCTTGATGGTTTTCAAAACAGTCGCGTGTGTTGTCGACAGACCGTCGTAAAAAGTCTGGTTCATGCTCGGCTCGAATGCGAAAGGCAGAGTTACGGTAATGTGATTGTCCGCTATTTCAAAGGCTTTTGTGCCGTACACACTGATTATCTTAGGAACGCCGTGTCCGGTTTGCTCGACCGGATCCAGCTGGCCCATGATTTTCTGAAGGGACGGGTTTACCGGGTGCGAAATACCCGCAAAGAATTCCTCTTTTGAAAAATCAAAGGGAAGGCCGCCGGTGGAAACGATCTCTATGCGGTCAGAGAAGATGTAGATGGCAGGCGGAATATTCTTGACCCATCTGTTATGAAGGCAGGCGTTTGTCCACGCCTCGTCGAAGCACTCCAAATCGAACAGAGGCGTTTCTTTACGCTTCTGTCCGGCTTTGAGATCGACCCGGACCTCGTCCAGCGCCGCAACATAGTCGTACGCCTGTTTCATTGCAATCAAAAGGCAGTGATACCCGTATTCATTACGGCTGATCATCTCCTGCTTGTCTGTGCCTTTAAAACGCACGACCTTTATAGAACAATTGTTGTTGTCCGAAAGAATATCGGCCAAATAATTATATGTACCGTTCTTTGTGAGAAGACCCATGTTGCGGGCAAACGTCGCATCGTCAATTGTCAAACCCTTAATCAGGTACAGCTGTTTTAACTCCGTGAAAGAAAGCTCCTGATTCATCGCTTCGATATTATCCAGCATGGCCTGAGAGTTGGAAAAGAACAGTTCGCCCAAAAGGTCCGGTTCGAGCTTCCTGTTCTCGCTTCCGATTCTGATACGGTACTCTCCGCTTGCGGAATACGGCTTATTGCGACCGGACAACTCAACGACAATGATTGTTTTCCCGCCGTGTTCTTCAAAATAGATTTTGGGGACAACGGCAGGGCGGACGGACTCAGCTATCCTTGTCCCGATTTTCCTTATTGTCTCCTGGCCGATCGTTCCGTCAAGACCAAGAATTTCTCCGTCATTTCTGACTCCGAAATAGACAGTTCCGGTCCCGCTTTTATTGAGCATTGCGGTCAGCGAAACAATTCCCTTGTCAAGTTCCGCAAGCGTGGATTTGAATTCAACGGTTTCGGTCCCAAAACAGTTTTCAAGTTTCATTTCAAGCATGCCTCCTTACTTTACTGTTGTGATTCATGCTTTATTGTACACTATCGGTCCTTTTTTGTCAATAGTTCGTGCCACTTCCGTGCCACTTTATATGCCGCTTTTTGTGCCGCTTTCCGTGCCACACGCTGCCGGCGAGACGCGAAACAATTAGATACGAAGCACCGGCCGTCAAAAGCCGCCTGTTGAAAATCCGGCGGAAAAACGGTATAATGGCGTTACAGAAACGACAAGAAAAGCCGGAAGGAGGACCTTACGATGAAAATCAGAAAGACCGCGGTCGCGTTAATTGTGCTGGGGCTCGTTCTTGCTATGACGGTAAACCTGTCGGGCTGCTCGGTGCCCGCTTCGGCAAAAGACCTTATGGAGGGAATCGAAGGCCGCGTGACGGACAACCCGGGGGATGTGACTTCCGCAAACGCGGAGAGTGTGACCGGATTCGCGCTGAGGCTGTTCACGAACTGCGCCGAAAAGGGGAAGAACGTGCTGGTTTCGCCGGTTTCGGTGATTGCCGCGCTCGCGATGACCGCCAACGGGGCCAAAGGGGAGACGCTTGAGCAGATGGAGAGCGTTCTCGGAATGAAGTCCGGAGAGCTGAATGCTTTTTATATGGCCTATAGTATTCTGCTGGCGAAGGCGGAGGACAGCAAGCTGAACCTCGCGAACTCGATCTGGATCAAGGAGGGCGACGGCCTGGAAGTGAGCCGCGATTTTCTCCAGACGAACGCCGACTATTACCGCGCGGACGCGTACAAGGCGCCTTTTGACAGGTCCACGCTCGCCGACATAAACAACTGGGTGAAGGACAAAACGGACGGGATGATTCCGGAAATTCTTGACCGGATCGGCGAGAACGCGGAGATGTACCTCGTGAACGCGCTGGCCTTCGACGCGAAGTGGGCGACTCCGTACACGAAACAGCAGGTCGAACAGGGAACGTTCACGAACGCCGGCGGGAAGGAGCAGAAGGTGGACTTCCTGCAGTCGGCGGCTGAAAAAATGTACCTGAGCGACGGGAAGGCGACCGGTTTTATCAAGCTTTACAGCGGCGGTCGGTACGCTTTTGCGGCGCTTCTGCCCAACGAGGGGCTCAGTCCGGAGGATTATCTCGCGGGGCTTGACGCGAAGGCGCTTCTTGAGTTGCTGGCGAACCCGGAGCAGGTGAAGGTCGAGACCGCGATCCCGAAATTCAAGACGGAATACTCGAACGAGCTGTCGGGAATTCTTTCCGCAATGGGAATGCCGGACGCGTTCGAAAACGGGAAGGCGGACTTCAGCGGCATCGGCACGATTCCCGGAGGCGACCTGGCGATAGGGCGCGTGATTCATAAAACGTACGTTGCCGTCGACGAAAACGGAACGAAGGCGGGCGCCGCAACGGCCGTGGAGATGAACACAAAAGGGATTATAGAACTGCCTGAAAATAGCAAAAAAGTGATTCTTGACAGGCCGTTCGTGTACATGCTGATTGATACGGAGACGAACATTCCGTTCTTTATCGGGATTGTGAATGAGATTTGACAGTGTGAGATTTGACAGGAGGTTTACGATGGGATTTTTTGACAAGATACTTAAAAAGAACGAAGAAAAGGGCGCGCTGCCGGGCGAGTGGACGAAGGACAGAACCGTAACGCTCGAAAAGATGCCGGACACGCTCGAGGAGCTGAAAGAGGCGGTCGACGTGGGCGATCCCGGCTCCGTGGCGGCGTATTTTGTGTACGCGGTGGCGGGACTTCCCGGCGATTACGACACCGGTATGAGCATGATGAAGTACCTTTTCGCGGACCTGGAGCCGTTCGGGCGCGGGTTCATAGAAGGCGGCGGCTCGGGAAGAGCGGGCTGGGACACGTACTTCAACGAGAGGCTGAAGGACGACGACTACCGCTGGCTGCCGAGAGCGTATTTTGCCGGTTCTGTTGCGGAAAACGGCTTCAACCCGCCGAGGCCGCTCAAGGTTGAGCTTCACTACAACGACCCCAACACCAAGACGATCAACGCGCAGTCGTTCGAGTCGCTCGGACGCCTCAACATCGTCTACTGGGTGATGAGCAACGCCGCCGGCAACAAGGTGAACATCACGGTCAGCAAGTTCGACGGCAGCGACAGGTGGTACGTGACAAGCGGAACTACCTCCGGGGCGCTGTTTTACGACCAGCGCGCGGGGCTGACAGCGGAGGCGAAGAGCAAGCTGTACAGCTGATTTTTAATGCGGCTTTTTTGGTTGAGGAGGGGGCCCGGCAGCGCCGGGCCCCCTCTTTCGCGCGCGTCGCGCGCGTATAAAAAGGTGTTGCGGCGGCGCCCTCCGGTGTGGTATAATAGAGTGTTAGTTTTGCGATAAAAAACGCGGGGCTGACAAATACACAAAAAGGACGGTAACTTTTTATGTCAAGCGGAATGAGAGGCGGTTTCGGCGGAAGACCGAAGGGCGGCCAGCAGGGCGGTTTTAATTTCGGCGGCGGCAACATGCAGCAGATGCTCAAACAGGCCCAGAAGATGCAGAGCGAGATGCAGAAAGAGCAGGAAGAGCTCAACGAGACCGTTTTCGAGGCTACCTCGGGCGGCGGCGCGGTGAAGCTCACGATGAAGGGCGACAAGACGCTTCAGTGCATCGAGATCAGCCCCGACGTTGTGGACCCTGACGACGTGGAGATGCTGCAGGATCTTATAATCGCGGCTTTCAACGACGCTGCGGCGAAGATCGACGAAGCGACCCACGAGAAGATGGACAAGTACACGCAGGCGATGGGAGTCTGACGAAGAGGACTTTATTCGCGAAAAGTGTTGGAAAAGGCCGCTGCGTTCAGGCGACCGTTTGTGATGATTCGGAGGTTTTTATGCCCCTTTATTCTGAGAGCGTCACCAAATTGATAGAGAAGTTTTCTTCGCTTCCCGGCGTCGGCAAGAAGTCCGCACAGCGCGTGGCTTTTCACATTCTCGGACTCACGGACGAGGAAGTCGAGGACTTTGCGGCGACGATGGTCGAGGCCAAAAAGACGCTCTGCTTTTGCAAGATCTGCCAGAACATGTCCGACAAGGAGATCTGCGACATCTGCGCCAACCCCGCGAGGGATGCGTCGGTAATCTGCGTTGTGGAGGACCCGCGCGACGTGGTCAGCATCGAGCGCTCGCTTGAGTTTCACGGCCGGTACCACGTGCTTCACGGCGTCATCTCGCCTTCCAAAAACGTGCGGCCCGACGACATCAGGCTGAAGGAGCTCGTGACCAGAATCGACGGCAGCGTCAAGGAGGTCATCGTGGCAACGAACCTTACCGTTGAGGGCGAGACGACGGCCATGTACATCGCGAAGCTACTCGCGCCGCTCGGGGTCACCGTTTCGAGAATCGCGCACGGACTTCCGGTTGGCGGAGATATCGTTTACGCCGACGAAATCACGCTGGCGAGGGCAATCTCGGGGCGCACGAAGATTTCGTAAACTTTTTCCGGAAATATCAAGGGGATTTTCCGGAAATGCCGGGTTTGTTTCCCGGAAATACTATTTTTGACAGGAGTTTCATACAGGAATGCTTGCGAAGCTTGCCGAATGCGAGAATAAATTCGAGGAGATCGAACATCTTCTCACAGATCCCGAGGTGCTCGCGGACCCGGTTCGCTACAGGCAGGCGGTGACGGAACACGCGGCGCTTCAGGAGACCGTGGAGACCTACCGGCAGTACAAAAAAGCGGCCGCGGAGCGCGACGAGGCGCTTGCCATTCTTGACTCCGCTTCGGGCGACAGGGAGCTTAAAGAGCTCGCACAGGAACAACTGCAGACCGCCAAGGAAGAGCTTAAAGAACTTGCGGAAAAGCTGAAAATGCTTCTCAGCCCAAAGGATCCGCGCGATTCGGGCGACGTGGCTGTTGAAATCAGGGCAGGCGCGGGCGGCGAGGAGGCGGCGCTTTTCGCGGCGGTCCTGTTCAGGATGTACTCGAAATACGCGGAAGGGCGCGGCTGGACTGTTTCCGTTATGGACGCTTCCGAGACGGAACTGGGCGGCTTCAAGGAGATCGTTTTCACGGTCGAGGGACGCGGCGCGTACGGCAGGCTGAAATACGAGAGCGGCGTGCACCGCGTGCAAAGAGTACCGCAGACGGAATCGGGAGGCAGGATCCACACCAGCACGGCGACGGTTGCGGTCTTCCCGGAGTCGGACGACTCGGATTCC
Organism: Mageeibacillus sp. UBA1212; assembly: GCA_002309655.1. Classification (GTDB taxonomy): domain Bacteria; phylum Bacillota; class Clostridia; order UBA1212; family UBA1212; genus UBA1212. The sequence goes on from DBXM01000012.1 coordinate 25,932, forward strand.
TTCGAGCTTGACATGAACGAAGTCGACGTTGACACCTACAGATCGGGCGGCGCGGGCGGCCAGCACATCAACAAGACCGAATCGGCGATAAGGCTGACCCACAGACCCACCGGAATCGTGGTGACCTGCCAGGACCAGCGCTCGCAGCTCAAAAACAAAGAGAAGGCGATAAAGGTTCTGAAAGCGAGACTCGCGGACCTCTACTACAGGGAAAAGCAGTCGCAGGAGGCCGCGGACAGACGCAGCCAGGTCGGAACGGGCGACAGAAGCGAGCGCATCAGAACTTACAACTATCCGCAGAACCGCATTACGGACCACCGGATAGACCTTACAATGTACTGCCTTACCGACTTCATCGAGGGCAGAATTGACGAATTTGTCGACAGACTGACAGCCGCCGACAACGCTCTTAAACTCGCCGGCAGCGGCGCGCTTAAGAACACCGAGGAGCTTGATTGACTTGTTTAAAGAGACAAAGCCGGCCGGCGGGCAAGCGCCGCAGACTAAAAGGCGGAATACCGTTATAGTTGAGATCGACCCGGAGAATATCGACTACGAGAAGCTGGCGTTCTGCGCAGAGGTCGTAAAACAGGGCGGGCTGGTCTGCTTCCCGACAGAGACGGTCTACGGACTGGGCGCGAACGCGTTTGACCCGGCTGCGGTGGACGCGATCTTTGAGGCGAAGGGAAGACCTCACGACAACCCGCTCATCGTTCACATCGACGGCTACGGAATGCTCGACCTTGTGGCGGCGGGAAATCCGGACGAGATGGACAAGCTCGAACGGCTCGGGAATAAGTTCTGGCCGGGGCCTCTGACGGTGATCGTGACCAGGGACAGCGCAGTGCCGGATTCGGTTTCCTGCGGGCTTCCGAGCGTCGGAATAAGGATGCCGGAGAGCCTCATCGCAAGGGAGCTTATAAGGCTGGCGGGCGTTCCGATCGCGGCGCCCAGCGCGAATCTCTCGGGAAGGCCGAGCCCCTCGACGGCGCGGCACGTTATTCAGGACCTTTTCGGAAGGGTCGACGTGATCATTTCGGGAGGGGACGCCAGGGTCGGCGTGGAGTCGACGGTTCTGGACGTAACAGGACCGGTGCCGACAATACTGAGGCCGGGCGCGGTCACGCTGGCGGACGTGGAGAGCGTTCTGGGCAGCGGAGACCTTCCCGACTGGAGGATACCGGCGGCGGAGGGCGAGAAGCCCAAATCGCCGGGAATGAAATACACACATTACTCGCCCGACGCCGACGTGACGGTTTTCGACGGAGACCGGGCGGCTGTAAGGAACAGAATCGCGCGCGAAACATTTTCCCTAAAAGAAGGCAAATGCGGAGTGCTCACCACAGACGGCGGCGAGAGTTTTTACAAAGAAAACGCAAGGGAGGGCACGGTAGTACTCTCGCTCGGGAACAGGGACGACATGCTGTCGCTTACGCACAACCTTTTTTCCAGGCTGCGCGAATTCGACGCGCTGGGCGTTACCGCGGTTTTCGCGGAGGCGGTGCCCGCGACAGGAATAGGAAACGCCGTCATGAACAGGCTTTACAGAGCCGCGGGCGGCAAGGTAATCAATTGCTGACAACGCTTTTCTTTCGTTCAGAGGAAAACTTATGTATTTTAAAAGACTTGAGATGCAGGGATTCAAATCCTTTGCGGAAAAAACTGTAATAGAATTCGGAGACGGCATCACGGCGGTGGTGGGCCCGAACGGCAGCGGAAAGAGTAACATTTCCGACGCGGTCAGGTGGGTGCTCGGCGAGCAGCGTGCGCGCAGTCTGAGAGCGCTCAGCATGGAGGACGTCATATTCTCCGGCACCGAGACCAGAAAACCCGTCAATTTTGCCGAGGTCTCCGTCGTCATAGACAACACGGACGGCTCGCTCAACGTCGACTACGAAGACGTCAAAATCACCAGGAGGCTTTTCCGCTCCGGCAAGAGCGAGTACCTCATCAACGACCGGATCGCGAGACTTTCCGACATCAACATGCTTCTCGCGGACACCGGTATCGGCAAGGAAGGCTACTCCATCATCGGCCAGGGAAAGGTCGACGCGATACTCAGCACCAAATCCGAGATCAGGCGCGGCATTTTCGAAGAGGCGTCCGGCATCGCGAAGTATCGCATGCGCAAAAAAGAGAGCGAGAGCAAGCTCGAGCAGGCGGAGCAGAACCTGATCGTCATCGACGGCGTCATCAACGAGCTCGCGGCGCAGATAGCCATTCTCAAAAGGCAGGCCGTAAGCGCGGAGCAGTACCTGAAACTCAAGTACGAGCTGCGTGACATCGAGGTCGGCGTTCTGGTGCGCGGAATCGAAGAGGCGGAGGCGAAACTTGCCGAAATAAAGGGAAAATTCGACAGCGTGAACGGAGAGATTTCCGACGGCGAGAAGACCGTTGCGGAGATCAGAACCGAAAACGACGAACGCAACCGGCTCGAGGAGAAGCTCGACGCCGAGTACAACGACGCGAAGGAGAAGGCTTTCGAGGCGGACCGCTCCGCGAACGAGGCCCAGGCGGCCGTTACGCTCAACCTGCAGCGCATCGAGAACGTGAAGAATGAGATCGCGCGCATGGAGGGGGAGAACCGCGAGAAGAAAAGGCAGGCCGACGAAAACAAGAAGAAGATCGGCGAGATCGAAGAGGAGAAGAAGCAGATTCTGAAGGACCTCAGTGACCTCGAGGCGGAGATCGGGAAGGAGCAGCGGCGGCTGGACATCGTCATCAACGCACTCAGCGGCGGCTCCGAACAGGCGACGAAAATGAACCGCGAGATCGTCGAGAAGAGGCTGGCGGCGGAGCGCCACAGGGCCGAAGTGAATTCACTCGGCAGGCAGTCGGAAATCTACGGCGAGCGCATCGCGCAGCTCGAGCAGGAGATTGAAGCCGGCAGGAGCGAGATGGAACAGGCGAGAGCGAACCTCGACGAGATGCTCGCGAAATACGACAGCGAGGCGGGAACGCTTTCAGACCTTGAAATGGAATTCGCCGCCCACACCAAAACCCGCGACGACACCGCAGACGAAATCGACGAGAAGAGCGCGGAGCTCGCCAAAATCAAGTCGGAAATCGACACCGGCGAGGCGCAGCTCAGGCTGCTTCGCGAAATGGAGCAGAACCTCGAGGGTTACGCCAGAAGCGTCAAGGAAATCCTCTCTCTCTGCAGGCAGAACAGGCAGTTCGGCAGGGGCATTTACGGCGCCGTAGCCCAGATCATCACGGTCGGTGAAGAGGACGAGGCGGCCGTGGAAGTCGCGCTCGGCAACAACTTCCAGGACATCATCACCGAGGACGAGGAGTCCGCTAAGCAGGCAATCGAGTATCTGAAAGAGAACCGCTTCGGAAGGGCGACGTTCCTGCCGCTGACCGCCGTCAACGCGAAATACATGGACGCGGAGGCGATGGAAAAGCTCAAAAAGGTGCGCGGATTCGTCGGAATCGCTTCGAATCTCGTCAAATACGACCCGAAGTACGAAAACGCTGTCGCGGGCCTTCTGGGGCGCGTGGCGGTGTTCGAGGATATCGACTCCGCAATCTACGCCGCGAGGCAGAACAAGTACTCGTTCATGTGCGTGACGCGCGAGGGCGATATTCTGAGAACGTCAGGCGCAATCACAGGCGGCAGTCCGGAGAAGGGCAAGCGGGGCAGCGCGCTTTCGAGAACGCGTGAGATTCCCGAGTACGAAGAGACCGTGCGGAAGGCCCAAGAGAAGCATGAAAACTTCACGAAGGCGATAGACTCCCTCAGGGAGACGCTCCGCGAGGAGTCGGAAAAGGTCTCCGCAATCGCCGCCTCGATTCGCGAAAAAGAGGTCAGCGTGGCTTCGCTTACGGCTGAACTCGCCGCGAAGAAGAGGATTTTCGACGCCGGCAACGAGCGCAAAACCCAGCTTGAAGCAGAAATCGAGCGCCAGAAAAATCTCGGCAAGGACGCGGAGAAGCGCATTTCAGAGTCGCAAAAGGACGCCGAGACGCTTGACGGCGAGATCGTGAAGATTACCGCGGAACTCGAACAGATCGAGGAAAAGGGCAGAGAACTCAGTGGCGAAAAAGACCGCAGACAGAACGGTATCACCGCCCTCAAACTGAAGCAGGCCGACTTCGCGAACAGAAAGGCCAGAATGGACGACGACCTGGCGCGCCTGCGGGGCGAGATCGAACTTGGCACCGAATACGCCCAGTCCGTCGAGATTAGGTCGAAGGAGGCCCGCGAGACAGAGCAGAGCCTTCTCGTCGAGAACGAAAGGCTCACAAAGAAGGCCGAAACCGGACGCAGCGAGAACAAGCGCCTCACCGCACTTTGCGAAAAACTGGCCGAACAGCGCCGCTCCAACACCGCCGACATCCGGAACGCGGTCGAAAAATCAAATTCGATCATGACCAAGATCGGCTTCCTGCGCGAAGAGTGCGGCCGTCTCGACCAGATGAGAATGCGCCAGGAGCACGACCTGGACTACAACAAGACGCGCCTCATGGAGGAGTACGAGCTCACGTTCGAGAAGGCTCGGGAGATGGCCGGCGACGAAGAACCGGAGAACATTTCAGCGGTCAAGGCCCGCATAGGCGAGCTTCGCGCCGCGATCAAGCGCCTCGGCAACGTCAACGTGGCCAGCATCGAGGACCTGAAGACGGTTACCGAGAGGCACGAATTCCTGACCGCGCAGAAGAAGGACGTGGAGGAGAGCCGCCAGAAGCTCCGCAAGCTTATAAACGAGCTCGAGGGCGTCATGAAGACGCAGTTCCTGGAGCAGTTCAAGCTGATCCGCGAGAATTTCCGCGAGGTCTACAAGAAGCTCTTCGGCGGCGGCAAGGCGGACGTGGTGCTTGAAGACGAGAACGACTGCCTCAACTGCGCCATCGAGATCAACGCGCAGCCTCCCGGAGGCAAGATGATGAACATTCTTCAGCTTTCCGGCGGCGAAAAGGCGCTCACCGCGATCGCGCTCCTGTTCGGCATTCTGATGATGAGCCCGACGCCGTTCTGCATTCTCGACGAGATCGAAGCGGCGCTCGACGAGGCGAACGTGTACAAATTCGCGGAGCACACCAAGGGCCTTGCGAACGACACGCAGTTCATTCTTATCACCCACAGGAAGGGTACAATGGAGGCCGCCAACTCGCTCTACGGAGTTACGATGGAGGAGAAGGGCGTCTCGAAGGTGCTCAGCCTGAAGCTGCGCGAAAAGAAAAAATAAACAAATGCGCCGGGTAGTATTTCCGGCTTTTGCCTGGAGGAATAATGGGCTTTTTTGAAAAATTAAAGAACGGTCTCAAAAAGACCAAGGAATATTTTGTGGGCGGCATCAACAAGCTGCTCGCGGGCTTCGGCGTGGTCGACGACGAGCTTTTCGACGAGCTCGAGGACATCATGATCACGTCGGATTTCGGCGTCGAGACGACTGAGTACATTCTCAGCGAGCTCCGCGAGAGAGTCAAGGCGAAGAAGATCACCGACCCGATGGAGGTCAAGGGCGAGCTCAAGCAGATCATTGCGGGAATTCTCGCCGACGGTGAAGAGAGCGGAATCGACCCCGAAAAAGTGCCTGTGGTGATCACGGTCATCGGCGTCAACGGCGTCGGCAAGACCACTTCCATAGGCAAGCTGGCGGCTTTTTACAAGAAACACGGCAAATCCGTGCTTCTGGCGGCGGGTGACACGTTCAGGGCGGCGGCTATCGAACAGCTTGAGGTCTGGGCGGGACGCGCCGGCGTGGACATAATCAAACAGAAAGAGGGCTCGGACCCGGCTGCGGTTCTTTTCGACGCGTGCAACGCCGCGAAGGCAAGGAATACCGACGTGCTAATCTGCGACACCGCGGGGCGCCTTCACAACAAGAAGAATCTGATGGCGGAGCTGGCGAAAATGGCCAAGGTCGCGGGCAGGGAGATGCCGGACGTGAGAAGGGAGACCTTCCTGGTTCTGGACGCCACGACAGGCCAGAACGCGGTCAACCAGGCACGCGCGTTTATGGACGTGGCCGACATTTCGGGCATCATTCTGACCAAGCTCGACGGCTCTTCGAAGGGCGGCATTATCGTGTCGATCTGCAAGGAGCTCAAGATCCCGGTCAGGCTCGTGGGCGTGGGCGAGAAGGCGGACGACCTCCAGCCTTTCAACGCGGCGGATTTCGCGGACGCGCTTTTTGACGACTGAACCACCGCCGGCGAGGGCTTCGTGCCGCGGCCGGCTTATCCGGAGGAAAAATGAAAAAATTCGGGAAATTTCTGCTCGAGAATATAGCGGGTGTCGCCGCCGCCGTCGCTTTCGCGGTGGTTGTCTGGGCGTTCACGAAATTCAACATCTACATTCTCATCGGAGGTTTCGTGGCGGGGTACTTCGTTATCGGCTGGATTGTTGAGTTTTTGATGATGACGTTCTCGAAGGCTGTCGTCAAGAAGGCGCCGGAGGAGGAGAGCGTGAAGCCCGACATTCGCAGCGGACTCAAGTACGCCGCCGCGAGAAGGGTGGACATCGTTACCGATTTCGAGGGTCTCGAGAACGGCGGGAACGGTGTGAAGGAGCCGGAGATCGACGCGAAGCCCGACAAGAGCGAAAAGAAAAAGGCCGGGAAGGCGCGGAAAGAGGAGCCGGAAGCGGTGAAAGAACAGGCTCCGGAATCTGCCGAAGAATCATCCGCAGAGCCCGAAGAAGCGGCTGAGAAACCCGAAGAAGCTCCGGAAACCGGAGAAACCGGCGATGATGAAACGCCTGAAATTCCCGAAACGGAGGGAAAAACCGACGTTCCGGATGATGCGGTGGAAGAGGCTGAGGAAATTCCCGAACAGCCCGCCGAAGAGGTTCCCGAAGACGAACCGTACGAGATTCCCGACGAAGACGTTCCCGACGATTTCGGGGTCGAAGAGGAACCTGAGGACACGGCCGGCGAACTGAAGCCGGAGACAGAAGAATAAAACGCGACCAAGGGCCGCGAACCGTTTACAAAAGAAAAGGTGATAAAATGACAGAACGAATTGAAATCGAAAACCTTGTTGAGGACTACCTTCCGGGACCGGACGACAACGCCGACGCGCTCAGCTTTTTGTCGGAAGAGATAAAGAAGCGGCTCGCGTCGAGCCNNCGAGCGAGGAGAACCGCCGCAAGCGGCAGCGGGTTTCCGCGGGAAGAAGGCTCAGGGCGCTTCAGGAGAACATCGCGGCGGCACAGACCGGCGACGGGAACGGAGCGCAGCAGGGGATATTCGAGCGTTACACGGCGCCTGCCGCGGAGGGAACCACGTTCGAGGGTGACCGCGGGGACGTTTTCGACGGTTGTTTTGACGATAAGCCCGCGGCGCCGGCGTCGGCCGGATTCGAGCGCGCGGTTGCTGAAGAGACAGTCTTTGAAGAACCCAAAGAGAGCGACATAATAATCGACGACAACAGCCTCAATCTATTTGACGGCGGTTTTGCCGCGCCTGAAAACGTTCAAACTGACGGCTCAGAAGGCGGCGTGAAGGCTTCCGGACAGGAAATTTCCGGAGGCGCTGCGGCGACCGTTCCCGAAGGCGGAAACGTTTCCGATCCGTACGGAAAGCCCGCATTGAAGGTGAGGCCGAGCGGCACCGATACGCTCGCAGGTTCGTTCTTTGAAAACACGCCCGGATTCACGGAATTTGCAGGACAGCCCGCAGCGGTGAAGCCCGAACAGCCCACCACAGTGAAGCCGGAACAGACCGCTACTCCGCCGAAAAAGGAGGAGCGCAGCGAGACCGGAAACGCAGCGCCGGTGAAGAACACCCCTTCCGCGGAAACGCGCGAAAGACCGGTTGCCGGCAATGAGAATTTGCCTGAAAACAGGGAAAAACAAACAACTCCGCCGCGCTCTGACGCACGGCCGGAACAGACTCGGACACGCGAGGAACGGCCTTTTACTCGAGACAACGCGAGAGGCGAAAATGCAGGTGCCGCAAGGCAGGGCGGCGTCGACACAGCGCAGCGTAACGCGAACGCAAACACGAACGTAAACCCGAACGCGAACCGGTCTTCGGGCACAACGAGAATTCCCCAGCCTGAGCAGACCGTCAAGGTCACGTTGCCCCCGCAGCAGAACAAGCCGAACCCGCAGGCAAGGCCCGCAAACGGCCAGCCTCAGCAGAACAAGCCGGCGCAAAACACGAATCAGGGCACACCCGCGGCCACTTCGGCTTCAGCCGCGAACACAAATATTAACAACCCTGTCCGGAACGACCCCGCGCAGACCGACAAGACCCGCCAGAACGTCATTCGCGTCAGAAAGCAGCGCAAGTACGTATTCCCGCCGCTCGACCTTCTCAAACCCGCAGACGGCGAACGCGACAGCGTTGTCGACAACGACGACATTTACGCGCTTGAGGCGGAGCGGAACGCCGAGAAGCTCAAGGCGACGCTCAGAAACTTCGGCATCGGCGTCAGGATTACCGGCATCACCCGCGGCCCCACGGTCACCAGATTCGAGTTCAAACCCGACGAGGGCATCAAAATCAGCCGCATAGTCGCGCTCACCGACGACATCGCTCTCAGCCTGGCGGCGTCCGCTGTCAGAATGGAGGCGCCTATTCCCGGAAAGCCCGCCATCGGTATCGAGATCCCGAACAAGACCCCTTCGACAGTCTACATTCACGACGTTCTCGACTCGAACGAGTACAAAACCGCCAAATCGAAGCTCTCCGTGGCAATCGGAAAGGACATCGACGGCAAGACGGTCATTACCGACCTCGCGAAAATGCCGCACCTGCTGATCGCCGGTTCGACAGGCTCGGGCAAGAGCGTCTGCATCAACACGATGATCATGGGCATTCTCTACGGCGCCGCGCCTGACGAGGTCAAGTTCATCATGATCGACCCGAAGGTCGTAGAGCTCGGAATCTACAACAACATTCCGCACCTGCTCATTCCCGTCGTCACGGAGCCGAAAAAAGCGTCCGCGGCGCTCGCGTGGGCGGTTTCCGAGGTCGAGAGGCGTTACAGGCTTTTCGCGGAGAACAACGTTCGCGACCTGGCCAACTTCAACAGGTGTGTGAAGGAAAAGCCGGAGATGGCTCACCTCGAAAAGCTTCCGCAGATCGTCATTATTATCGACGAGCTCGCGGATCTCATGATGGCTTCGCCGCAGGACGTTGAGCGTTCGATCATCAGGCTCGCGCAGAAGGCAAGGGCGGCAGGAGTGCATCTTGTCATCGCGACGCAGAGACCTTCGGTCGACGTAATCACCGGCATCATCAAGGCGAACATTCCCTCCAGAATCGCGTTCGCGGTGGCGTCTCAGTTTGACTCGAGAACGATTCTCGACACGAACGGCGCCGAAAAGCTGCTCGGACGCGGCGACATGCTCTACCACCCGCTCGGATTCACGAAGTCTGCAAGGCTCCAGTGCGCGTTCGTTTCAGACGAAGAGGTCGAAAAAGTCGTCGACTTCATCAGGAACAGCTACGGCGCGCCTGAATTCGACGACGCGGTCTCCGACGCGATAACGGCGACCGTAGAACAGAGCCAGAAGGAAAAGGGCGGCAAAGGCGGTGGCGACAAGGAACAGGACAACCAGGAGGAAGGCGAAGGTCAGGAATTCAAACTGATCTGCGACGCGGCGGAACTCGCGCTGGCGCAGGGAACGCTATCGACGTCCAGCCTTCAGAGGCGGCTGCGCCTCGGCTACTCCAGGGCGGCCAGAATCATCGACACTCTCGAGGAGATGGGACTTCTTTCGAGAAGCGACGGCCAGCGTCCGCGCCAGGTTCTGATGACCAGGGAACAGTGGAAAAAAGGCATCGAGGAGATGAAGGCGGATGAGTGATTTTGAGACCGGAGCGGTCATGCGGTCGCGGAAAAAGCACCCCTGCGGCGGGAACACGTGGAAAATAATCCGCGTTGGCGCCGACATCAAATTCGAGTGCGAAACGTGCGGAAGGATCATCGACGTGCCGCGCAAAGACGCCGCGAAACGGTTTTTAAACATATAATAAACGCTCTGCCGAGATATAGAAAATGCACTTAAATAACAGTATTAAATAAGAAAATCCGGGGCCGGATGGGCCCCGGATTTTTGCCTTGTTTTAGGTAAAATTTATTTTTCAACAATCAGTTTCGCAATCCTGTCGACCGTTCCCGCGCCGAGCAGAAGGACCACGTCCTCGCTGCCGGAATCAGCCTTGATCTTCGCGGCTATGTCGTCGAACGAGCTGATGTAAACCGAGTTCACGTTCCGCCTGCGGAAGATGGCGTCGAGCATCCGCGAGTTGATGACGCCGGTGTCCTTTTCGCGGGCGGCGTAGATGTCGGTAACGATAACGCTGTCGGCCGACTTCAGCCCGCGCGCGAATTTTCTCTTGAACCTTTTGGCGCGCGAGTAGGTGTGGGGCTGGAAAACCGCGATGACCTTTTGGGGTGCGTTTTCTCTCGCGGCGTTGACGGTGACCTTGACCTCGGAGGGGTGGTGTGCGTAGTCGCTGATGACGTACGCGCCGCTGCCTGTCATTCCGACGAATTCGAAACGCCTTTTCGCGCCTTTGAACGAGCTGACCGCGGCCGCGCTCTCACGGTCGTCGCAGCCTACGGAACCCGCAAGCGCGATCGATGCGAGCGAGTCGGAGACGTTGTAGAGACCCGGCACCGAGAGGGTGACGTCGGCAATCTCGTTTCCGTCGCGGTAGAGCGTGTAGGTGTAGCCCCTTCTGATCGCCTCGATGCCTTCGCCGCCTTTTATCTTGCGCAGATCACCGGCGTAGAGGTGCGAGAAAACCTTTTCCCCGCGGGCGTTCCTGATGAAGAACGGGGCCTTTTTGCGCTTTGTGCTGTAGGTGATGATTTTGGCGCGCGTGTGGCGTGCCCTGGCGAGCGCGGTGCAAGAGTCGGCGCAGACGATGAGATATCCGTTTTCGTCTATATTACGGGCAAAAGCGTTAAACGACTTTTTGACGTTGCTGAACTTTTTGAAGTAGTCGAGGTGCTCGGGTTCGATGTTCAGAATCGCGCCGGAGAAGGGGTGGACGTGGAGAAAATTGTCGTGGTACTCGCACGCCTCGGTGACGAAAATCTCTTTTCCGCCTGCAAGAACGTTGCTCTCGATGCCGGGAATAACGCCGCCGACGTGAGCGCTCGGATTGCGGCCTGTCTCGCGGAGAATCGTGGTGAGCATCGAGGTGGTTGTAGTCTTGCCGTGAACGCCCGAAACCGCGACGGTCTTGTTGTAGTGCTTCGCGATGCAGCCCAGATAGAGGCCGCGCTCGACCACGGGCTTTTCGAGCTCAATGGCGCGAAGGTACTCGGGGTTCGTCTCCCTGGAGATGGCAACCGTATAAACAACAAGAGCGATGTCGTCCGTAATGTTGGCCGCATCGTGTCCGATGTTGACTTTTATGCCCAGTTTTTCGAGTTTTTCGGTGGCCGTTGACGTTCCGATATCGCTGCCCGCGACACGGTAGCCCCTTGAAAGCGAGAGTTCAGCGAGTCCGCTCATGCTCGACCCGCCGATGCCGATGAAATATATATATGAGCCTTTTTCGAGATGAAGCTCACTTAAAGTCTGATCGCTGAGTTCCATAATTCCGTCTTTTGTATCCTTAGGGTTGTCTTTGGTGTAAAAACACACTCAATTTTGACGAAAACGCCGTCCGGGGCAAGCTTTCGCGTATCGGGTGTGAACTGCTTTTTTTATTATCGAACAATTGCGCGCGGTTGTCAAGAAAAAATCTTTCGAAAATAAGGGAAAATCGCGGAAAAATCGAGAAAAAAACGAGCCCGGAGCCGCTCTTTCCCGGCGAATATCAGTCACGCGCGAGAGTTGAGGCGTCGACTTCGGTGAAAACGACGGGAACGGCTATTTTATTGTAGCATTCCGCGCTGCCGTCTGCGCCTTTCACGGTGCACATCTCTTTGCCGGATGCGTCTTTTCCGGCGCACACCGAGATTACGTACCCTTTGTACACTGTTTGGAAGAACGAACTGCCGTCGCCCGCGTCAAAAACAAGCGGCTCCGCGGACTTTAAAACGTCGAGAGAAATCTCTTCGAAAATGCCTTTCCCGGTCATCTTCGCGTGGGCTTCCTTGGCCGTGAAAACCTTCAGGAAAAGCTCCGTTTCATCAGGGGCGTTTTCCAGAAGGGCCGCCTCCCTTGGCGAAAAGAACCTGGAGGCGATTGCGCGGGAGCCCGCCGCGGCCGAAAACTCCCTGGCGGCGGGCTCCGTGTCGCAACCGCAGGGAATGGCGGCGCCGCCCGAAAAGACAACGCAGGCGGCGCCTTCCGTGTGCGATATAGAGAAGGCGGGGAACCGGCCCGGGAATGAAGGGAACGGCTTCCCGTTTTTCCCGTATTCGTAGGCAAAATCAGCGGGGGAGACGCCTGAGATGCGCGACGCGTATTTTTCGAAAAGCCTTCCCGCCAGAACCGACTCAGCGCGCCTTGCGGGGTGCGACAGAAGAGACGCCTTCCGCCTGCGTTCCTGAGACAGGAGCGGGAAGAGAGCGTCCGCGAGTCGTTCGGGATCGGGGCCGTATTTCAGAAAATATACAGTCAGCATGTCAACCGCCTTTTCACCGGTTTTTGTTCACGCCAAATTGTACAAAAAACGGCACGTTTTTTCAATACTCCGCCAAAACAGTCAACGCCGTCAAATCCCGCCGTCCCGCGCGCACGTATACGCGCACATACGCGCCTTCCAAGAAGCAGCGCCGATAATTGCAACATTGAGAAAAGCTTAAAACCGCTTCCGGACTTGAAAAATCGGCCGGAATGTGGTATATTGTACAATGTTATTTCTGCCCGTGCGGAACCGGGTGCGGCGCCGCGGAACCGTTATAACAAATTCACAGCGAAAAAACGAAGCCAAAAGCTTTTGGAGATACCATGAGAGAGAAAAAAGAAGAAAACGAATTGTACATTCCCGCGATATTCGTGCCGTTTCAGACAGTGATGCCGGGCGTTCAGGTCCAGCTGCGCGTGAGCGACGTTCTGAATCTGGCGGCGATCGTATGCGCGGACTACACGCACCGCAAGGTCTTTCTGCCGTTCCTCGACGCAATCGATGAGATTGAGGACGAGCGCGACGCGTGCCAGCTTGTGCTCAAAACGAAGATGAAGGACAGGCTGCCGGGCGGCGGAATGATCTGCCGTATCAGGCACGTCGACGTGAGCGACAAGAACATTCTCTGCAACGTCGTTCTCGAGGGCGAGTGCAAGGCAATCTGCACGAAACTCAGCTTTGACAAGACATTCGGCGAGAACTTTTTCGCCACGCTTCTGCCTGTTGAGGACACGAAGGACGCCGCCGACAGCGCCAGACCCGAGGCCATCAGAAGGCTTATCGTGAGCGTTGTCAAAAGGTACATGAAGATCGCGGAGCGCATGGAGTCGTTCCACGTGGACATGAGCGACATTCTCGGGACGAAGGACAACGACCTGTTCTGCTACCGCGTGCTGCAGACGATCGGCGCGGACTACAAGGAGGAAAAGAGGGTGATTCTGGCGACGGACACTCTCGAAAGGCTGAAGGTCACGCTTGAGATCGCGCAGCGGCTCACGGAGTTCGCGGAAATTCAGGAGGACGTCATTCAGGAGACCACGAAGAGCATTACCGACCAGCAGCGCGAGGCTTTCCTGCGTGAACAGATCAGGATGCTCGAAGAGGAAATCGGCGACGACGACGCTTCGGAGTGCGAACTTCTGGAAGAGACGCTTGACGGCATCAGGCCGTACCTCGCGGACAGCACCGCGGAGAGGATCGCGAAAGAAATTTCAAGAATGAAGAAGATTCCCTCCGCCTCTCCGGATTTCGCGGTCATGAAAATGCACGTCGACTTCCTGCTCGGTCTTCCGTGGGCGCCCGAAGAAAAACCGGACGTCGACCTTGCCTCTGTAAGGCGGATTCTCGACCGCGACCACTACGGACTCACGAAGGTCAAGGACAGGATCGTCGAGTTTATGGCGGTCAAAACGATGAAAAAAGCGACCGCTTCCAGCATTATCTGCCTTTTCGGACCTCCCGGAACCGGCAAAACATCCATCGTCAGGTCGATTGCGGAGGCGCTTAAAAGGGAGTACGTGCGCATCTCTCTGGGAGGCGTTCGCGACGAGGCGGAGATCCGCGGCCACAGAAAAACCTACATCGGCGCGATGCCGGGAAGAATTCTGACCGCGATCGAAAAGGCCAAATCGAACTCCCCGGTGATCCTTCTGGACGAGATCGACAAGATTTGCGGCGATTTCAGAGGCGACCCGGCTTCCGCGCTTTTGGAGGTGCTGGACCGCGAACAGAACCGCGAGTTCACCGACTCGTACGCGGAGGTTCCGTTCGACCTCTCGAACGTGCTCTTCATCACCACCGCCAACTCGCTCGACACCATTCCGACGCCGCTTCTCGACAGGCTCGAGGTCATCGAGCTCTCCTCGTACACCGAAAACGAGAAGACCGAGATCGCGAAGAGGCACCTGATTCCCAAGCAGGCGAAGGAGCACGGACTCGCGAAAAATACGGTCAAATTCACCGACGACGCCATCGACGCGCTCATCAACGAATACACGCAGGAGGCGGGCGTCAGGTCCCTCGAGAGACAGATTGCCGCCGTGATGCGCAAATCCATCTGCCTTATAAGGACCGAGAACAAAAAACGCGTCACCGTCAACCGGAAAATGCTTTTCGACATGCTCGGCGCGGGAAGGGCGATCCACAGGTTTGAGACCGAGCCGGGAAAGACGAGCGTTGGCTCCGTGAACGGAATGGCCTGGACCTCGATCGGCGGCGTGCTTCTTAACGTGGAAGTGAACGTTCTGGACGGCACCGGAAAGCTCGACGTCACGGGTCTTATCGGCGACGTGATGCGTGAATCCGCCGTGGCGGCGCTCAGCTTTATAAGGTCGCGGGCCTCGGTCTACGGAATCGCGCCGGACTTCTACAAAACGAAAGACATCCATGTGCACGTTCCCGAAGGCGCCACGCCCAAGGACGGTCCGTCGGCCGGCGTCACCATCGTGACGGCGATTCTTTCGGCTTTGACGGGAATTCCCGTAAAGCAGTCGGTCGCGATGACAGGCGAGATTACGATCCGAGGCGACGTTCTCGCGATCGGCGGCCTCAAAGAGAAGTCGCTGGCGGCGCTCAAGGAGGGCATTTCCGAAATTCTCGTGCCTGCCGAAAACAGCGCGGACGTTATGGAGCTGCCGGACGAGGTGAAGGCGGGGCTGAAAGTCACCATGGTAAAGAGCGTCGACGAGGTGCTCGAAGCGGTGCTGGTGAGGGACGAAGCGGCAAAGCCTGCAGATATAAATGCGGAAAACCCGGCGGAAAGTCAGTCGGAAAATCCGGCGAGTGAGCCGGCAGGGGGATCAAATGAGTAAGACCGGAAAAAAGAAATTTGACAGACGGACGATGCGGAGCTTCGCGGTGAGCGCGGTCTTCGCGTACGATTTTATTCTTAAAGAAGCCGCCGAGGCCGAAAAAGAGAAGAAAAAAGAGGCGGAGGCGGCAGCGCGCAAAAAGCCTCCGAAGCCGAACGACAGCGTTGTGATCAACAAGGTCGTCGGAAAGGGGACCAGGCGCCGTTCGAGAATGACGCTTCTCGAGTACGAGGAGAAGTACAACGGGAAGAACTCGGAGGTGTTGCAGCTTCTGGGCTACAAGAACGGCGGTTCGGAGGAGCCTGAGGAACCCGCCGAGGTTGCGGAAAAGCCTTTCGACACGGAGGAATTCATTCAGGACGTGCTGAGCTCGCAGCTTGAGGAAGAGGGCGCGGACGAGATTATTTTCGCGGACCTTCCCGACTACAACGAGTACCTGTTCCCGGTCGTCAACGGCGTCATCGAGAACATCGGTGAGATCGACGGCTACATAGGCAGGAACCTCACCGGCTGGTCGATCGACCGCGTAAAAAGAACGGACCTCGCCGTGCTGAGGGTGGCCGTTTTCGAGCTGGTGCATTTCCGCGACACCGTACCGCTGCAGATCGCGATAAACGAGGCGGTCGAGGCGGCGAAGGCGTCCGACGTGAAGTCCGGGGCGTTCGTGAACGGAGTGCTTGCGGGCGTCGTCAGGGAACTTGAAGGCGGAGCGAAGTAAGCTCGAAGTAAGCTCAAAGCAGGCGGAACCCCGGCTTTTGAAGCCGGATTTGAAACGGAGCTTTTCCGGAGGTGTTTATGAAACCGGTCAGCGTTTCGGAACTCAACAGATATGTAAAGAGCATGCTCGATGAGGACGCCTTTTTGAGCGACATAAGTGTGTCCGGAGAGCTCTCAAACGTCAGGAAGACCGGGCGCGGGCACATCTATTTTTCCCTAAAGGAAGAGAAAAACGGGGAACAGAACTGCGTGAAGTGCGTGATGTTCGCGGGCAGTACGCAGTATCTGCTTTTCGAGCCCCGCGACGGCGTGAAGGTCGTGGCGCACGGGCACTGTTCGCTCTACGCGGCGGACGGGTCGTTCCAGCTCTACTGCGACCGGATGACCGAGGACGGCATCGGGAAGCTCTACGAGGAGTTCGAAAAGCTCAAGAAAAAGCTTGACGCCGAGGGGCTGTTCAGCCCCTCGCACAAGAAGAAAATTCCGTTCCTGCCGAACAGGGTCGGCGTGATCACGTCGCCGGGCGGAGCGGTAATCAGAGACATAATGAACGTCACCTCGAGGCGTTTTCCGGGAATGGAGATAAGGCTCTATTCGTGCCCGGTGCAGGGCAGGGACGCGCCGCCGCAGATAATTCAGGCGCTCCGCGAGGCGTGTGCTGAGAACGTTTGCGACGTGCTGATACTCGCGAGGGGCGGCGGCTCCTTCGAGGACCTGTGGTGCTTCAACGACGAAGCCCTCGCGCGCGCGATTTACGACTGCCCGATTCCGATAATTTCGGCGGTGGGGCACGAAACCGACTTTTCAATTTCGGATTTTGTGGCTGATTTGAGGGCGCCGACGCCTTCGGCGGCGGCGGAACTGGCCGTCCCGGAGCGCGCCAAGCTCGCGGCGGACCTCGGTGCTCTAAGGAACAGACTCGCGGGATTCGCTTCCTCTGCACTGACTCTCCAGAGGGAAAAGCTCGAAAGGCTGAAAGGGAGCGGCGCCCTTATGAGACCGCTGCTTCTGACCGAGGGGCGCCGCCAGAATCTCGACGTCGCGGCCGGCAAACTGTCCGCGATGCTCGCGGACGGCGCGACAAAAAGAATTGACGCGCTGCGCAGGGTGGAGTCGCGCTTTGCGGCCGCCGACGTCAAAAAGACGGTCGCGGACAGGCGCATTCAGCTGATGAACGCAGCCAACTACATCGCGGCCGAGGGCAGAGTCGGACTTGAGGCGAAACGGACCGGATTCCTGTCGCTGGCGTCGAAGTTCGAGGCGATGAATCCCGCCCACGTTCTCGCCAGAGGTTACTCGATTGTAGAGAAGGACGGCCGTTCCGTGAACAGCGAAGCAGGCATTAAACCGGGAGAGGATTTCAGGGTCGTTATGAGCGACGGCAGCTTCGACGCTTCGAGAAAACCCTGACCTGACATAGATTTTTGAAAATGACCGCAGGCGGACATTCCCGCTCTGCAAAAGCTGATCAACAGGAGGAAATCCACATGGCAGTGTACATTTTGCCGGATTTTGAGTTTAAAAAAGTGATCGAGGACCACACGGTGCTGTCGATCGGCGCGGAGAAGCCCCACGCGTATTTTCTGCCCTATTCCTGCCGCTGCGAGGCTCTCGCCCGCAATAAAAGAAGGGGCGGAAGAGTCAAGTCCTTGAACGGCGACTGGGATTTCTTCTATTTCAAGTCGCCGGCTGAGGCGGCTGCGGCGATAGAAGGCGGACTGCTGAACGGAGAGACCGGCGGCGCGGCTGTGAACAAAGGCGCGCAGGCGGGACCTTCCCAAAAGATAAAAGTGCCTTCCTGCTGGCAGATGTACGGCTACGACGTTCCGCAGTACGTGAACGTGGATTACCCGATCCCGTTTGACCCGCCGTACGTTCCCGACGAAAACCCGACAGGCGTGTACAGAAGGACGTTCACCGTTTCAGGCGAGTGGGAGGCGAGGGACCTGCTGCTCCGGTTCGAGGGCGTCGACGCGATGTTCTTCGTCTTCGTGAATGGACGGTTCGCGGGAATGGGCCAGGGCTCGCACCTGCCGACCGAGTTCGACGTCACGTCAAAAACCGTTTTCGGCGGCGTCAACGAGATTGCTGTCGTGTGCGTGAAATACGCGTGGTCGACCTACCTTGAGGACCAGGACAAGTACAGGCTTTCGGGCATTTTCAGGAACGTTACTCTCGTTTCAAGACCGAAAAACCGCATAACCGACGTGTACATTAAGCAGGAGCTCAACCTCGAGGCGGGAACGGCCGTCATAAAAGCGGAGATCGACTTCGCGGGCGGCACGCCTTCGCCGGTAACGTGCGAACTCTACGGGAAGGACCTCGGAAAGGTCGCCGAGGGCGAGCTCGTGGAGGGTAACGAAATTTCCCTTAAAATAGACAAAATCAAGCTTTGGAACGCTGAGAAGCCGTACCTTTACACGCTCCTCCTGATCAATCAGGACGAGTGCGTTCCGTTCACGGTGGGCCTTCGCGAAATCGAGATAACGGACGACGGCGTCTTCACGATCAACGGCCAACCCGTCAAGATCAAGGGCGTCAACCACCACGACACCGATCCGCGCAGGGGCCATTACATGCCTTACGATGCGCTGAAGCGGGACCTGCTCCTGATGAAGCGCCACAACGTCAACGCGGTCAGAACTTCCCACTATCCGCCGGCTCCGGAATTCTACGAGCTCGCGGCGGAACTCGGACTCTACGTGATCGACGAGGCCGACATCGAGACGCACGGCACCGCGAGAGGCTGCGATTTTTCGTTCGGAGAGCAGCACAACCGCCTCAACAACGACAGGAGCTGGGACGCCGCGTTCATGGACAGAATGGTCCGTATGGTCGAGCGCGACAAGAACTCGCCCGCGGTCGTGATGTGGTCGATGGGCAACGAGTCGTTCTTCGGCGAGAATTTCGTCAAGCTGGCAGCGTTTGCGCACAGACGCGACGGTACGCGGCCGGTTCACTACGAGCAGGACAGGCAGGACTCCGTTGTCGACGTGATTTCGAGAATGTACACGGCGCCTTCCGACGTTGAGAAAATTGCCCTGGATTTAGAGGAAAAAGCCGCGAGAGGCGAGAAGGTGAAGCCGTTCTTCCTGTGCGAGTACGCGCACGCGATGGGCAACGGCGCCGGCGACACCGCCGACTACTGGAAGGTGCTAAATGCGCACCGCTGCCTCATGGGCGGCTGCGTCTGGGAGTGGGCGGACCACAGTATTCCCGCGGTCAGAAAGGCCGGTAAACCGGTGGTCGCCAACGCGGAGCACCACCCGCAATACGCGGCGCCTCAGATCAGAACAGACGAGATCGAGAACACCCGCACGTTCCACACCTACGGCGGAATGTTCGGCGACTACCCGCACGACGGCAACTTCTGTGTGGACGGCCTTGTGACCCCCGAGAGGATTCCTTCGACAGGCCTTCTCGAGCTGAAGCAGGTCATAGCTCCGGTCGACGCGAAAATCGTGAACGCGGCCCACGGCCTTGTGGAGGTCGAAAACCGGTACGACTTCACGACGCTTGACGAGATAGGAATGCGCTACCGCGTCGCAACGGAAGAGGGAACGGTCTCCGAGGGCGAGTATCTGCTCTCGGCTGTCGCGCCCCACACCAAAACGGTCGTAAAGCTGGCCTACACGCTTCCCGACATATCGCCGCGTGAGTACTTCCTCGAGATCGATTTTTACCTTAAAGAAGGCAAAAACTGGGCGGAGAAGGGCCACGTTGTGTCATCGGTTCAGCTGGCGCTCGACGTCATGCAGACCGAGTGCGAAAAGGTTTATTCGAGCGGTATGGCGCCGCTGGAGATCGAAGAAAACGGCCTTGAAATCCGCGTCTCGGGAACAGGCGGCAACGATTTTAAGTACGTTTTCGAAAAGGACGGCGGCAGGCTCGTAGAAATCAGCCGTGACGGAACGGAGTTCCTCGCGGGCGGCGCGCAGTTCGGAATCTGGCGCGCGCCGACGGACAACGACCGGAACATCAAGCACCAGTGGGGCTTCTGGAACTACAGGCAGAGCGCGATGAAGTGCTACTCCTTCATGGTGCTCGAAAAGGCGGACACCTACGTCACGCTTCTCGGAACCTACGCCGTGGGCGGTCCCTCCGCGAAGCCGCCGGTCAAATTCTCCGTGATGTACGCGGTGTACGGCGACGGCGAACTGGGAATTTCTGTGAGCGGCGAAAAGGCGGAAAACGCGCCGTGGCTTCCGAGGTTCGGGTTCGAGTTCGCGATGCCGGCGGGCAACGACAGGATGAGATTCTTCGGGCAGGGGCCGGAAAGCGCCTACCGCGACATGCACGCGTTCACGAAGGCGGGCCTTTACGACATGAACGTCGCCGACAACTATTTCCCGTACGTCAAGCCCCAGGAGACCGGCAACCACTTCTCGACAAGGTGGGCGTTCGTGTACGACGGCAACATGCGCGGGCTGCTGATCAAGGGCATGCCTGATTTCGAGTTCGGCTGCCTTAAAAACAGCGCTTACGAGCTTGACGGCGCGGGCTGCGACGGCGATCTTATCGAGAGCAGGAACACGTTCGTGCGGGTCGATTTTAAGAACGCGGGAATCGGCTCCAACAGCTGCGGCCCGGGCCTCGACGAGAAGTACGCGGTGAACGACGCTCTGTTTACTTATTCGTTCGTGATCAAGCCGGTGTTCGAAGAGGAGGAGGACCTCTCCAGAGAGGCGAGGACCCTTCCCGTTATCGGCTGAGGCACGTTATAAAGCCGTCAAACGGCAGACATTTCCGGAAAATTTCCGGTGCGGACTATGGTTGATTTCGAAAAAAGCACGAACGGAACAGGCCTTGAAAGCGTGAATCAGGTCCCTGAAAGAGAAAAGGATTTCGACTTCGGGAAATACCGGCTGGTTGCGTGCGACATGGACGGAACGATGCTCGCCGACGACCATATGATTCCCGAGCTTCACAGGCGGGCGGTGCGCATCTGCCAGCGGAACGGCGTCTCGTTCGCGATCGCCAGCGGCAGGGCCTACAGGGCGCTGGGAATGTACATGAAGGTGCTCGAGGAGAAGGGATTCGTCATCGCCTACAACGGCGCGCGGATCTCAACCGCCGACATGAAGACGGAACTTCTCAGGCTGCCTTTGATGACGGACGACGTTTTTGAGGTGTTCAGGCTGAGCGAGGAGTTCGGTGCGACGCTCTGCGTTTGGGCGGACGAAAAACTCTACATAAACAGGCGGAACAGGCTCGCGCGAGACTACGCGAAGCTCTCCGGCTGCGGCTGGGAGTATTTCAGCACCGAAAAGCCGTTCTTTTTAAAAGAGACTAAAAGCGGGCTTAGCAACTGCGACAAGCTTTTCTGGACGGACACTCCGGAAAGGGCGGTCTGGCTCGCGGAAAACGTGCGAGGCGCGGTGCCTGAGACGGTCAACTTCTTCACGTCGGGCGCGGGGTATATGGAGTTCATCGACTCACACGTGAACAAAGGCGCGGGCCTGAAAGCGGTCTGCGAATATACGGGAATCGACGCCGGCTGCGCGGTCGCATTCGGGGACGCAGAGAACGACATTCCTATGCTGCGCGAGGCGGGACTTGCGGTGGCGATGGGCAACGCCGAAGAGGCGGTCAAGGCGGAGGCGGATTTTATTACGGACACCAACAACGAAGCGGGCGTGTACACCGGGATAGTTAAACTTTTCGGAAGAGATAGAGGCATTTGCGGAGAGTGAG
This sequence comes from Mageeibacillus sp. UBA1212, assembly GCA_002309655.1. Lineage (GTDB taxonomy): Bacteria > Bacillota > Clostridia > UBA1212 > UBA1212 > UBA1212. The sequence goes on from DBXM01000012.1 coordinate 47,644, forward strand.
AGCAATGGCAAAAAAGAGACATCAGGATCAGAATAACGCAGCCGCCGGAGGGAGCGCGAAGAGCGACGGACGCATCAAGATTGCGGCTTCGACGGTGATTCTGTTCATTATCTGCGCGGCGCTGGCGTTCGCGTCGGTGGCGATCGTGGCCAAAAGTCTCGGCGAGGAGCGCATGATGGAGGGCATCAAGGGGCGCAACATTCTCGGCGCGTCGGGAACGGTCGGAAACATGACCGAAACGACCGAGTACGGGGACTACTCTGAGATCTCGGAGACGCTCTCGAAGCTCCGCTCCACGCACACCGAGTGGACCAACATCGACAAGAACAGCGCCGAAACGGGCTTCTCGTGCATCGCAACGGAAGACACCGGGCGCAGAATGGTCTACAATCTCGACCCCGAGAACATCTGCGGGCGCGGTTTCAAAATGCGCGATTTTAACTATATCTGGGTGGATTCGGTCAATTCCGGATTCTACTGCCTGATCAACATTCCCGGCGAGACGGTGGACCTCTCGGGGTACTACATTCTCGTTCACGACGACACCGGCAACCTCGCGTCGCGGCTGATTATCAACTGCTACGAGGCGAAGGTTGTGAAGCTGAAAGACACGATTCTGACGGGAACGCTTCTTGCGCCGAACGCGAACATCGAGTACAGCGGGACCATCGTTTACGGCGGAGTTTACGCAAAGGCGTCCACAGGGGCCAGGTCGTACTTCAAGCAGATCATGTTCGGCGGTTACGAAGAGATTCTCAAGGAGTCCGTGAAGGTTTCGTTCGTCAACACGACGATGCACACGCTGACGCTGGCGTGGCTCAAAACGAACATTCCCGAGGAGTACGAAAACTACCCTGACGACTACGTGCTGCTGGCCTCCGACCTCGCGAAGATCACCAGCCTCAACCTGGACGGCAAGATCATCGCGGACATGTACGGCGACCTCGACTACCTCGTGAACCTGGAGTCGCTGTCGGTGAAGCAGACCAAGCTGAAAACGCTCGACGTCAGCAAGCTCTCGAACCTCAAAACGCTCGACATCAGGAATACCGACATTTCCGACTTGTCGCTGCCCGAGAGCGGCTCGATCACGACGCTTCTCGCCGACAACACCAAGCTGTCGATGCTGGAGACCTCCAAACTCGGGAACGCCGTCACGCTGTCCTTGAAGGGCGTGAAGTTCATGATGCAGCCTGACTACAGGGCGCTCAGATCCCTCGAATCGCTGAACGTTTCCGACACGAATCTCAGCGCGTCCGCACTGGAGTCGATCATGACCGTGAAGTCCATAAAGAAGCTTGAGGCGGCGGCCAACAAGGCAATAGCAGTGGCAGATCTGACCATGTTCCCGCTGCTGGAATACGCGGATTTCAGCGAGTGCTCGCTGTCCTCGATCAACGTGACGGGATGCGGCTTCCTGAAGGAAATCAAAGTAAGCTACAACTCGTTCGCGAACGTGGATCTGAGCGGCGCGCCGGCTCTCACCAAAGTCGAGGCGTACGGCTCGTACGGAACAGTGACGGTCAGCAGCGCGGCGGTATCCGTCAGCAAGCTTCCCGACACGAAGATCGCCTACAAGAACTGACGCTGCGGAGGAACTGTGTAAATGAGACCGAGAAACAAGAAAAATCTCGAAAAGAGGCTTTCCGCCGGCGCGGAAGTGCTCGAACAGAATCCGGAGTCGAAAAAAGGCGCGTGGAAGGGCGAATATAAGTCACTGCGGGTCGAAATCGGTTGCGGGAAGGGCGCGTTCCTGTGCGGAATGGCCGAAAAGGAGCCGGACGTTATGTTCGTCGGCATCGAGTCAGTGAAGAACGTCATCGTGACCGCGACCGAAAAAGTCCGCGAAAAGGGCCTCGGGAACGTGCGCTTCATCTGCGCGAACGCGCTTTTTATGGGTGATTTTTTCGCGGAGGGCGAGATCGAGACGATTTATCTCAACTTCAGCGACCCGTGGCCCCGCGACCGGTACCATAAAAACCGCTTGACCGGAGAGAACTTCCTGCCGCTCTACGTGAAGCTTTTGAGAGACGGCGGGCACATAGTCCAGAAGACCGACAACACGGACCTTTTCGACTTTTCGCTGGAGTCTTACGCGGCTAACGGATGCGTCGTGAACGCGTTGTCGCGCGATCTTCACAACGAGCCCTGGTACGCGGAGACCGGGAACGTCGTCACGGAGTACGAGGAGCGTTTTACGGGAATGGGTGTTCCAATCTGCTACGCCGACGTGACAGTGCCGCCGCGGGGAGAAGTTGCGGATAAGATCCGCGCCTGCGAGGAACGGATCGCAATCAGGAAAAAGTACGAGACCGAGGCGGCTGCGGAGAGGCGCGAGCGCGCGAAAAAGAAGCGCGGTGAATAAAAATCGCTTAATACTGCCGCAGACGGCGGATTTTCGCTTAAAAACGCGAAAATCCGCTGTTCTTTTTTTGCTCTCTTTGTGCTACAATTACACTCGTTAATTCGGGGAAACGGGTGTGATTCCCGTACGAGCCCGTCGCCGTGAGGCGGTCAGAAAAACGCATCGCTACAGCGCGCTCCGCAGGCGCGCGACAATGTCATTGGTCCTTCTTTAATTGCACAAAATGCGTTAATTGCAGGGGCCGAGAAGGCACGCGGTGTGTCCGCCGCAGTCGAAATACCCGGTTGGCTGAAAAAGCGCATCCAACGCCCGCGGGCGCCGGACGGACGCGCAGTTCCAAATTTTATTTTTGATAAAGGAGTGCAACTATGAAGAAAACAAACATCAATGTCAGACTTGTTTTGCTTTCGCTGGCTCTCTGCATCATGCTGACTGCGGTTTCAGTATTCTGCCTGACTGCCTGCAAAGAAAAAACACCCGAGACTCCGCAGACGACCGACGCCCCCGCACAGAGCGGCGACGTGATTGAAAAGGGAACCGGCGCGAAGTCATTCTCGTTCGAAGTCGTCGACAAGGACAAGAACACCACCAAGTTCCTGATCCACACCGACAAGACCACCGTCGGCGAGGCGCTCGTCGAAGTTGAGCTCATCGCGGGCGACCAGTCCGAATACGGACTCTACGTCAAGACCGTGAACGGCCAGACCCTCGACTACACCGCGGACGGCATGTACTGGGCGTTCTATGAGAACGGCGTCTACGCAAGCAAGGGCGTCGACTCCACCGACATCGTCGAGACGACAGTTTACAGCTTCGTGGCAGAAGCAGCCGCCTGACGCTCGTAGCTGAGTTTCTCTGAATAACAGAGAAAAAAAGGAACCGGCGCCGCCGCGCACCAATGCGCGGCGGACGCCGGTTTTCCCTAATTATAGGAAACAATAAAGCTTAGGCCTCCGGTGCTGTGTACTCCGGAACAGACTCCGGAACAGGCTCCTGAGCGACCTCTTGTACGGCTGCCGTGTCCGGGGCTCCCGGTGCGGCGCCCGTTTCGTCTATAGCCGGCGCCGCCGTTCCCATTTTCGAAACAGCGGACACCGCGATGAGGACCGCGACGATTACGAGGGCCACCGATATAAGGTTGAGCAGCTGAAGCGGACCGTAGGCGAGGGCGTTCAAGCAGGTGGTGTAAACTCCCGTGACCACGATTGAGACCGTTCCCGCGATGACCGCAATCAGCATGCCGCGGTTCGCGAACACGTGCCGGGAGGGATTCTCGACAGGCATGCGGGTCAGATCGAACACGCGGCTCTTTCTGCACGCGAGCAGGCAGATCAGACCGACAAGCGCGAGGCCGCCGAGGCCGATGTAGAAGTACCAGCCGAGGTCGATTCCCGCCAGGTAGAGAACGTCCGGAACCGTCGCGACGGTGTTGATCATGAAGTGGAGCAGGATCGTGTGAATGATCTTCCCGGTCTTCATGTAGACGCACGCGAACACGATGCCGATGAAAAATGCGAGGAAGAACTGCCCGCTGTTGCCGTGGAGCAGTCCGAAAAGAAGTCCGGAAATGACCGCCGCCGGCCACTGGCCGTATTTGTGCAGACGGTCGCAAAGAAGCTTCCTGCACGCCAGTTCCTCAAAAACCGGCGCCCCGAACATCGCGTAGGCGTAGAAGGGAAGAATCCGCCACCCGAGCAGTTCTACAAGCTCCTCCATCGACGACTCGCCGCCGGGAACGAACATCTCCGTGAAGTTGCCGACGAGAATTCCCGCGACCCACACAAAGAAGCAGATGAAAATGACCGCCAGCCACGAGCCGAACGGCAGCCGCGCCTTCTGAATGGGTTCGTAGTGCCTGTTGGAGAGAATCAGCCGCAGAATGAGAAGCGCCGCGGCAATTCCGAGCGCGCTGGCAACCGCGTAAGCGATGGCGAGAAGCGTTCCCGTGGGGCTTGAGAGGATCGGCTTGAACCACTCGACGATATCGTTCAGCAGCGCACTTGGGGACGACCTGTCGAACGTCGAGAAGCTGTCGAGGAACGTTTTTGCGTAGGGAATCATGACCAGTCCCGCGCCGATGAAAAGCAGCACAGTGGCCAGCAGCTCGTAGAACTTGCTGAACGCCACGAGGCCGAGTCCCGCGCGGCTGTAGGCGCTGCGGATCTTTCTGACCTTGACGGGAACTTGGTCCACCGGCGGAAGCGAGGTCATCGCCTTTACCTGCCTGACAGGAACGGGCTGAACTGCCGCATTCGAAGCAACGGCCGCGCCTTCCTGAACTTGAACCGGCGCGACTTCCTGAACCTGAACCTGCGCACCTGCGCTGCCGGGAATTACAGTTCGCCTCGCGTCCTCGAATCCGGCCGAGTAGCCGTTTTTGAAGCCCGCGTTGTATCCCGCGTTGTAACCGTCGCGCCGGCCGTCCGCGTACCCCGCGTTGCGCCCCGCCTCAAAAAGGTTTTCAGGCGGCGGCGAAGCGTTGTTGTTTAAATCGTTGTTGTCCATTTTTGAGTCTCCTGAAGAAGTCAATCGCAGTCGTCGATCGCAGTCGTCAATCCCAATATGAATAAACGCACGCGATCAACTGTCAATCTCGGCAAAAGCGTCTTCCGGAACGTCCGGTTCCGGCGCCGCGCCGACTTCCATGATGACCGGAATGATCATCGGGTTCTGCTTGGTGTTTTCGAAAATGAATGCCCTCACCGAGTCCTTGATGGCGGTGCGCTTCAGGTTGAGGTCGGATCTGGAACGTTCACGGGACTGCGCGAGCTGGAAATTGTACGCTTCCACCGCCACGTCCGCAATCTGAGTGAGGACGTTTTCGGTTTCGTGGCTGTACGCGAATCCGCGCGAGACGATATCGGGCCCTTTGAGAATGGAGCCGTCTTTGTCGGAGACCGCCAGCGAGATGACGACGAGACCGTCCGCCGCGAGGTGCTTCCTGTCGCGCAGAACGAGATTTCCGACGTCGCCGACGCCGAGACCGTCGATGAGCACGTTGCCGGATTCCACCTGTTCCTCGCGGATAACCAGGTCGGGACCGCGGAACTCAAGCACGTTGCCGTTGCCCATGATGAAGATGTCGTCAGGCGACATACCTAGGCGCTTCGCGATGCCCGCGTGGGCCACGAGGTGGCGGTACTCGCCGTGAACGGGCATGAAGTAGCGGGGCCTGGTGATCGAGAGAATGAGCTTCAGTTCCTCCTCGCAGGCGTGACCGGAGACGTGAACGTCGGCGAGCGCTTTGTAGATAACGTTCGCACCGCGTTTGAAGAGCTCGTCGATCATGCGCGCGATGGCCTTCTCGTTGCCGGGGATCGGGCTGGCGGAAATGATGATCGTGTCGTTCCTGGAGACCTCGACTTGGTTGTGGGTCGCGCTCGCCATCCGGGTCAGCGCCGACATGGGCTCGCCCTGGCTGCCGGTGGTGATGATGACGATTTCGTTGTCGTTGTAGTCGTTGACGTCCTCGATGTCGATGATCGTGTCCTCGGCGTGCTTGATGTAGCCGATCTCCACCGCGACTTCCACGACGTTCACCATGCTGCGGCCGCAAATTGCGCATTTTCTGCCGAATTTCGCGGCGATGTCGATGATCTGCTGCACGCGGTGGATGTTGGACGAGAAGGTCGCGATAATAATGCGGCCCGTGATCTTCGAGAAGAGGTCGTCAAACGTGGCGCCGACCGTGCGCTCCGACATCGTGAAGCCTTTCCGCTCCGCGTTGGTACTGTCGGACATCAGCAGCAGAACGCCGTTCTCGCCCAGTTCCGCGAGGCGCATCAGGTCGATCGGCGCGTTGTCGATGGGCGTGTAGTCGACCTTGAAGTCGCCGGTGTGAATGACGACGCCCGAGGGGGTCATGATCGCGAACGCACAACTGTCGGAAATCGAGTGATTGGTCCTGATGAACTCCACCGCGAAGTCGCCCTTGATGACGATGTCGCCGTAGTGAACTTCCTCCAGCTGAGCGACGTCTGCCATTTCTTCCTCTTCCAGCTTGCGCTTGATCAGCGCGATCGTGAATTTCGTGCTATAAATAGGCACGTTTATCTTTTTGAGCAGGTAGGGAAGGGCACCGATGTGGTCCTCGTGGCCGTGGGTCACGAATATTCCGCGGATCTTGCTGAAATTGTTTTCCAGATACGTGAAATCGGGAATGACGGCGTCGATTCCGGGCATGTTCTCGTCCGGGAACGTGATTCCGCAGTCGACGATGATGATGTCGTTCTCGCTCTCGAAGACGGTGATGTTCTTGCCGATCTCACCGAGTCCGCCGAGCGGGATAATTCTTGTTTTCGGGGATGTTTTCTTAAGTATAGGCATATTGTTCTCCTTTATTCCTTGCGGCGCGCCGCGTGCGTGAAGCTTCTGTGGCGATTACGTCATGAATGTTTTCCGCCGCTTCCGGTTGCGGGAATCCGCTTCGGGAACGCCTCCGGACGGCATGGGAATTGAACTTCTTTGAATATGCGCACGGGGCACCGCGAATTACGCATAGTATATGAATACTTCGGGTCTTATTCATACAAATGCCGAATTATAACAAAGCGCGCGCCTCGTGTAAATCATTTTTTTCGATTATAAACGTTTTTCAATGTTTTTTCAAGTTTATTTTGCGGGCAATCCGCGGAAATACGCTGCAAATCGCGGGAAATGCGGGAAAAACACGGGGGCGGGCGTTCCCGGAGGGCGTTTTCCTGTTGACCGGAAGCGGGGATTGCACTATAATATAAACTGAACAATTATGCGGGTCATCCGCGCGGTCGCGCGCGTGCGCACGTAAAGCAAAACCGGTTTCCGGCCGCAGGCGTTTGACGGCAGGAAGTCCGACAAGGAGAATTGCAAAATGACTCATGAACAGTTTATGAAAAATCTCGCGGTGCCGGCCGGTTTGACCGACTGCGTTCTCGACACCGACACGTACAACGAGATCGACGACCAGTTCGCGCTCTCCCTGATGGTGAAGAGCCCCAAACTGAACGTGAAGGCCTTTTTCGCCGCTCCGTTCTTCAATTCGAACTCCACTTCGCCCGAGGACGGAATGGTGAAATCGTACAACGAGATTCTCAACCTGCTGACGCTGATGGGCCGCGAAGACCTGAAAAAGATCGTTTACGAGGGCTCGCGCGCATACTTGAAGGACGAAAAAACGCCTGTTGAGAGCCCTGCCGCAGACAGACTCATCGAGCTCGCTTCAGAGTACTCGCCCGAAAAGCCGCTTTACGTTGTGGCCATCGGCGCGATCACGAACGTCGCGTCGGCGCTTATAAAAAAGCCGGAGATTAAGGAGAACATCGTCGTGGTGTGGCTGGGCGGCCACAGTGAACAGTGGTTCGACACGTGCGAGTTCAACATGATGCAGGACGTGGCGGCGGCAAGAGTCGTAATGGGCTGCGGCTGTCCGGTGGTACAGCTTCCGTGCATGGGCGTCGTTTCCGCGTTCTACGTGAGCGGGCCGGAGCTCGAGTACTGGCTGAAAGGGCAGAATCCGCTCTGCGACTACCTATGCTCGCACACGGTCGAGGCTGCCGAGGAGTACGCGAAGGGGCGCGCGTGGAGCAGGGTCATCTGGGACGTCACGGCGGTGGCGTGGCTGCTCAACGACGGCGACAGATTTATGTTCTCGGAGGTCATTCCCGCGCCGATTCCGCAGTACGACCACCACTACAGCCACGACGTGAGGCGCCATCCGATGAGAAGGGTGACGTTCATAAACCGCGACGCGCTGATGAACGAGCTTTTCGATGCGCTGAGGCGCTGACAAAATGAAGCAGGCAGGTTTGTCCGGAAAAGATAAACGGTACGCGTTAAAGCGCGGCACGCAGCGGGCGGCGGCCCTGTTTCTGGCCGTGTTGACGGTTTTGACGTTGCCGGCGTTCCTTTCGGGGTGCGGCGCTAAGGCACCGCTGAAAATTACGGAGGACAGGACTGTGTACGCCTTGAGGACACCGCTCAGAAACAGCGGAGACACGATGAAAGTACTGATCTCGGACCCGCCCGGCGAAGACCCGTACGTGGTCACTTCCGGAGCGGCACCGGACCCGTTCATTTGCTTCGACAACACGACCGATTACTACTACGGGCTGTCGACACAGAACAGCGTTCTGGTGCTCCACCGCGCAAAGCTGCTCGAGGATCTCTTTTTGGGAGAGGAGTACGAAACGGTTTACGTTGCGAGCGCGGAGGCGGAGGTCGTGGGCTCGATCTGGGCGCCGGAAATGTATTTTCTCGACGGCCGCTGGTACATCTACACGAGCGGGCAGCTGACTTACGAGGACGGCACGAAGCACATGTTCGTTCTCGAATCCGAGACCGCCGACCCGTTCGACGGATTTCACTTTAAGGCGTTCCTCGACAATTCGGTTTTCGGGATCGACCCGACGGTCTACGCCGACAGAAATTCGGACAGGCGCTACATCTGCTTCTCGCAGGTCGTGAACGGCGGCCAGGCGCTCTGCCTCGCGGAACTCACCACGCCGTGGGAGATGCGCAACCTGACTCTCATTTCCGACCCGGCCCGGTACGAGTGGGAACGCACGTCGGACGGCCCGCTGAACGAGGGACCCTTCTTCGTGACCTCGGGCGAGAGGCTTTTCATAATCTACTCGGCGAACGGCTGCTATTCGGACACGTACTGCCTGGGCGTTCTCGAGTACAAGGGTGGCAACCCGCTTAAAATCGACAACTGGGAGAAGCACCCGGAGCCGGTTTTCAGGCTGAACAAGAGCGAGAACGTTTTCGCCCCCGGGCACGCGTCGTTCTTCTACTCGCCGGACCACACGGAGCTCTGGATCGCGTACCACTGCTACTACTCCCACAACTACGGGGCGAAAAGGCGCATGCGCGTGTGCCACGTTCAAAAGGTGGAATTTGACGAAAACGGCTACCCGGCATTCGGGAAGCCTCTCGGAGGCGAGACCCTGATCCCGGTCCCTTCGGGGGAATAAACGCGGATATTTATCAACGAGTTTTCGCATTAGAAGATTTACAAAAGAAGAGGAAAACGATATGAAAATGAGGCTTGAAAGCGTTATAGCGGCGACAGGCGGGAAGACCGTCAGGCAGGGCGGGGAGTCGCATCTCTCGCGTGAGATCCGCCGCGTTATAACCGATTCAAGGCTGCTGAAGAGCGGCCGCGGGAATGCTTCTTCGTGCGCACAGGGCGCGGGAGAGGACTTTTCCGACACCGCTTTTTTGGCTATAAAAGGGGAAAAATTCGACGGCAACGACTACATTGCGGACGCGCTTTTGGCAGGGGTTGCGCTGGTTGTAGCCGGTCCGTGCGCGGAGAAGATCGACGCGGCGCTGGCAATTGTACCGGATTCGGGAACGTGGATCGTTTCGTGCGACGACACGCTGGCCGCCTACGGAAACATCGCGAAGGCTTCCCGGGCGGCAAACCCTGACCTCAAGATCGTCGGCGTGACAGGCAGCGTCGGGAAGACGACCTGCAAGGAGTTCGTTCTCGCGGCGCTCTCGGCGTGCGTTCCCGCGCAGGGCACAAAGGCCAATTTTAACAACGAAGTCGGCGTGCCGGCGACCGTTCTCGACATTGCGAACACTACGCGGGCGGCGGTCGTGGAGATGGGAATGCGCGGCCCCGGCCAAATCTCCTACCTCGCGAACATAGTGCGCCCCGACGTCGCGATCGTCACCAACATCGGCTGCGCCCACCTCGAGCTCCTGGGAACAATGGAGAACACGCGGCGCGCCAAGCTTGAGATCGCGCAGGGAATGGGCCCCGCCAACACATTGATTTTAAACGGCGACGACAGCCTGCTCTCCGACGATCAGGCGGTTTCTGAGATCCTTCGCGAATACGGAGCGTCGCCTTCGATAATCACCTTCGGCATGAATGAAAAGAACGGACGCCTGCCCGACGTCTGCGCGCTCGATATCGAGCCTGCTGCGGGCGGCATGAAGTTCAAGCTTTATATTGGCGGAGAGTTTTTCGCGGACGCTTCAATAGGAATGAGCGGTAGGCACAACGTTTACGCGGCCCTCGCTGCGGTCGCGGCGGCGAAAACCATTGGATTCACTGAAGAAGACATCAGGGAGAAGGTCCTTCCGGCCGTCGCCTCGCTGACTTCAGAGAAGACGGGACGTCAGAACGTGGCGGAATACGGCGGCATCCTGCTGATCGACGACTGCTACAACGCCGGCCCCGAGTCGGTCAAGGCGCAGCTCGAGGTGCTCGCGGGCCTTCCGGTCGGCGAGGACGGCAGAAGGGTGGCCTTCCTGGGCGACATGCTGGAGCTGGGTTCCGTCTCCGTTCAGGAACACATCGCGGTCGGCGAAAAGTGCGCGGCCCTGGGCATCGACACTGTAGTGTGCGTGGGCGAGCGCGCGCGCGACATAGGCTTCGGAGGCGCGCGCCACCGCTGCAAAACCGAATTCTTCTTTGTGGGCGACTCGGAGACCGCCGCGGAGAGGGTGGCGGAGTTTGCCGGCAGGGGAGACGCGGTTCTCGTCAAGGGCTCGCACGCGATGCACATGGAAAGGATTTCCGCGAAGATCAAAAGTGGCTTTAAAACAAAGACTGAAGCCTGAAAATTCACGATATTTATTTCATGACATTTCCGGGAAATATCATTTTTACTTTCAGAAAAAACGGTCATCAAAACCGGTTAAGAAACAGGAGACATAATTATGTGGGTAGCTGAATTGACTTGTCTTGCGGTCGCGTTCGTGCTGGCGGTGCTGGCAGGACCCGCGGTAATTCCGCTTATGAGAAGACTGAAGTTCGGTCAGACCGAGCGCTACAACGGCGTCGAATCGCACCTCGCCAAGAACGGGACGCCGACGATGGGCGGCTGGATATTCATGATTCCGGTGGTCCTCGTCACGGTCGTTTACGCGCTGATCAAGAAGGACTGGGGGCTGCTCGTTCTGCCCGCGGTCACGCTGCTCTTCGGCGCGGTGGGCTTCGTCGACGACTTCCTCAAGGTCAAAAAGAAGAACAAGGACGGGTTCATCTGGTGGCAGAAGCTGCTCGTGCTCATCGCGATCAGCGTCGGGTTTGCCTGCTACATGCAGTTCGCGGTCAAGAACGGCGCCTCGATCGACTTCATGTTCCTGGGCAAGAACCACACGATCTCACTGTCGTGGATCTACATACCCTTCGTGGCCTTCACGATGCTGGCGGAGAGCAACGCCGTGAACCTCACCGACGGACTTGACGGACTCTGCGCGGGCTCGTCGATTCTGGTGTTCGTGCTTCTCGCGCTCTCGTCGGTCTATCTTTTCGCGAACAAAACCGTTTCCGTGTTTTCGGCGGCTTTCGTCGGCGCGCTGGCGGGATTCCTGGTGTTCAACTACCACCCCGCGAAAATATTCATGGGCGACACCGGCTCGCTGGCAATAGGCGGCGCATTGGGGGCGGCGGCTTTGATGTGCGGACATCCGTTCATGCTCTTCTTCGGCGGACTGCTGTTCGTGTTCGAGGCGCTGTCGGTGCTGCTCCAGGTCGGTTATTTCAAAATTTCCCACGGAAAAAGAATATTCAAAATGGCGCCGCTGCACCACCACTTTGAAAAGTGCGGCTGGAAGGAACTCACGGTCACGTACACGTTTTGGGCGTTCGTGGCGGTCTGCTGCATTGTGACTTACATTCTCGCAAGAGGGTTCGCAAGATGAAAGCCGGCATCAAAAACAAGCAATTCGATTTCGTTCTCCTGTTCGTCATCCTGGCCATTCTCGGCGTGGGGTTGCTTATGTCTGCGAGTTCGAGCTTCGTGAGATCCGGGTACTTGAGCGGTGACGCTGCCAAAATGATGCGAAGCCAGTTCATTTACGCGGCCCTGGGTATCGCTGTGATGATAGGCGTGTCGTTTGTCGATTACCGGATTTACAAACGGGTAGCGGGACTGTTATTGTGGGCTGTCATTGCAATGTGTCTTTACGCGGCAGCTTTCGGAAAAACGTGGAACGACGCAAACAGGTGGATACAGATCGGATCGAGTTTCAGGTTTCAGCCTTCGGAATTACTTAAGGTGGCTGTAATCATTTACCTTGCATCGGTTCTCTCGGATTCCAGAATGGGCGAACGGTCGAAAAAATGGTACGGTCTTATCACGGTCATTGCCCCGTTTGGTCTGGCGTTAGTATCGGTTTTGATTCAGAAACACGCGAGCGCGACGATAATCATAGGACTGATTGGTCTTGCTATTATGATTTTTGCGGGTGTGCGCTGGTACGTTATTGCGGTCAGCGGTGTCGCCGGAGCCGGGATGGTTGCTGTTCTCGCATTGCTCAAGAAGGATCTTTTTGAACATATTAAGCCGAGAATCGCAGTTTATTTGGCGACGGTTTTCGGCAATACCGCGATGAATTTGCCTGAAGATACCAAACTTAACGAAGCGCAACTCGTGCAAATCAGGAACTCGCTCTGGGCAATCGGGTCGGGAGGCCTAACCGGTGCGGGCTTCGGCAAGAGCATTCAGAAATACTCATATCTTCCCGAGGCCTACAACGATTTTATCTTTGCAATTACTGCCGAGGAGCTCGGATTTGCGGGGGTAACGGTCGTAATTCTGCTATACCTCGCGCTGATTCTGCGCGGAACCAGGGTGGCTTTTTCGTGCAAGGACAGTCTCGGAAGCTTGATGGCCGCGGGAATCATCGTGATGATTACGGTGCAGACTGTCTTCAACCTCTCGGTCGTTTCGGCGCTGATTCCGGTAACCGGCGTCGGCCTTCCGATGTTCAGCTACGGCGGAACATCGCTTGTGACGATTCTCGGCGCTATGGGAATCCTTCTCAACATCGCGAAGCAGTCGGACTACCCGAAGCTCGGCTGATCTTTTCAAAAACGACTCCCCGGATCCGGTTGCGACCCGGGGAATTTCATAAAAAGCGGTTTTAGGAAACGCTTCGGCTTTTTGCCGGAAAAACGTGACATTTCCCGGAAATGCTTTAAAGCCGAAAATAATTCTTCGCTGTTAAAAGCGTTCGTTTTGTGGTAAAATATTACAGCCCGGGAAGGGCGCTTTTTGAACGGAAAAACATTCCCGCAACGGGAAAACAAAGGAAAAGTAGATGAAAAAACTTCTTCTCATAGACGGAAACAGTATCGCGAACAGGGCTTTTTACGGCACCGGCGCGAACATGCTGAAAAATGCCGAGGGCCTTTATACGGGGGCAGTCTACGGCTTCGTGAATATGCTCATGAAGGCGATCGAGAGCGAGAAGCCGGAACTGGTCTGCGTGGCGTTTGACGCGGGGCGGCACACTTTCAGGCACGACATGTACAGCGGGTACAAGGCCAACCGGAAGGGAATGCCGGACGAACTGAGAGTTCAGATGCCCGTGATTAAAGAGGTGCTTGACGCGTTCGGAATTGCGCACACGCAGGCGGCGGACATCGAGGCGGACGATATTATAGGGACGCTCTCGAAGGAGGCGTCGAAGCGCGGCGTGCAGTCCGTGATTCTGACCGGCGACAAGGACTCGTTGCAGCTGGTTGACGGCATGACGACGGTGCTTCTTCCGGTGACCGCGGCGGGAACGACGACGGTCAACAGGGTGGTCCCCGAAAAGGTCGCGGAGGTGTTCAACGGCGCGCCGGCTGAATGGGTGGTCCCGATGAAGGCGCTCATGGGCGACAGCTCCGACAACATTCCCGGCTGTCCCGGAATCGGCCCGAAGGGCGCGCTGGCGCTGCTGACCCAGTTCGGCGGCCTCGACGAAATCTTTGCCGGGATTGACGAAGTTGCGAGCAAGTCGACGCGCGAAAAACTGGAAAACAACAAGGATTTGTGCTACCTGAGCCTCGAACTGGCCAAAATCAAACGCGACGTGCCGCTCGACGTCATCACCCCCGACGGCTCGCTTGAGTCGCTGGAGAAGCAGAAGACCGACTATGCGGAGCTGTTGCGCCTCTTTAAGAAGCTCGAGTTCAGGAAGCTGATAAAGTCAATGAAGCTCGAGGAACTCGCCGAAAACGACGCCGCGGAGGCGCGCGGGAACGCTGATGTGGATCCGGACGACACTGAACTGTCACTCTTCGACGCTGATTTGGGCGATACGAAAGGCGGGGCGGCGGAAGGCTCCGCTACAGGCGCGAACAACGCGAAGAACCGCGCCATTAAAATCGAGGCGCGCACGCCGGAAGAACTAAAAACGGCCGCCGGCGCGCTCTCCGGATGCGACGAAAGTTACCTTATTATAGAGAAAAACAAAGGCGACCTTTCCGCGGTAACCGTTTACGGGCGCAAAACCCGTGAAGGCGGCGGTGAGACACCCGGAGAGTATTTTTACATTCCTCTTCCCGACGGCGGCGCCGTCAAACAATTCGCCGAAGCGTTCTCGACTGTTCTCGGCGACGCAAGCGTCAAAAAGTACTTCTTCGACGCGAAGCCGCTCATTACCGCCTGCCTCAGGCACGGTGTCAAAATTACGCCGGTCACCAACGACGTCGCGATTTGCGCCTACCTGGCGGACTCCACCCGCAAGCTGGACGAGTACGAGTCGGCGGTGCGGTTCTTCACCGGGAAAGACCGGCCCGAGATAGATTTTATGCCGGAGGTGTGCGAAGCGGCCTACAAAAAGCTCTGCGCCGACGGAATGAAGCGCCTTCTCGAGGAGATCGAGCTCCCGATGATTTCGGTTCTTGCGGGAATGGAGACCCGCGGCGTGAAGGTCGACCCCGAGGTCCTCAAAAAAGAAGGCGAGAAGTACTCGAAAAACCTCGAGTCGCTCAAGGAGCGCATTTACGAACTTTGCGGGACGGAGTTCAACATCAACTCGCCGCGCCAGCTGGGAGAGGTCCTTTTCGACAAGCTCGGCATCGGAGGCGGCAAGAAAAACAAGACGAAAACCGGCTACAAGACCGGCCAGGAGATTCTTGAGGAGATCGCGGACGAACATCCGGTGATTCCGCTGATTCTCGAATACCGCCAGAACGCGAAGCTGAAATCCACCTACATCGACGGTCTGCTGTCGGTCATCGACGGCGAAACGGGGCGCGTTTATTCCACGTTCAACCAGACGGTCACGGCGACAGGCAGGCTCAGTTCCAGCGAGCCCAACCTCCAGAACATCCCGGTGCGACACGAGCTCGGCCGCGAGATCAGGAAGGCGTTTGTGGCGGGAAGTCCGGACGGCGTTCTTGTGGACGCGGACTATTCCCAGATTGAGCTGAGGCTGCTGGCGGTTATGTCCGGCGATGAGAATATGATTGCGGCGTTTGAGAGCGGCGAGGACATTCACACCTTAACGGCGGCCGACGTGAACGGAATCGAGCCTTCAGAGGTCACGTACGAGATGCGTTCGGCTGCGAAGGCGGTCAACTTCGGAATCGTCTACGGTATGAGCGAGTACGGACTCGCGCGCGAGATCGGCGTGTCGGTGGCGGAGGCGAGAAGGTACATCGCGGGGTATTTCAGAAAGTTCCCGGGCGTCAGAACGTTCCTGGAGGAGCTGAAGTCGTTCGCGAAGCGGAACGGTTTCGCGGTGACGCCGTGGGGCCGGAGAAGGTACCTGCCCGAGCTCATCAACCCCAAGTACCCGGTGAGGCAGTTCGGCGAGAGAGTCGCCACAAACATGCCGATACAGGGCGCCGCGGCGGATATTATAAAGCTGGCGATGGTCAGGGTCGAGAACGAACTCGAAAAGAGGGGGCTCAAGTCGAGGCTTGTGCTGCAGGTTCACGACGAGCTGCTGGTCGACTGTCCGCGGGAAGAAGAGGAGACGGTGAGGCAACTGCTCAAGGAATGCATGGAGGGCGTTGCGGACTTCGGGCTCAGGCTTCCGGTGTCGACGTCATCAGGCTATTCCTGGGAAAAGCAGTAAACCGCCGATACGAGTCCAAGTGGGCTCAGGAGGATTCGCCCTTTGTCCTCGCATCGGACGGTTTGGCGTGAAATAAGGTGTCTGCGACATTTCCCGGAAATGCCGGAAAATATGAAAAATCAAGAAAAAACAAGTTCGGAGGCGTTTTATGCGTGTTCTCGGAGTGACAGGCGGCACAGGAACCGGCAAGTCGACCGTGACCGGAATATTAAAAAAGATGGGCTGCGAGGTAATCGACGCCGACAAAATCGCGAAATCGCTGCAACGGAAAGGCACCGCGGTTTTCCGCGAGATCGTTGAGTATTTCGGGGAAGAGGCGGTCGACAAAGAAACCGGCGAACTCGACAGAGGCCGGCTGTCAAAGCGCGTTTTTGACAGTCCCGGCGACCTTCTGGCGCTCAACCGGATCGTTCACAAGGCGGTCGCAAAAGAAATTAAAAGGCGCCTGACCGTTCTCAGAAAGAGAGACGTTGCGTGCGCGGTGCTTGACGTGCCGATTCCGGTCGAGAACGGCTTCTTCGACGTGTCCGACTGCGTGTGGGCAGTTGTCGCCAACGACGACCTGAGAATCGAGCGGCTCATGGAGCGCAACGGCTACACCGAGGAAGAGGCTGAAAGGCGGATCGCGGCGCAGCTCTCGAACAGTGAATACGCGGCGCTGGCAGACGTTGTTATCGACAACGAAGGAACTTACGAAGAACTCGAGCGGTTGGTCGACTTCGAGTTCAGGCGCACGGTGCTTCCCGACGAAAAGCCGTGACAAAACCGTGACCGCACAGTGAGCAGGCGGAAAACGCCGGAGAAGTATTGAAAAAGGCTTAAAGCCGTAAAGTTGCAAGAAACAAGCGGTAAGAGTATAATATTACCGAAAAAATCCCAAAAACGGAGAACTGACAGCCATGAACGAAAAAAAGAATAAATTCAGCGCGAAGGTTGTCAGAGACCTTATATTCAGCGTGGGCGGCCTCGTGGCCATGAACGGAGTCATTCAGCTCCTTCTGTACCCGCAGATCAAGCGAACCCTCGGCAGCGAGAAATTCGGCGACATCCTCTCGATTCTTGCCGTCGTTTCGGTGCTGGCGACAGCCATCGGAACCGGCGCAAACTACGCGAGAATGGTGGCCAAAACCAAAAACAGGGGCGGCAACGGCGACTTCAACGTATTCCTGCTCCTCTCGTTCATACCCGTCGCAATCATCTCGGTGATTTCGTCTGTCCTAATTTTAGGCGAAAAGGGAATCGTCTTCAACGCGCTGCTCATCGCGCTGTCGTTCCTGAGCGTGCTGCGGTACTACGGCGACGTCGAATACAGGCTGAACGTCAATTTCGTACTGTTTTTCGTGTACTACCTGCTGATCTCGGTTGGCTACGTGGTTGGAACGTTCATGATCAAGGGCGGCGTTTTCGGCGACAGACTGACCTGGGTCACGGCGATAATCCTGGGCGAGCTGCTCGCTGTCGGATTTGTGGCGGTCAGCGGTTCGATATTCAAGGGACGGGAGGCGCTTAAGGTCAGTCCCGAGTTCGGCGCGAACATGAAAACCGTCATGTTTCTGGTTGCCACGAACTTCATCAACGCGCTCGTGCTTCAGGCGGACAAGCTGCTCTTGAACGTGTTCGTGAACGGAGAGGCGGTCACCGTTTTCTACATCGCCACGCTGATCGGGAAGGTCATCGCGATGCTCACGACGCCGCTGAACGGCATCATTATCGGCTACCTGGCGCGGTACAAGGGCAAATTCACCGCGAAGTTTTTCACGGTTGTGACGGTGGCGTCGCTGGCGGTGTCTGTGATTTTCACGGCGGGCGGCGTGCTGGTGTCGCACATTTTCGTCAAGTGGATGTACCCGGACGTCTACAGCGAGGCGGCGGTCTATTTCCTGGTCGCGAACGCGGGCCAGGTGCTCTACTTCATCTCGGGAACGATGATGGTCGTGGTGCTGAGGTTCGTTCACGAACGCTTCCAGCTGATTATTAACATGGTCTATGCGGCGCTGTTCGCGGCAATCGTGATCCCGCTCGTGTGGAAGTTCGGAATCTGGGGCATTACGTGGGGGCTTCTCGCCGTGAACGTGCTGAGGTTCCTGCTGGTGGCAGCGGTCGGGTACGCGCACGTGGGCAAGAATGACGGACCGGACGGAATTCCCGAAGAGACAACGCGGGAAATTCCCGAAGAAGAAAAGCGGGAAATTCCCGAAAAAGTAGCGCAAAATACGGAAGATGAAACCCGCGAAAACGCGGAAAAAGTAGAAGAAACTGCGGAAAAAGCCTCGGAAGCGGAGGATTCCCGCAACGTAAAGAAGGAGGATCTGCGGAGACAATCGCA
>DBXM01000012.1:66233-91554 GCA_002309655.1 Mageeibacillus sp. UBA1212
GCGGAGACAATCGCACTAACTGCGAATATCCGCAACGTATAGTAAGGAGGAATAATCCGGATGAAATTAAGCAGAAAAATTAATATCGGACTGATCTGCCTCGGAATCGCGATAGTTGCCTGCCTCGTGTATGTGATCGCGGCGTGCAGCATCAACGAGAAGGACAGACGCGATATAGACACCTTGATGAAACAGTTCGAGACGGACCTGGTCAAATGGGAGCTCAGCGCGAAAATAGGCGACACGCCCGAACAGCTGCTGGCTGACGCGGACAAGGCGCTCTCGAAGTACTACACCGGAAAAGCGGACAGCACTGCCGCGGTAGATTCCATCGAGATCAAAAACGAGGTCTGGAGTTCAATCGAGAAGGACGACAAGGCGGTTTCAATCGACGCCAGCGTCAATTCGTTCAGCAAGGCAACCGCGACCATTCTTTTGACGACCGGCAACAATTCGGGCTACTCGTACGAAACGGTCGCGTCGTATACGTTCTCGCTCGTCAAGATAAAAGGCGAGTGGAAGATCGAAGCGTGGGAGTCGGGATATAACTACTACGGCTACGTGGATTATCTGTTTTGAGGCGCAGGAGGTGGAGTTTTATGGACAACGTTCTTACCGTAAAAAATCTGAATAAATACTTCGGCCGCCGCAAGATTCTCGACAACATCAACCTTGAAGTCAAGGCCGGAGAGGTTATGGGCTTCATCGGGCCCAACGGCGCCGGAAAAACGACAGCGATAAAAGTGATCCTGGGCTTCCTTTCCGACGACGGCGGCAGCGTGAACATCTGCGGCTACGACCTCAAGAAGGACTACGAGAACGCTCTCGGCTGCGCCGGCGGCATCGTCGAAAACCCGGACATGTACAAGCAGTTTTCGGGAATGCTCAACCTCGAGATGTACGCGAGAACCCACGAAGGCGTGACGAAGGAGCGCATCAACGAGGTCGTAAAGCTTGTCGGCCTCGAGAACCGCATCAACGACAAGGTCAAGAAGTACTCGCTCGGTATGAAGCAGAGGCTTGGCGTCGCGATGGCGCTTCTTCACAACCCGAAGCTTCTGATCCTCGACGAGCCCATGAACGGACTCGACCCGGCGGGAATTAAAGAGCTGCGCGACATCGTCACCACACTCGCGCACGAAAACGGAGTCGGCGTTCTGATTTCCAGCCACCAGCTGGCGGAAATGCAGAACATGTGCGACCGCGCGGCAATCATCGTAAGCGGCAGGATCGTTTGCGAGGACACGCTTGAGGCGCTCAACAGAAGGGCGAGCGGCGTGAACGGCTACGTTTTCGAGACCGGCAACCCGGTGAAGGCGCTGGCGGTGATCAAGAAGTATCTGGCGGAAAATGCGGGCGGTCAGGAAAACGCTCCTGTGAACGCGGCTGAAGCGCCGGCTGAAATTCCCGCTGAAAACGCCGCCGACAACCTTGCGGATTCCGTGAAATGCGATCCCGCCGACGGCTCGGTTTCGGCTCAGGTCGAGACTAAAGACGTTCCCGCAATCGTCAGGGCGCTCGTTTCGGAGGGCGTCGACGTTTTCGCCGTCAGGAAGACGGAGAATTCTCTTGAGGACGCGTTCATCGCGATAACGGGAGGAGGTAATACAATTGCGTAAGTTTTCCGCTCTCTACAGAAATGAAGTGACGAAAGTCATTCACAAACCTATATTTATCGTTCTCGTGGCGCTGACGGTCGCGTCGATGCTTTTCACGGGTCTTGTGCTCAAACTCGACATAAGCGCGAGCTATGACAACGGGTACAGGGACAACGAGATGTACGAATCGGAAATCGAAAATTTCGAGGAAAACATCAAGAACAGCGTTGAATATTACAAAAAAGAGGTTGCTTCGTTGCAAAAAACGCTTGCGGACTCTTATATGAATGAGGACGGCACCGTCGACATAGAAAAATACGAAGAGGAGGCAGGGCAGACCAATTATTACATTTCGCAGGGACTGCCGTACGACATCGGCTGGCAGCTCGTGAGAATCGAGTACCTGAAGATCCTCAAGGAGTATTTCCCGGAAGGCACGCAAAAATCGATGTTCAATATCGGAGCGCTCAGCGTTTCCCAGCTCGGTTCGTCGACACGCCTTCACTTCCTCGGCGACACCGCGGAACGGCTTGCGTCCATTCGCGCGTACGACAGATATGAGCAGATTCTGGCGGACGTTTACAAGGACGCCCCGCAGGCGTATGAGTATTATGAGTACTACGACTTCAACCCGGTCTCGGTGGGCATGAGCCCGGAGACCTACAGCGGCGAAAAGGAAAAGCTTGAGGGAATCCTCCGCGACGCGGATTTCAACGTCTACATCGACGCGATGGCCGACAAGATCAAAAAGGACGAGACGCTGACCGAGCAGGAGAAAAAGATCAAGCTGGAAGGGAACGAACTCCTCCGCAAGGCCTACAGGCCGAACATGTCCGAGCAGGCGTGGAGCGAGCTCAATGAGAAGCTGAATCTGCTTTCAAACTGCAAGATCCAGCTCGATTCCGGCAAGACAGGCAACGGCAGGAACATGACCGATGAAGAGATTAAGCAGCTCGAGACGCAGATCAGCGAGCTCACTCTCGGAATCGGGAACAAAGCCGCGGGCTTCGGCGGGAACCAGACCGAAGAGAAGATGACCAGAGTCGGAATGATCGCGTCTGCCGGCGTTGCAATCGCGGGAATCGCAATGATTCTGATGGGCGGCATGCTCATCGCCGAGGAAATCCAGACGGGCTCCATCAAGACGCTTATTATCGCGCCGGTCAAGCGCAGAAAGATTGTCGGGGCCAAGTTCGCGATGCTCGTGACGTTCGCGCTGGTTGAGTCGCTGATCATATTCCTGACGCTGATGCTTGTATGCGCGGTGTTCGGGTTCGGGTTCGCGAATCACGTTTTCGTGTTCGCAGGAGTCGCGCACTTGATGAATCCGGTTCTTTACTACCTGCTGTACGTGCTGCTGATGTCAGTGGAGTCGTTCTTTGCCGGCTGCTTCGCGTTCATGCTGTCCGCGCTTCTCAGGAACTACGGCGCGGCGATCGCGCTTTCGATGGTCGGAACGTTCGTTCTCGGCGACACGGTGAGCCTGATCAGGCTTATGGGCGAGGATTCGCTGATAATCAAGCACCTGTATGAAGTGCTCCCGCCCGCCAACTTCGAGCTTCAGGAAAAGCTGTTCTCGACGTCGCTGGAGACTGGGGGAATTGATTTCCTTGCGCTCCTGACCGGCAACTTCGGAATCAAAGGGAACAGCCTGACGGTCTCGGTGATTTACCTCGCGGTGTTCATCACACTGTTTGTGTTCACCGCGTTCCAGTCGTTCAACAAGCGTGACATTAAATAAAAGGCTGAAATGTGGGGGCCGGCGCCTGCGGGCGCCGGCCGTCCTTTTACTTCCCGCTAAAAACGGGTTCCAAGGGGGCTGCGGCTGCGTATGGCAGAACTGAAAAAAGGCGACAGGGTCGCGGTACATTTTTCGGACGTAACAGTGGAAGGCGTCGGCGTAGGCACCGCGGTGTCTCACGAAGACAGCCGGAAGGTGTTCTGCTTCGGCGCCCGCGAAGGCGAGACCGCGGATGTCAAGGTGATCAAATCCGCTTCCAGCTACCTCGTGGCGCGAACGGACGGCGGTGTTTCGTCGCCTGTCTGCGGCTCGTTCCCGGCTTGCGGCGGCTGCTCGCTTCTGCACTTCACGTACGCAGAGAGCCTCAAAATCAAGGAAAAGTTCGTCGCCGGCTGCCTCTCGCGCATCGCCCATCTGGAAGAAGGCTCGTTCGAGTTTGAGCCGATCGTTCCCTCACCGGAAACGATGGCCTTCCGCAACAAGAACATCTACCGCTTCATCCGCACGGAAAAGGGCATTGAATGCGGCTTCTACAGGCGTAACAGCCACGATACGGTCGTGACGCCCCTCTGCGCGACCGAGAACGCATCTTCGAGAAAAGTGCGCGAATCGTTCTCGAAAATCGCGACTGAAGCGGGACTTTCACTTTACGACGAGTCGACGGGAAGGGGGCTTCTCCGCTCGCTGATGGTCCGCGTCTCCTCATTTACGGGTGAGGCCTGCGTCTGCGTGTGCATAAACGGCGAAAAGCTCCCGCGCGCGTCTGAAATCGCCCGCAAAATAGAGGCGGAGTGCGGCTTCCCGGTGTCATTTTCCGTGAACGTCAACCGCGACCGCACCAACACAGTTTTTTCGGACGACTTCCGGCACATCTACGGACCGCCGGTTATAAAAGACCGCATCGGCGACGCGATTTTTGAAATATCGCCGGCTTCCTTCTTCCAGGTTAACCCCTCCGCCACCGTAAAACTTTACGAAAAGGCTTTTGAGTACGCATTTTCCGATGAAAACGAAAATGCCGGAGCGGGCGGCGTGTTACTCGACCTCTACTGCGGAATCGGTACGATCGGAATATTTTTCGCGAAGAAACTGCCGTCATTGGGCGGTCTCATCGGAATCGAGTGGACGCCCCAGGCAGTCGAGAACGCGCGCCGCAACGCCGCCTTGAACAGTATCAGTTGCAAATCTGAATTCTTTGCGGGCGACGCTCAGCAGGTTCTCGAAAGCATAAAGAAGACCGAAGGCACGAACGCCGCCCAAATGCTCGAAGCGGTCAAAACTGTCGTGGTCGACCCGCCGCGCAAAGGCCTCGGCGACGAAATTCCCGCAATGCTCAGCAACCTGAACGCGGAAAGAATCATATACGTATCATGCAACCCCGCAACGCTTGCCCGCGATCTCGAACGCTTCACGGCGCTCGGCTGGCGCACGGTGAAGGTTTGTCCGGTGGACATGTTTCCTTTTGCGGGGCATGTGGAGTGCGTGACCTTGATGACGAGGAAATGAACAAATCGCCATTTGACAAGGATAGAACAGATATGACCAAAGTTGAAATACTCGGGGAGAACCGGTTTGAAACCTATACCAAAACCAGAGACGCAAGCAGAGCTGTTGTCGTGCGAGATGGAATGATCCTTCTCATTCATGAAACCGGTTCAGACTTGTGGATGGTACCCGGCGGAGGAATCGAAGAAGATGAAACACCGGAAAAATGCTGTATTCGGGAAGCAGAGGAAGAAACAGGAAATCTCATCCTGCCGTTGCAGGAATTTACCGTTCTGTTTGAATATTATGAAGAATACTGCTATATCACCCATTATTTCATCTGCGAAGTGACGGGCTCTGGCCGGATGCATCTTACAGAAGCAGAAGTCCATCGTGGTGCTGAACCCAAATGGATCCCGCTTCCGGAAGCAATGGAAATCTTTTCCCGTCATCAGTCGTACGCAGATGTCAGCGAAGAAAAGCGCGGGATCTACTTACGGGAATTCACCGCCCTTCAGGAATATCTTAAAACTCAACCGCAGAATACTTGTATATTATAGATACTCATTTGTGGAGGCTTTAGATTCTCAGATGGAGAAACTGACAAAGAATATGATTCGTTGGGCCGAAAGCAAACTTGACAGCGCTGAGTATGCAGGCTGGTGTCTTGCGTTTATCGAGGACGCACTTGAAATCAGCAATAATATCGAAGTATTCGGCGGAGAGTCCGCAAAGGAATCCTGCGAGATGTATAAGGACTCACTTCAGACCGGCATTCCCGAAAGAGGCGCATTCGTCTTTTACGACTGCCTCTGTCCGAGCAAAGACGGTCCCGTAAACTGGGGGCACTGCGGAATTTCTCTCGGAGACGGGAAGGTCATTCACGCATGGGACGTGGTCAGAATTGACGGTTATACGGAGATTGAACGTTTGACTGCGCTGACGGGCGATCATCCGAAGTATCTGGGCTGGGTGCCGCTTGACCGGGTGTTGGCGCAAAAGCAGGAATAAATAGTTTTAAGGTAAACGAAAATGACTTGTTTCCACGAACGCTCACGGTGCATAGATATGTTTCCGCAAACGACCACAGGCTCTTGACTTGTTCCCTCGAACGGTCAGCGCATATCGGACACGGATACGAGAGCTCCGGGGCACTGCGAGGTCGTATGCCTCTTAAGCAACCGAAAATCTGACTCATATCTACGACGGGATCTGCAGATGGAAAACTATCACAGAATCAAGGATGCAGAGAAGGAGCAGGACAAGAAATAACCTTCATAATATCATACAGAAAATGCAGTAAGAGCTACTTGTGCGCACAAGCATTGTCGGCTCTTTTCTTTTTTCTCGGGAAACAGGAAAAATCAAAGTGAGGAGTTATTTCGCGTCAAATGAAGAAAAGTGCCCTTTTGGGCAAATTTATTCAATTGGCCAATTGACTTTCTAAATAGATTCTGCTATAATTCTATTGAAGAAAAGCGCCATTATAGGCAATAATCATCAATACAGTAGGTGAAAAGATGAAAATAAAGAGGGATGCGTATTTAAAAAAGTTAATCGACAAGAAAAATAATGGCCTTATAAAAGTTATTACAGGTATCCGCAGATGCGGAAAATCATACCTGCTCGATCCAATTTTCAAGAGTTACCTGATCAGTGAGGGAATCCCTGAAGATCATATAATTAAGATCGAGCTGGATCGAATATCAAACAAAAAGTTTTATAAGGATGCTGAAGCTTTTGACCTTTATGTGCGCTCGTTTATAGAAGACGATGACATGTATTATTTGCTTCTGGATGAAGTGCAATTGGTTGAAGATTTTGAACTCGTACTGAACGGTTTTTTGTACGAGAAAAATCTTGATGTATATGTTACCGGCAGCAACTCGAAATTTCTGTCTTCAGACATTATCACGGAATTCCGGGGCCGTGGTGATCAAATACATGTAAACCCGCTCGCTTTTTCCGAATACTATGCTGCATGCAGCGGTGACCGATATGATTGTTGGAATGATTATTTGACATTCGGAGGCATGCCGCTAATCTTATCGATGAAATCAGATGAAGAAAAAAGCCACTACCTCAAAGAGTTGTTTGCTCAAACATATTTTATGGATATTATAAACAGACACGGAATCAAACGCACTGATGTTTTGGATGCCATCGTGGACGCGCTCGCTTCTTCTGTCGGATCGCTTACCAATCCCCAAAAGATATATGATACATTTAAGAGTCATGGCGAGAAAGAGCTTTCACTTAACACAGTTAATTTCTATTTGTCTTTGCTGGAAGATTCGTTTATCGTGAAAAAGGCGTTGCGTTATGATGTGAAGGGCAGGCAATATATCAGCACTCCGCAAAAGTACTATTTCGCGGATTTGGGTCTCCGGAATGCAAGACTGAATTTTAGACAGCAGGAAGAGAATCATTTAATGGAAAATGTAATATATAATGAACTGAACTTCCGGGGATATAATGTTGACATAGGTGTTGTTGAAATCCGTGAAGATGGAAAACGAATCCGGACAGAGGTCGATTTTGTCTGCAATATGGGAAATAACAGGGTTTACATTCAGTCTGCACTGAATCTGGATACGCCTGAGAAAACTATACAGGAAAGCAGACCGCTGAAACATATTAGGGACAGTTTTAAGAAAATAATTGTTGTGAAAGACAATATAAAATCATGGAGAACCGATGACGGAATCCTTGTTATGGGTATTGTTGATTTCCTTCTTAATCCTGACAGCCTGTTCAGATGAAATGCAAGCGTGTTCCCGAAGATCGTAAGCATTCGTTGAATTGTTTCCTGAAACAGTAACTGCAGGCCGGGTTAACTGTACAAACGGAGAGCCTTTTAGAGGTTGTTAAAATGTTCACACTCACAGACAAAGACATAGAGAGTGTAATTCACGATTTCGGCATCGCGGCCGCTCTGGTGTCTTTCAAAGAAATCGAGCGCTACAACTACGAGGAAGACGACCCGTACACCAAACAGGTCCGGCTGATCGTCAAGGCCGTTCCGGACGACGGCAGTGCGCTGGTTTTACGCTTCAAAAACGAAGACGACGCCACGCAAAAAGTCATCGAAGCCCAAAGCCGGTTCGCGGTTCTTCTGTATGAAAACGGTATCGAGACGCCAAAAGTGTACGCTTCAGGCGGCAATTACGCGCGCGAATATACGATAAACGGGTACGAAGTCGTCGTGACCGTTGAGGATTTCAAAGAGGGCGAGCTGCGCGAAGTCGACCCGGAGACCGCGAGGGACACCGGCGAACTTCTTGCAAGAATGCACCTCATTGCGGAGGAGAATGATTTTCACGTTGACAGCGAGGTCCTCTTTAATCCGCTGGAGGACAACGACCTCGTCTTCTACGACTCTTTCGAGAGTAAAAAGGACAAACTGACTTCCGTCGACAGCGATTTATATGATACAATCGTCAGGAAACACGCGGAGCTTTTGGAACGGATCGAGCCGCTACGGAACGACCCGCAGTACGCGGTTCAGGGCGACATCAGCGACTGCAACCTTTACCGGACAAAAGAAGGAACCCTCGGCGTGTTCGACTTCAACCGAAGCGGCGACAACAATCTTTTCTTCGACGCCGTCATGCAGGCGTTTTTTGAGGCGCGGCTGATGGATTACCCGGAAGACCTTGCCGGTAAACAGGAGAAAACCGTTTTTGCGGCGTTCCTGGAGGGGTACCTTAATGTGAGGCCGTTCACGAACCGCGAGAAGGCGGTTTTCCCGTATCTGTACGCGCTGATTGACGCGTTCTGGGGCGTCGACATGAAATGGGTCGACAAAAGCCACACGAAGACCGTTAAAGAAGCGGACGACGCTTCAATCCGGCAGTGGATGCGGGAAATTTACAGACGGGAAACTGATCTCGGGCACACAGTATAATAAGAAGAGGCGGCATTCCCGCTACCGGGAGTCCGCTCAGTATCACATTTCGGAGAAAAGATCATGAAACCGAAAATCACGCTTAAAGAAGTCAATTACGAGAACTACGATGATTTGATCGACTTGAGGGTAAGGGTTGACCAGAGAGATTATGTGGCGAGCAATATTTACAGCCTTGCGGAGGCGTACGCGGTTGTCGCTTCGAAGGGGTATGCGCTGCCGTTCGGCATTTATCTTGGCGACAAACCGGTCGGGTTTTTGATGATCGGTTACTGCCCGGATCTCGAATATGCCCAAAAGGCATTTGACGAGGACGAAGAAATACCTGATTTTGTTCCCGGCAGTTACGATTTGTGGCGCTTCATGATCGACAAGAAGTATCAACGCAGAGGCTACGGCAGTGAAGCGCTGAAGCTTGCGCTGGATCTCATTAAAACCAAGCCCCTCGGAGAAGCGGAGTACTGCTGGCTCTCTTACGAGCCGGGGAATGAAGTGGCGAGGAAGCTGTATCGCTCGTTCGGATTTGAGGAAAAAGAGCTGCCGAGAGGGTGGGACGAGGTTCCTGCCGTGATGAAGCTGTAATAATAAATCCGCGTGAGGCGGGAAAAGGACGGCTGAAAGGAGGCGGTTTCAATGCATTATTACATCAAATACGATTCTCCTTTGGGGGAACTTACGGTTCTGGCCGAAGGCGGTGCAATCACCGCTCTCGTCATCGAAAACCAGAAGTTCGCGGAAGTTCATTTGAAACCGGTTCTCGAGGGGAAGGCCGCCCAGCGTGAAATCAAGATTCTGCAGCGCGCCAGGCAGTGGCTCGACGCGTACTTCGCGGGCGAGAACCTGGACCCGTATCGCATCAAACTAAATCCGGAAGGAACGGACTTTCAGCAGAGCGTCTGGGAGATGCTTCTGGACATTCCGTACGGGTATACCATCAGCTACAGGGATATCGCGATGCTTTTGCACAGTTCCCCGCGGGCGGTTGGAGGTGCGGTCGGCAGGAATCCGATCTCAATCATCATCCCGTGCCACAGGGTGGTCGGGACGTGCGGCTCGGTTACTGGATACGCCGGCGGCATCGAGAACAAACTGAAACTGCTCGAGCTTGAAGACGCTGTTCCTAACTCGTACAACGTTCCGGACTGGCGCGATTTGGCCGGAAAATAGGAGAAAATTCATGAAACTCAAGATCGCTTTGCTTCAGATACTGCCGCCGGAAACGCGGAAAGAACTTCTCGCAAAGGGACGTGAAGCGTGCGTCAAAGCGAAGCAGGCGGGCGCGGACATCGCACTTTTCCCGGAAATGTGGAGCGACGGTTACAGTCTGCCTCAGGACCCTGCGGCGCTCGGGGAACTGGCGGTTGACGCCGGCGGAGAATTCGTGAGCGCGTTCGGGAAGCTTGCGGCGCGGCTCCGGATGGCGATCGGGATTACTTTTCTTGAAAAGCACGAGCCGAAACCGCTCAATTCGATGGTTCTTTTTGACGGGAACGGGCGGCAGGTTCTGCATTATTCGAAGGTTCACACCTGCGACTTCGACCTCGAAAATGTGCTTTCGGCGGGGGACGGTTTTCGGGTGGCGGATCTGGACACCGGGCGCGGCATCGTGAAGGTCGGCGCGATGATCTGCTTTGACCGTGAGTTCCCGGAGAGCGCGAGGATTTTGATGCTCAAAGGGGCGGAGGTCGTTCTGGCGCCGAACGCGTGCCCGATGGAGATCAACAGGCTTGCCGCGCTGCGCACAAGGGCGTACGAAAATATGCTGGCGATTGCGACGTGCAACTACCCAAAGGGGCACCCGGACTGCAACGGGCATTCGACCGTTTTCGACGGCGTCGCGTGGCTGCAGGAAGAACCTGGCGTCCGCGATATGTGCGTTTTCGAGGCGCCCGGGGAAGAGGGTGTCTACGTGGCGGAGGTCGACCTTGACATGCTACGGGAGTACCGCGAAAACGAAGTGATGGGCGCCAAGTTTCGCAAGCCGGACAGGTACGGGATATTGACGGATTCCGGCGAACAACAGGTTGATTTCACACTTTAATCAATAACCGGCGGAGACGCCGCAAGTGACAAGTGAGAGAAAAATGAACGAAAAAACAGTCGAAAACGCAAAGAAATACGTTGAGCAGCTTTTCCGGGACAGGGCGGACGGCCACGGCGCGGACCACTCGATAAGGGTCTACAGGAACGCGCTCAAAATTACTTCAAGCTGCGAGGGCTGCGACGTGCGGCTCGTTTCTTTGGCGGCGCTTCTTCACGACGCGGACGACTACAAGCTGTTCCGGACCGAAAACAACGCGAACGCCCGCGCGTTCCTGAATTCTCAGGGAGTCGACGCCGCGACACAGGACCGGATCTGCGAGATCATAAACGACGTCTCTTTCAGTAAGAACCGCGACAAACCGCCCGTATCTTTGGAGGCGGCGATAGTTCGCGACGCTGACAGGCTGGACGCAATCGGCGCTGTCGGAATCGCGCGCACCTTTGCCTACGGCGGCGAACACGGCAGGTCTCAGGAAGAGTCGGTGAAGCACTTTTACGACAAGCTGCTGCTTCTGAAAGACATGATGAACACTGAGGCGGCCCGCGGGATGGCGGAGGAGCGCCACAGGTTCATGGAGGTATTTCTGGCGGAACTCGAGAAGGAGACTGCTTCCGGAGAAGCGCTGCATTAATCAAACCGGCAGGAGGTAAAAATGAAAAAAGTGATGCTTATCGGCGGAATAGTTTTGATCGTCGCGGGAGTCATATCGCTCCTGCTGGGCGTGTTTTTCCGGCACGCGTACTACAACGTGCTTGACGGGTCGAGCGAACTCTACGCGAGGCTCCACAACCGGATGATTGTGTTTTTCATCATCGGAGCCGTTCTGGCCGTGGCGGGAACGCTCTGCACCGTATTTCACACCAAAGTCTGATTTAACCGATTTTTAGGAGAAAACGAAATGCCTTCAAGTTTGGGTTACTTTGAATTTGTACTTGAGCAGATCTCGGGGCTGGATGGCGTCACCTACCGCGCGATGATGGGCGAATATATCATTTACTACCGCGGGAAAATTGTCGGCGGGATATACGACGACCGTTTTCTCGTGAAGGAGACCGCGAGCTCGAAGGCGATGATGCCTGACGCCGCGAGGGAGATTCCGTACGACGGCGCGAAGGAGATGCTTCTCGTCGAGGAGATCGACAACAGGGAGTTCCTGCGAGAACTGATCGAGGCGATGTACCAGGAGCTTCCGGAGACGAAAAAGAGGGCGAAAAAAGCCTGACGGACACGCCGCGGCGTATGATTTTCGAAAAAGACGACGGAAATGGATAAAAAAACAAAGACCTTTTTGATCATACTGCTGGCAGTCTACTCGGCGGCGCTCACGTGGATCATTTTGTTCAAGATGGCCGTGAGGCTTGACGACGTCGGCTTCGGGACCGTTCGCGCCTGGAATTTGATTCCTTTCCGCTACAGCGATGAGACTTCATTCCACCTGACCGAGGTGTTCGAGAACGTGATCGCGTTCGTTCCGCTCGGCGTCTATCTCGGGATGCTCAAAACCGGGGCGTGGAAGGCGATCCTGATCGGCGCGGCGGCAAGCGTCACGCTGGAGGTGCTTCAGTTTGCGCTCGGGATCGGTGCGGCGGACATAACCGACGTCATCACGAACACCGCAGGTACCGCGATAGGTGTCGGAATCTATCTCTTGCTGACGCGCGTTTTCAAAAAACGCGAAAAGCTCGACAAAACGCTCGTTATCGTTTGCGGAGCGGTAACGGTCGTGATGATCGTCCTGATCATGCTTCTGATTGCCGGAAATTTGTGAAAGAACGTTCGCCCGGGCGGACGTGAGGAACGCTTTTATATGGAAAAAACTGTCGAAGAATTGCTGAATACGCCTTACTGGATCATCGACATCCTGCCCGAACAGGTGCCGGCGGATTGCAACGGCCAGTATTTCAAGGTCGAAAAGTACTACCTGGGCCGGAAAAGGTTTGCGGAGATCAAGCAAAAGCACGTGAATCTTGTTTTGAAGCTGAACTGCTACAGGGACGTCACGCTCGAGGACGCCGACGGCGTTTTGCCGCCCGAGGTGAATCCTGTTCCCGCGAAGATCGAGCAGGAGATGCGGAAACGCTACGTGCCGGTCAGGGTGGGCGACGCACTTATCATTTCCGAGCCGGACGACACGCATCTGACGCTTTTCAACCCGGACGAGGAGCTGCTTGCGCTTGTCAGAACGATCGCCGCGGGCGAGGGACTTTTCGTGTGGCAGACGGAAGAGGGCATGGGCGTGACTGTGAGACGGTTCGAAAACGGCGACGCCGCCGAGGTGTCCGCGCTTATCGCAAGAACGCTGCGCGAGGTCAGCGTAAAAGACTATTCGCACGAGTATATCGAGGCGCTTGTTTTGCGCGAGCGGCCTGAGGACGTCCTGGAGAGGGCGGCGCAGCTGCATTTTTACGTGGCGTGCGCGGGCGAAAAAATCGTCGGTTGCGGCGGAATCGGGCCGTATTGGGGCAGCGAGACGGAGAGTTGGCTGTCGACTGTTTTTGTGCTGCCGGAGTACATCGGAAAGGGCGTGGGCAGGAAGATCATCGAGACGCTTGAAGGCGACGAGTACTTTTTGCGCGCGAGCCGTGTCGAGATACCTGCGTCGGTGACCGCCGTCGGATTTTACCTGAAAATGGGCTATAATTACAAAAACGGCTCTGCCGCCGTCGACGGTGAGGGGCTCGTGAGGCTGGAGAAAATCCGGAAGATTTAATGCTAGCGGTTAGCGCGGCGCGGAACGGTCTTGAAGACGCGAAAAACGGATAAAGCGCTTTTAAATTTGAATAAGAGATGAAAAACCGGCCTGAGATGTGGTAAAATAGTCTCAGGCCGGATTTATTTGTGACGACGCCGGCCGGAAGAGGTGTTAAATGGCCGGCGGCGAGATTCTTTTTTGCAGAGACCGCGGCGAGTGGCGCGCGTGGCTTGAGGAGCATTTTAAGACTTGCGACGAAGTGTGGTTCGTTTTTCCGTCGGCATCTTCGGGCGAGAAGGGCGTTCTCTACAACGACGCCGTCGAGGAGGCGCTCTGCTTCGGATGGATCGACGGAAGAGCGGGGACTCTTGACGCCACCCACCAGCTCCGCCGCTTCACACCGCGCAGGAAGGGCAGCCCGTATTCAAGACCGAACGTTGAGCGGCTGATAAAGCTTGACGCGGAAGGAAAGATCCACCCGGAAATCAGACCGTCCGTCGAAGCGCTGATCACGGCGCCGTTCGTGTATCCGGAGGACATTTTGGAGGCAATCCGGAGCGACGGCGAGGCGTGGAGTCATTTTGAATCGTTTTCGGAACCGTACAAAAGGATCCGGGTCGCGTACGTCGACGCCGCGAGAAAAAGGCCCGCCGAGTTTCAAAAACGCCTCGAGAATTTCATCCGCAGGACGCGCGAGAACAAGCTGATTACGGGTTACGGCGGAATTGAAAAGTATTACAAGTGACCGCGGAGGGCTGAAATGACCGTTCATCCGATTCCTCCTGTTTTCGACAGTGACTCGAAAATACTGATTTTGGGCAGCTTTCCGTCCGTGAAGTCGCGGGAGGCCGGCTTTTTCTACGGTCACCCGCAGAATCGTTTTTGGAAGGTACTGGCGGCGGTTTTCGGCGAAAACGTTCCGGATTCCGTGGACGAAAAGGTGGAGTTCCTGAGAAGAAACCGCGTGGCGCTGTGGGACGTTATCGGGTCGTGCGAGATCGAGGGTTCGTCGGACGCGAGCATCAAAAACGTGGCGCCCAACGATCTGAGCGTGATTTTCGCCGCCGCCGACATAAAGGCCGTGTTCGTGAACGGAAAAACCGCGCAAAGATACTACAACAGGTACGTTCTCCCGGTTACCGGCAGGGAGGCGGTGTGCCTTCCTTCGACAAGTCCCGCGAACGCAGTGTGGAGCACGGAAAAGCTGACCGCCGAGTGGAAGCGCATGTTAGGCGGCTTTACAGGCTTGAATCAGGGAAAAAGAGCTGTGGTGTACGTCCACGGACAGGGCGGGAGCGCCGGCGAGGCTGACAGGCTTGAGCGGCTTTTTGAAAATTGCGACGTGTACGGGTTTGATTACAAGGCTTCTGCGCCCCGCGAGGCCGCCGCGGAGTTCCCGGCGTATTTCGGGAGTATTTTCCGGAAATATGATAAGGTGGCGCTTGTCGCGAACAGTCTCGGCGCGTTTTTCTCGATGTACGCACTCGGCGGCACGCATGCTTTCCGGTTCGAAAAGGCTTTTTTCATCTCGCCTGTCGTCGACATGGAGGCGCTGATCTTGCGAATGATGGCGTCTGCGGACGTTTCTGAGGAGACACTTCGCGAAAAAGGCCGGATCGCGACGGATTCCGGCGCGGAGCTCTCGTGGGATTACCTTAAGAGTGTCCGCGAGAAGAGTCTTGAATGGGACGTTCCGACCGCGGTTCTGTACGGCGAAAACGATTTTCTTGTGCCTTACGGCGAGATTTTGAAGTTTGCTGACAAGACCGGCGCGATTGTTACGGTCATGAAAAACGGGGAACATTGGTTCCACACAGGGGAGCAGCTGGCGTTCCTGGACCGCTGGATTTTGGACAACAAGTGACTTTTCCGGATTTCCGGGAAATAAAAGGGGCGTTTTATGAACAAATTGATTGCGTATTGCGGACTTGACTGCGGAAAATGCGAGGCGCGCGAGGCGACGCTCACGGACAACGACGGGCTGCGCAAAAAAGTGGCGAAGGAGTGGTCGGAGCTTAACGGCGTCACGATCACGCCTGAGATGATCAACTGCACCGGCTGCAGGGTCGCCGGCGCGAAAACGCCTTTCTGCGACAAACTGTGCCCAATCAGGCAGTGCGCAATGACGAAAAACGTCGAGACTTGCGGAGAATGTCCGGAAATGGACGGCTGCGAAAAGCTCGCGATGATTACGGGCAACAACGCGCAGGCGCTTGAAAATCTCAAAAAGGAAAAGTGAGCCGGTGAAAGAGATGTTTTCCGAAAATGATAAACCGGATACTTGCGCTTGCGGAGGCAGAAGCGGAAGCGGAAGCGGTTTTTTAAGCCTCAGGCCCTTTAAGGAGTCCGACGCCCTTAAAATGGCAGAGTGGATCCGCGACAGGGACACGTATTTTATGCTCGGAGGGCCGCACCTTGCACCTTACCCGGTTTCCGCGGAGGACATAATCGGGAAATATTTCCGGGAAAACGGCGGCTGCGCGGAGGCGGACAATTTCTACCCGATGACCGCGACCGAAAACGGCGAACCTGTCGGCCAGCTCATTGTGAGGTACACGGGCGGCGACAGGCGGAAACTGAGGTTCGGCTGGGTCGTCGTCGACGGCAGGAAGCGCGGCCGCGGTTACGGAAGGGAGATGCTCGGGCTCGGGCTCGTTTTCGCGTTCGAGGTCATGGGCGCCTCGCTCGTCACGATAGGCGTTTTCGAGGAAAACATGCGCGCGTACAACTGCTACGTTTCCGCAGGCTTCCGCGCGAACCCGGACGCGCAGGTCAAGACCGAGACGGTCGACGGAAAAGAACAAAAAATAATCGAGCTTGTGATAACAAGAGAAGAATACAACCGCCGGAAGACTTAAATCCGCGCGGAAAGATTGAAATGTATGACTTATAATTTTGCCTAAACGAAGGTAAAACAACGGAGGAACCTTTATGAGCGGGAACGTTTACGAACTCGGAAGGGTGCCGCTGCTCTCGATTCTGGGAATGGCGGTCAGCGCAATCGTGTCGACCGGAATCGCGGTCGCGGCGCTGATAATTATCTACAAGAAAACAAGAGGAAAGCTGATAAGCTCGCTGATCGGGGCCGTGACTTTTATAGTCCTCGTACTGTTTGCCGAGCGGCTTCTTCATCAGGTGCTGTTTTCGCTTTTCCCGGATTTCTTTCTCGGGAACAGATTCGTCTACGCCGTGTACGGCGGACTGGCGGCGGCTGTTTTCGAGGAGTTCGGGCGGCTTTTGGCGATGGGCGTCATTATGAAAAAGTTCCTTACGAAGCAGAATTCGCTTCTGTACGGCGTGGGACACGGCGGCGCCGAGGCGGTGATTCTCGGCGGCCTGAACGGGATCTCGAATATTATGTTCTCGCTGCTCATCAATGCGGGAATTATGGAAAAGCTTCTCGGCGGAATTTTGAGCTCGCAGGCGCCGGCGCTTGCGGCACAGCTTTCGCCACTCTGGCTGCAGCCGTCGTACATGTTTTTGATCGCGCCGGTCGAGCGCATCGGAGCGTTCGTGCTTCAGATCTGCCTCTCGTACTTCGTGTACCGCTCGATCAGGAACAGGAACGCGGCGTACTTCATTCTCGCGCTTGGGATCCACTTCTCGGTCGACGCGGGCATCGTTCTCGCCGCTAACGCTATGCCGCTCTTGCTTGTTGAGGCGCTGTTTTTGATCGTCGTGGCGCAGATCGCGGCCGGCGTGTTCCTGCTTTACAGGTTTGAGAGGGCGAAAAAAGAGCCGGCGGCGGAAATCGCGGCTGCCGGGCAGGAAATCGTTAACGGGTGAAAAATGGGAAATTATTTCGTGAGCGGGGCGTGCGGCGGAATGGGCCGCGCCGTCTCGAAAATTCTTGTCGAAAACGGCCACTCGGTGTGGGGAACGGACGTCGCGGCGTATGAGACCGCTGGCGAAAGGCTTCACATTTTCCGCGCTGACGTGACAAAAACGGCCGAACTCGAAAAGGTCGCGGAGACGGTCAAAAAAGAGGCCGGCACGCTTGACGGGATCATAAACCTTGCCGGCGTTTACGACCTGAACTCCTTGATCGAGATGTCAGAGGAGGACTTCGTGCGTGACTTCGACGTCAATCTTTTCGGCGCTTTCCGCGTCAACAAGGTTTTCGCGCCGGTGCTCGCGGAAAAAGGGCGCGTCGTCATCGTCACGAGCGAGCTCGCTCCGTTGCCGCCGCTTCCGTTCACCGGAATCTACGCGATCACGAAGGCGGCGCTCGACAGGTACGCGGACGCGCTCAGAATGGAGCTTCAGCTGACAGGCAAAAAGGTCATCGTTCTGAGGCCCGGCGCGGTCAAGACAGGCATGCTGCCGGCGTCCGTCAAAAAGCTCGAGGATTTTTGCGCGAGCACGAAAACGTACAAGGTCAGTTCGGAGAGGTTCAAAAAGGTCGTCGAGAGAGTCGAGTCAAGAAACGTACCGCCTGAAAAAATCGCGTCCGTGATCAAAAAGGCGCTCGAGGCGAAGTGTCCGAAAAACGTCTACGCGATAAACCGGAACCCGCTGCTCCTT
Organism: Mageeibacillus sp. UBA1212; assembly: GCA_002309655.1. Taxonomy (GTDB): domain Bacteria; phylum Bacillota; class Clostridia; order UBA1212; family UBA1212; genus UBA1212. The sequence goes on from DBXM01000012.1 coordinate 84,225, forward strand.
CTCTACGGAGCGATGCCGCGAAGGCTTCGGCTGTGGGCAATCAGGAAAATCCTTTCATAATTATTTATAAAAGAAGGCCGCCCCCTTAAAGAAATTACCAAAAGGTGGCGGCCGCTTCTATATACCTAAATATAGGTCAAATTTCAAATCCATTCGCGAACGGCCCTCTCGCCGTACTCGCGCAGCATTTCAACGTAGACCTTGTATCTCTCGAGCGGGCAGTCGGGCGGCGTCTGGTGGTCGACGCTCGGAATGAACCCGCCTGTCCTCATCGCCGGCAGGAGCCTCTCGAACTCGCCGCGCATTTCATTTTCGCCGATACGCATCGTCATCTTGTCGAACGCGCCGATAAACAGGAAGTCGGGGTGCGCCTCGCGGAGCTTGTTCACGTCGACGCCTGCCTGGTGCTCAAGCGGCAGGATGCCTTCGATTTCCGCGCGTTTCAGCCACGGGATCATTGTCGTGACGTCGCCGTCGCTGTCGACGATCACCTTCGTGCCGTGTTCCTTGATAAAGGGCACGACTTTTTGGTAGTAGGGGAGCAGGAACTCGTCGAAGGAGCTTTCCGAGATCATCGGACCGTTGTTGTAGCTCATGTCCTCGCCGAAGGTCATGAAATCGGGCGTCAGCACCTCATAAATGCGCTCCATCTGGCGCAGCTGGAACTCCGCCAGGTCGTCGAGAATGCGGTGGTAGAGCTCGGGCTCGTCGTAGAAAGAGTAGAGGTGGGGCTCAATGCCCATCAGCGTGCGCGGAAACCAGAAGCCGCCGTCAAGCGAGAACCAGATCGGGAAGTCGCCGCGGTCGTGCGCGGGCTTCAGACGCTTCATGTCCTCGATGCACCAGTCGACAGCGCTGTCGGAATAAAGATAGGGGAGAATCTCCTCGTAGCCTTCTTCGCCCTCCATGATCGGCCCGCCGTTGAAAGCGGGCTGCGGGCAGTCAGGCGTTTTGTGGGGCAGCCAAAACTGTATGTGCTGGTCAAGCCCGAGTGCAGGCGCGATGTCTCTGAAGCCAAGCCCCTTGGGGAGCCCCTGCTTTTCCCACTCGACGATCGTGCGGTCGACCCACCAGGAAGCCCATTCGATCATCGGCAGCCTGTCGTCCGGCTTTTCGAAATTAAGAACTGCTCTTACTCTATCTCTGTTTGTCATATTTCTCTCCAAAAACTGTAGTTATCTTATTTTTCTCCTAAAAATAGCTATTAAATCAACGCTTCACCAATTATCTGATGATTTTGAGAATCAACTTCTCCTCGGGAACGTCGCCGCGTCCGATTTCAAGAGCGCTCAAAAACCGTTCCTCAGCCTGGGCGACGGAAGCTTCGTCGTTTGTGAAAAGCGTGGCGATCACGTCGCCTTTTTTCACGCTGTCGCCTGTTTTTTTCGCGAGAACGATTCCTGCGGCGTGGTCGATCGGGTCCTCTTTGGAGATCCTGCCGGCGCCGAGTATCGCGGCCGCCTTGCCGATGTCCTCTGCGTTCATTTTGCGGATCCTGCCGCCTTTGGGAGCGCGCACCTCGTACGCGAACGCTGCCTTCGGGAACAGATCCGTGTCGTCAAGAACAGACGTGTCGCCGCCCTGCGCTGCGATCCACTCCTTCATTTTCGCGAACGCCTTGCCGGATTCGATCGCGTTTTCTACCTGTTGGCGCGCGCTTTCGGGGGTGATCCCTTTTACGAGCGAGACCATTTCCGTTGCGAGCGAGACAGAAACCTCGTAGAGGTCGCCTTTTTCGAGGCCCTTAAGCACGTTGACCGCCTCGATGACTTCGAGCGAGTTGCCTACAGCGAACCCGAGCGGGCGGTCCATGTCGGTGAGCAGGGCGGAAACGTTCCTGCCGCAGCTTTTTCCGATCCGGACCATATTTTCCGCGAGCTTTTCGGCGTCCTCAGGCGTCTTCATGAACGCTCCGCTGCCTGTTTTGACGTCAAGAACGATATTTTTCGAGCCGGCGGCGAGCTTCTTGCTCATGATGCTCGAGGTGATGAGCGGGATCGAGTCGATGGTGGCGGTGACGTCGCGAAGCGCGTACAGCTTCTTGTCTGCGGGCGTCAGGTTGCCTGTCTGGCCGATCAAGGCAAGCCCCGTTCTTTCGACCTGGTCCAGAAACTCCTCCTCGGAGAGGGAGGTGCGGTAGCCGGGAATCGACTCGAGCTTGTCGACGGTGCCTCCGGTGTGGCCGAGCCCGCGGCCGGACATTTTCGCGACCTTGCAGCCGAGAGACGAAACGATCGGGCAGAGTATCAGCGAGGTCTTGTCGCCGACGCCGCCGGTGGAGTGCTTGTCGACAGAGAGGTTTCCAAACCTCGAGAGATCGACCGTATCGCCGGAACGCGCCATGGCGTCAGTAAGAGCCGCAGTCTCGCGGTCGGTCATTCCCGCGAAGCACACCGCCATGCAAAAAGCGGCCGCCTGGTAGTCGGGAACCGAGCCCTCCGTGTAGCCCTTGATGAAAAACTCGATCTCCTCGCGGGTGAGCTCCTCGCCGTAGCGCTTTTTTTGCAATATATCATACATTCTCATAAAAATCACCTGTTAAAAACGGTTTGACTTCACTGATAACGGGCCGGCTGCGGCGTCACTTTCACTTTCCCGCGTCGCTCTTGCCCATAAACGACGGCGAAAACGCGCCCGGAAGCAGCGCCCCGAACGTTGTCCGCTCAAACGAATTCCTGCCGGAGATCAGCAGCACCGGCATATCGGGGGAGCAAAACTCCGCGATTACCTGCCTGCACACGCCGCAGGGCGGGAACACGCCCTTGACCTTTCCGCCTTTGCCTCCGCACACGGCCAGCATTTTAAAGCTGCTGACGCCCTCGCTCACCGCCTTGAAAACGGCGGTTCGCTCGGCGCAAACAGACGGTGAGTAGGCGGCGTTTTCGATGTTGCAGCCGGAGTAGATCTTTCCGTTCTCCGCGAGCAGCGCAGCGCCGACCTTGAAGCCCGAGTAGGGCGAGTAGGACTTTTCCATCGCCTCAAGCGCGGCCTTCACAAGCGCTTTTTCGTCTTTGGAGGGCTTCGCGATAATGGGAAGAAGGCTCTTGCTGCCGCATTTGTATGAGCTTCCGAGGTAGTCCGCGACAGTCGCCGCGATGGTTGCAAAACCTTCGATTGTGCCTAAATTTAGGGGTTTAACAGGCTTTCCGCAGATGAGGAGCGGAATGTACTCGCGCGTGTGGTCGGTGTGACTGTCGCCCGGGTCGCAGCCGTGGTCGGCGGTGATCATCAGAACGTCCTCGTCGCGCATTTTCGCCAGGAACGAAGGCAGCCACGCGTCGAATTCCGCGAAAGCGGCGGCGTAACCGTCGACGTCCTGCCTGTGTCCGTACTTCGCGTCGAAGTCGACAAGGTTGACGAAGCAGAGCCCCTCAAAGTCGAGGTCGAGCGCCTCAAGCGCCTTGGCCATGCCTTCCGTATTGCTGCCGGTGTGGATGCTCTTTGTGAGCCCGCGGTGCGCGAAAAGGTCCTCGATCTTGCCGATGCCGTAGACCGTTTTACCCTCCGCCGCCAGCCTGTCGAGAACCGTCTCTTCCGGAGCTTCGAGCGAAAAGTCGCGCCTGTTGTACGTGCGCGTGAACCCTTCCTCAGGCGTGCCCACAAAAGGCCTCGCGATGACCCTGCCGACGCCGTGCTTCCCCTGAAGCATATTGCGCGCGAGCCTGCAGTACTCGTAAAGCGTCTCGACCGGAACGATATCCTCGTGCGCCGCGATCTGGAAAACGCTGTCCGCCGACGTGTAAACGATCAGCTTGCCTGTCTCCATATGCTCTCGGCCGTATTCGCGGATCGCGTCGGTGCCGGAATAGGGCTTGTTGAGAAGGATTCCGCGACCCGTAAGCCTCGTGAATTCCTCGGTGACCTCGGGCGGGAAGCCGTCCGGGTAGGTGGGCAGGGGGGCAGGCGAAACGACGCCCGCGATCTCCCAGTGACCGATCGTGGAATCCTTTCCGCAAGAGAGCTCGGCGACCCTTGCGACGGCCGCCAGCGGCTTCTCTTCACGCGGCAGAAACTCCTGTCCGTCGATGTTGCCCATGCCCATTTTCTTCATGGAATTGAAGGCGAACTTCTTTGAGCCGGCAATGCGCTTCAACGTGTGGCAGTCGCGGTCGCCGAAAACAGGCGCGTCCGGCATCTGCCCCGCACCGAGCGAGTCAAGAACGATCAAAAAAACTCTTTTCATTCTCAGTTTTCTCCGAAATATAGGTAAATTGCAGATAAACTACAAGTGAAATACAGTTAAAATACAGGATACAGGTGGATTAGAGGTAAATCACCTGTCGATTACGCGAGCCTTACCGCGGTCTCGAGCGCGAGTTCCATCATCTCCGTGAACGAGTTTTGGCGCTCTTCCGCGCTTGTCGCCTCGCCGGTGATCAGGTGGTCGGAAATCGTGCAGATCGCGAGTGCGTTTTTGCCGCTGCGCGCCGCGTTGTAGTAGAGACCGGCCGCTTCCATCTCGACCGCCATGACGCCCATTTTCATCCAGGCGCCTTCAGAGAAGAAGCCGGGACCCTCGGGAACACCCGTGCCGTCGTTGTAGAACGTGTCCGACGAGAGCAGGTTGCCGACGTGGTAGTTGGCGCCCATCTCCTTCGCGACGCCGACCGCCGTCTCGAGCATTTTGTACGAGCAGATCGCCGAAAACGTGCCGGGAAGGTGGAACTGGTGCGCGAAATTCGAGTTCGTGCACGCGCCCATGCCCATAACGATGTCGCGAACGTGGATCTTCTCGCTCATGGCGCCGGCCGAACCGATGCGCATGATGTTTTCGACGCCGAAAAAGTTGAAAAGCTCGTACGAGTAGATGCCGATGGACGGGATGCCCATGCCGCTGGCCATGACAGAAACGGGCGTGCCCTTGTAGGTGCCGGTGTAGCCCTGGATGCCGCGAACGTTGTTGATCAGGCGGGCGTTCTCGAGGAAGTTCTCGGCCACGAATTTTGAGCGCAGCGGGTCGCCGGGCATCAGAACGGTCTTCGCGAAGTCCTCAGGAGTCGCGTTTATGTGTGGGGTAGGGTAGTTTGCCATGTTGTTTTCCTTTCTCCGCGCGGGAATAAAAGCGCGGCGTGAATATGGGTTTTTAACCCATTTATAGGGTGTTAGTGAAATCAAAAACTAAGTGACTCGTTGCTCATTTCTCGAGCGTCTTCGCGATCTTCACGATCCTGCTCGTTCCCAGCCTCGAAGCGCCGAGTTTTATGAACTCCTCCGCGTCCGCGATCGACGAAATTCCGCCTGCCGCCTTGATCTTCACGTGTGGCGCAACGTGCTCCGCCATCAGCTTCACGTCCTCAAAAGTCGCTCCGCCTGTCGAAAATCCCGTCGACGTCTTGATGTACTCTGCGCCGCTCTCGGAAACGACCTCGCACATCTTGATCTTCTCCTTTTCGGTCAGCAGACACGTCTCGATAATGACCTTGAGCAGCCTGCCCGCGCACGCCGCCTTGACGCGCTTGATCTCGTTCAGCACCTTTTTGTACTTGCGGTCCTTGACCCAGCCGATGTTGATGACCATATCGATCTCGTCGGCACCGTTTTTGACGGCGTCGGCAGTCTCACGGCACTTGACCGCGGTCGTGTTGTAGCCGTTCGGGAACCCGATAACGGTGCAGATTTTGACCTTATCGCCGACGTACTTTTTCGCGTCCTTCACAAAAGAGGGGGGAATGCACACCGAAGCGGTCCCGAACTTCTCGGCGTCGTCGCAGAGCGCCTTGATGTCGGAAAGCTTCGCGCCGGGCGCCAGAAGGGTATGGTCGCATTTCGCGAGGATTTCTTTAATGTCCATAACAGTTTGTTCCTTTCTGAGGGTCTCCGCCGCCGGCCGGAAAGCACGTAAACGAAGACGATTTTAATCTAAAATACGGCAAATTCAAGCTTTCTTTGCCTGTTTCTTTTCGATAAGCTCCCTGTAGCACTTGTAGCACATGCCGCTGTAAAGGTCGTTCCCGCCGAGCACCACCTGCGCGCCCTCGGTAACGATCTCGCCGTTTGCGTCGAACCTGGCGTTCACGGTGGCCTTCCGCCCGCACCTGCAGATCGACTTGATCTCGGTAATGCTGTCCGCGATCTCGAAAAGCCGCCTGCTCCCAGGAAACAGCTTGGTCAAAAAGTCCGACCTCAGCCCGAAGCAGATGACCGGCACGTCCAGCTTGTCGGCAACGTCCTTCATCTCGTTGACCTGCTCCTCGGTCAGAAACTGACACTCGTCGCAGATGATCACGTCGGCAAACTTCTGCGCCCCGCGCGCCACGAACTCGTCGAAAATGTTCATGTCCGCCGCAACCGCCTCCGCGTCGCAGAACAGCCCAATCCTCGAACGCACCACGGTCCTTACGGTCCCGTCGCTGTCCCTCGCGTCGTCGCGCGTGTCGGTGCTCGGCTTCATCAGCCACACCGTCTGCCCTTTTTCCTCGTAGTTGAATTTGGTCATCAGCGCCTGCGCCGTCTTGGACGACCCCATCGCGCCGAACTTGAAATACAGTTTAGCCATGTCGTTCTTTAATGTTCGCCTGCTTTCCGTAATCTCTCTCTGCCCCTGCCGGGAACGCCACACTACGCATATTATACCACCCGCTGGCGCGTGAATCAAACGGAAAAAGGTTTTTAAGAACGTTGCCGTTGCGGGATTTGAAGTACTTCGCAGGCGAATGGTTTGCAGGTGATAAAATCAACTATTATTACGATTGGAGGTATTATTATGTCTAAAATCTACGGCTATGTGAGAGTTTCCAGCATCGACCAGAACGAAGACCGCCAAATGAAGGCGATGGCAGACGCCGGCGTCCCGCTCAAGAACATTTTTATCGACAAGCAATCCGGCAAGGACTTTGACCGCCCGCAATACATCAAAATGGTCCGACGCCTTCGCAAAAACGACATCCTCTTCGTGCTCAGCATCGATCGCCTCGGTCGCAACTACGAGGAGATCCAGCGCCAGTGGCGAATTTTGACCAAGGAGGTCGGCGTCGACATCTGCGTCATCGACATGCCCCTTCTCGACACCCGCAACGGCAAGGACCTGATGGGAACGTTCATCGCCGACCTTGTCCTGCAGATCCTGTCTTTCGTAGCCCAAACCGAGCGCGAAAATATCAAAAAACGCCAGGCGCAGGGCATCGCGGCGGCAAAAGCGCGGGGCGTAAAGTTCGGGAGGCCGAGGAAGGAACTCGGGGAGGGGTTTGAAGAGCTGCTACGGGAATGGAAAAACGGGGAAATAACCACGAAAACTATTGTGGAGTACTCAAACCTGAGCGAGGCCACACTTTATCGCAGGGCAAGGGAGTGCGATAAGTGAAAAGCCTGTCAAAATGTAGACTTTCTGACA
>DBXM01000012.1:91721-103616 GCA_002309655.1 Mageeibacillus sp. UBA1212
GGGAAATTGAAATGAAAGTCAAAATTAGGAATATTGTTGAGGCTGCTTTGCAGATGGTACTAATCATATTGTTTTGCATAAAACCGTTTATGGTAATCGAGGCAGAAATCCGGAGAATTAGCATAAACGGTTATAGTACTTATGTAACCGGATCAAAACTGTTTGTGTCCATATTTGGTTTTGCTTTTGGACTTAAACGTGGAGTTGAAGCAATTCATATCATTATAGCGTGGTTATTGCTTATCTTTTCTGTTGTTTGTGCTGTTTTCTTTATTATACAGTTGTTTGGAAAAGGGGAAAGAAGAAATTTAAAAAAACCTTCGATATTTGTGATACTTGAAAGCGTTGCGTTCATAGCTTTTGGAATAACTGTAAGTATACTGTGTGATAGTTCAACATTAGATGACGATTATTTATTTGTGTTTGATTATAAAATCGGAGCGGTATATATAATATGTGCGATTCTCATGGCGGCATTAATTGCATTGACTATTACAGGTTATGTTCTTGTCAAAAAAAGAGGTATAGTCGAAGAAAAAGCAAATAAAGCACGACGTGTTAAAGCGGCAACTAACGATGACCTTGATAGGCTTTCAAAACTAAAAAATCTTCTCGATTCCGGTGCTATAACAAAGGAAGAATTTGAAGAGCATAAGAGAAGACTTTTATTCAGCGGTGAAACAAATTCAATCAAAGTAAATGAGAATCATATACTGGAGGACACTCAAAGCAACGACTACCGATTAGAAGAGGGTGCCAGTTCAGTTAATCCCGAGTCTTTACAGGTCCCCTTAAGTGATGAAAACAAGGAAGGATTTATCGATAAAAAGGCTGATAGTGCCGTGGCCGACTCATCAAGTAAGAACTCCGAAGTGATTCAAATCCTTAAGCTTTACAAAGACTTATATGATTCGAATTTGATTTCAAAGGAAGAATTTGATGCCCAAAAAAAGAAATTACTGGGATGATTGCTAACAAGGCATTTTGCCGGAGAAGCATTTTTATTCAAGAATGATTGGAGAAAACAGTGAAAAGAGTTAAAATTGTTGGAGGACTTAAATGTCAAGTATTTGTGAAGTGATTAAATATGAAGGCGACAACACCTGCTTCATTTGGAAACATCCGAGCGAAGACTTCAACAGTTTAACGCAGTTGATTGTCCACGAATCGCAGGAAGCCATTTTCTTTATGAACGGCCAGGCACTTGATCTGTTCGGCGCCGGCAGGTACACGCTTGAGACGCAGAATATACCTAAAATTGGGAAGTTTTTGAACAGGGCGACAGGCGACAAAAACCCTTTCCACTGCGAGGTCTATTTTATCAACAAGGCCGAACAGATGGCTATCAAATGGGGCACAGACAGCAAGGTGCAGTATATCGACCCGAAGTACGGGTTCCCGCTCGCCATCGGCGCCTCTGGAGAAATGTCATTGCGCGCTGATGACAGCCGGAAGCTTCTGCTCAAGCTCGTGGGAACTGAAAAGTACCTCGGGCAGCAGAAACTCGTGTCTTTTTTCCGCGCGTTTCTGATGACCCGAGTTAAGACGTACATTGCACAGGTCATTAAGGCGAACGCCATCAGCATATTCGAGCTCGACGAGAACCTCGCGTCGTTCTCCGAGAATATTCATAAGCTTCTGATTCCCGACTTCGCTGACTACGGAATCTCTCTGGAACGGTTTTTCGTCACGAATATCGTGAAGCCTGACGGCGAGAGACAGTACGAGAAATTCAAGGAACTTCACTTCCGTCAGTACGCCGACATTGCCGAGGCGAAGCTTCGCCAACAGACCGACCTGATTTATGCGCAAACGGAGGCACAGAAGATTGTTATTGACTCTCAGGCCCAGGCAACCAAGCGCGCCCAGGAAGGCTACACCTACGCCCAAGAGCGTGGCTTCGATGTCGCTGAGAAGGTGGCGCAAAACGAGGCGGTGGGTCAGTTTACGAACATGGGAATCGGCTTCGGAACGATGGCCGGAGTCGGCGGCGCTATCGGAGGAATTGTCGGCGGTGCGGTCAACAACGCCATCGACGCAGCGACTCAGCCGGTGCAGCCGCAGCAATCCGCACAGCCTGCCGACGACATGGCGGCCTTCAAGAAGAAGGTCGAAAAGCTGACCGTCATGAAAGAGGCGGGAATGATCAGCGAAGAAGAGTTTGAGCAGATGAAAGCCAAACTGCTTGCCGACATTCTGTAACACGGAGGAACCTGACAATGAAAAAGAACTTCGGCTTTTATGTGCTTATTTGGGCAATCATCCTCGCGGTGTTCAACGCGGTCGTTTTTCTAGTACGTCCGGTTATCCCAGGCATTACAATCGTATACGGCGCGCGCTTCTGGATTGCATGGGCGTTCATTATTGCCGCTTTTATAGGTAATCTTGTATGCGCGTATTTTGCGTTTAAATCGGATAACCTCAAGAAGGTGTTCTACAACCTTCCTCTGATTACGGTCAGCTGGTCGGCGGTTATTGCGATGCTCGTTGCCGGTTGCGTTTTGATGCTGATTCCGGGATGTCCCACGTGGCTTGCCGCTATCGTCTGCATACTCATTCTCGCGTTCAACGCTATCGCGGTAATCAAAGCGGTTTGGGCCGCCGATGCGGTGGGGAAGGTAGACGAGAAGGTGAAAGCCCAAACTTCATTTATTAAAAACCTGACCGTTGATGCGGAGGGCCTGCTTGCCCGCGCCAAGAGCGACGCTGTGAAGGCGGAATGCAAGAAGGTGTACGAAGCAGTAAGGTATTCCGACCCGATGAGCGATACGGGAATTGATTCCATCGAAAACGAGATAGCATATAAATTGGGATTACTTGTCGATGCTGTTAATGCGGATGATAAAGAGAGAGTGTCGGAAATAGCTACTGAATTCTGCTTTTTGATTAATGACAGAAACAAGAGATGCAAATCGCTGAAATAACACTATGGGAATGAAAAGAAAAGCAAACATAAAAAGATGGTTTAGAACAAACAAAAAAATTTTTTGGATATTAACCTTGTTGATTGTTTTTCCTCTAATCGTCGGCGTATTATACGCTCTTCCTGTTCCAAGGATAATTGCACTTGATTCGGGAGATTTACTTGCTTATTATGGAACGGCTTTCGGAATTATAGGCTCGTTTTTTGTCTATCGAGATGAAGTTAAAAAGAAAGAAAAAGAAAGAACAAAGGAGTTAAAGCCTGTTTTTACAGTGGAGGTTTCCTTAATCGATAAATCTTTAGGTTTATTCAAAATTGATATTGGCAATTACTCAGATCAACCTGTATCGTTTCTATCATTTTATGACGAATTCGTTGAAACAATGGCGCAGAAAAAGTATTCATTCCAAGTTACTTATAATAAAACAATCGAGGAAGAAAACATAAAACCTAGATTTAACATTACGATGGATCCTGATATTATTGATTCTGACGGGTATCCAAAGTATGTTCAACTGCTTTGCGATGACAAGGATGGTAATGCTTGGAATTGTTGCTATTACAAAGTGAAAGACTGCGATAGGGCTTATTATTATCCGCGAGATATTGAAATTATTTAGGAGCATTTATGGCATTTTTCAAGTGTAAAATGTGCGGCGGCACAATTGAATTCGAGCAGGGAGCGACAGTCGGTGTTTGCGATTCGTGTGGAACGAAACAGACGCTCCCGCGCTTGGATAACGACCGGAGAGCAAACCTTTACGACCGCGCTAACCATTTCCGCAGAAATAACGAGTTCGACAAGGCGGCGTCGATTTACGAACAGATTCTTACCGAGGATACCGCTGATGCGGAGGCGTATTGGTCGCTTGTTTTGTGCAACTACGGAATCGAATACGTGGAAGATCCGGCTACTCGCAATCGCGTGCCGACAGTAAACCGTGCGCAGTTCACGTCGGTTTTTGACGACGATAACTACAAGTCGGCCCTGAAGTATGCGGACGGGGCACAACGCGAGCTATATGAGAAAGAAGCCAGAACTATCAACGAAATCCAAAAAGGCATCCTCGCAATTTCCCAAAAAGAGGAACCTTTTGACGTATTCATTTGCTATAAAGAAACGGACCGCGGCGGAAGAAGAACTCCGGATAGCGTCCTGGCAAACGACCTTTATCACCAACTTACTCAAGAGGGTTTTAAGGTCTTTTTCTCGCGAATTACTCTCGAGGATAAGCTTGGAACCGCCTATGAACCCTATATCTTTGCAGCGCTTAACACTGCGAAAGTTATGGTGGTTCTAGGCACAAAACCGGAATACTTTAACGCGGTTTGGGTGAAGAACGAGTGGAGCCGCTATCTTGCGCTTGTCAAAAAGAGCGGAGGCCGGAAGGTTTTGATTCCCGCTTACAAAGATATGGATCCGTACGACCTGCCGGATGAGTTTTCGCATTTGCAGGCACAGGATATGTCTAAACTCGGCTTCATGCAGGACTTGATCAGAGGGATTAAGAAAATCGCGCAAACAGCAGAAGCAAAGGTTACGGTTAAAGAAACAGTTGTAACTGCTGGGAACACAAATACAGGTCCGCTGCTCGAGCGTGCCTTTATCTTTTTGGAAGACGGCAATTGGGAAGAGGCTGATTCTTATTGTGAGAAGGTTCTCGACCTGGAGCCTAGGAATGCCCAAGCGTATATTGGCAAGCTTATGGCTGAACTTCATGTAAGGCGTCGTGAAGACTTGCCAAATTGCGAAAAGTCGTTTGACGACAGCAACAATTATCAGAAAGCTGTTCGGTTTGGCGACGAAAAAACTGCAGATGAATTAAAAGACTACATAGCGCAGATAAATGACCGCAATGAAACCCTTCGCTTGACGGGAATATATAACAGTGCAGTCTATGCCATGAATTCTGCGAGTAGCGAAGCAACTTACAAGGCTGCAGCAGCTAAATTCAAAACCATCTCCTGGTTCAGGGATGCCGATGCACTGGCAGAGAAATGTCTGGAAAAAGCGGAAGCGTGCCGCAAAGATGCTATATATGCTTTCGGAAAATCTAAGATGTCAGGAAACTTAGTAAGCAGCTACAAAGCTGCCATCAATGTTTTCTTGAACATTCCCGGTTGGAGAGACTCAGACGAACTGGTTAGCGTCTGCCAGCGGAAGATAGATGAAATCAAAACCAAGGAAGAATCCGACAGACTTGAACTTGAGCGCAGGGAAGAAGCTGAGGCTCTGGAGAGAAAGCGAAGGGAAGAAGAATACAGGTATTTATTGGAAAGAAATAAGCGGAATACAAAAAGGTTCTTTGCAGTTGCAATTACTGTTTTGGTTTGTATTGTGGCGCTGACTTTAATTACAGTGCTTTTGATAATTCCTGCTGCAAATCTAAACAAGGCCATTTCACTTATGGAAAACGGTAAATATGTTGAGGCTAGAACTACGCTTGTCGAATTGGATGGGTTTGGAACAAGCAGTAATAAAATTGCTGTCATAGATGCTATTGAATTAATCAAAAATGGCGATTATGACGCCGGTATCAAGAAAGCACTATCTGTTGATGAGCCAATCAGTATTTCATATCATCTCAACGGAGGAGAATCCTCTAACGGAGATGAATTTAACTATTCTGCATCTACGGATTACCCGGGCCTCATTTCCCCCGCGAAGAAGGGATATAGTTTTGTTGAATGGCAGTTGGAGAAATGCACATACAGCAGTAAACAGACTTTAAGCATTGTACTAGAAGCAGTTTGGTCCGATGGGTATCAAATAACATATGAATTAGACGGAGGCCAAGCTGACAACCCTTCCGAATACCATAAGGATGGCGAAAGTGTCACGCTTACCAACCCTGTAAAGGAGGGTTACACTTTTGTGGGATGGACCGGAACTGATTTGAATCTGCCAACCGTTGATGTCAGTATTCCAAGAGGGAGCTATGGCAACAAAGAATACATAGCTCATTGGAACCCCAATGAGTACACATTTACACTGAATTCTAACGGTGGGAGCGTTGACGTATCTTCTTTTTCTGCGAAATATGACTCGGCTTATTCTTTACCGACACCGGTAAGAGAATATTACACTTTCAATGGGTGGTACAGCGGAACTACGAAATATGATGACGGATTTTGGGGTGATGCGTGTAGTGTTGTGCTCGTTGCAAATTGGACGCCGATTTCATATTCAGTTACATATAATTGTCTGGCAGAGGGCACTAACTCCATGGATAATCCCACCGAGTTCACAGTTGAATCTTCCATAATAGAATTATCAGCACCCAATCGAATAGGATATAAGTTCAATGGTTGGTACGGCGATAGTTCGTTCACGAAAAGAATTACAAGCATTCCTTCCGGGACTCACGAGAATATTGTTTTGTATGCAAATTGGGAAATAATCAATTACAAGATAACGTACCAGTTGAATGGCGGGACTATGGTGGGAACGAAAATAACGAGTTTTACAGTCGAAGATTTACCGTTACGTTTACCAGAAGCGACCAAAGATGGACTTGTGTTTTTGAATTGGGGGAAAGACACATTTGACGGTGAAGTTGTTGAGACCATTACGAGTATAGGAGATGTTACGTTGGCCGCAAGCTACCTTGACCCAAATTTGAAATTAAGTCTCAATAAATCTGGGAGTTACTATGTAGTTAAGGATTATACCGGGAGTGCCAATGAAGTTACCATACCTGCTTATTACCAAGGGAAACCCGTATCAGAAATCGGATTATCTGCTTTCAGCGAAAGCAACCAATCCAATGTTCTTGTGTCCATTACAATTCCTAAAACTGTGAGCAAAATAGGGGAAGATGCTTTCATAGCATGTAAAAAACTTACAAACATCAGTATACCGGACGGAATAAAGACCATTGAATGGGGAACTTTTTATAACTGTGAATCGTTGACATCCATAGATATTCCTGACTCAGTAACCTCTATTGCGGATTCGGCATTTAGCGGATGCCATAAACTAGTATCGATTTCTCTACCGTCAAAGTTGACTTCTATTGGGAAAGATGCATTTGCATTTTGTCGAAATCTTAAAGAAATAATTGTGCCAGATGGAATCACAGTATTGAAAGAGGATACTTTCTATGAGTGCGAGAAATTGTCAAGTGTTGTACTCCCCGAGTCATTAATAGAGATTGAACAATGCGTATTTTTGGATTGTGAGAGTTTGCACAGGATAGTGATTCCGGCAAGTGTAACAAAAATGGGGCATATGATTTTTTATGGTTGTCCTAATATCACGATTTACTGTAGAGCAAAATCAATTCCTGACGGCTGGAGTTCTGGTTGGAATTCTGTTAGAACTTCTTATTCGCTGTGGGAAGAATATGAAGAAGTCCATACGGTAGTTTGGGGATACACTGGAAATTGATGTGAGTGAGTACAGTCAACTAGTAGTTTTAACGACGCCAAAGGAATGAATTAGCTCATTAAATCGATTATTAATCTTGGCGCTAGGTGAACAGTCTCTCGCAAGCAAGATGTGTATTAGGGCTTCAAAAGAGGTATATAAATGGCAGTTTTTAAATGTAAAATGTGCGGTGGCACAATAGAATTCGAGCAGGGCGCCACAGTAGGCGTTTGTGATTCATGCGGAACGAAGCAGACGCTTCCCAAGGTCGACGACCGGTTGGCGAATCTTTACGGAAGGGCCAACCATTTCAGACGGAACAACGAGTTTGACAAGGCCTCCGGCATTTACGAGCAGATTCTTAACGAGAACACGAGCGACGCGGAAGCGTACTGGTCCCTTGTTTTGTGCCGTTACGGTATCGAATATGTGGAAGATCCGGCGACTCGCAAGCGCATCCCGACGGTCAACAGGGCGCAGTTCACATCGATTTTTGATGACGACAACTACAAGTCGGCGCTTCAGTATGCGGACAGTGCCCAGAAGGTGCTTTACGAGAGTGAAGCCAACGCAATCAACGAAATACAGAAGGGAATTCTCGCGATTTCGCAGAAAGAGGAGCCCTTCGACGTGTTCATCTGCTACAAGGAGACTGACGCCGCCGGAAAGCGCACGCAGGATTCGGTTCTCGCCAACGACCTCTACCACCAACTCACGCAGGAAGGCTTTAAGGTCTTTTTTGCCCGCATTACCTTGGAGGACAAGCTCGGGACAGCGTACGAACCGTACATTTTCGCGGCGCTCAATTCAGCGAAGGTCATGGTTGTTCTCGGCACGAAACCGGAGTACTTCAACGCCGTCTGGGTCAAAAACGAGTGGTCCAGATACCTCAACCTTGTGAAGGCAAGCGGCGGCAAGAAGGTGCTGATTCCCGCGTATCGCGATATGGATCCGTACGATCTTCCCGACGAGTTCTCGCATCTTCAGGCGCAGGATATGTCCAAACTCGGATTTATGCAGGACCTCATCAGAGGCATCAAGAAGATTACGTCGGCGGAAACACCCAAGACCGTTGTCAAAGAAACTGTTGTGTCCAATGCGGCGAATGCCAGCATCGCGCCTCTCCTGAAGCGTGCGTTTATGTTCCTTGAAGACGGAGAATGGAGCAGGGCCGACGACTTCTGCGAGCAGGTTTTGAACCAGGATCCGGAAAATGCACAGGCGTACATTGGCAAGCTTATGGCGGAGCTTCACGTCCGACGCCGGGAAGACTTGCAAAACTGTGAAAAATCGTTCGAAGGCAACAGCAACTATCAAAAAGCTATTCGGTTTGGCGATGATAAAACGGCGGCTGAATTGAAAGGCTACATAGCGCACATAAATGAACGCAACGAGACTTTTCGCCTGACGGGAATATATAACAGCGCAGTCTATGAAATGAATTCTTCAAAAACCGAAGCAGATTATAAGGCGGCTGCAGCTAAATTCAAAACCATCCCCGGGTTCAAGGATGCCAACGCACTTGTCGAACAGTGTTTTGACAAAGCTGAGGTGTGCCGAAAAGACGCTGTTTATGCCTTCGGAAAAGCTCAAATGACCGGGAACGCGGTAAGCGCCTACGATGCGGCAATTGGCACATTCCAAACGATCTCCGGTTGGAGAGATGCGGATGAGCAGATTAACGTTTGCCAGAGAAAGATAAAAGAGATCAAGGCTAAGGAAGAAGCAGACAGGCTGGAATGCGAACGCAAAGAGGAAGAACTTCGAATAGCCGCTGAAAAGGCTGCAAAGAAACGCAAGATAACGATTGCCATTGTTGTCCCGACTATCGTGGCTTGTATAGCCTTCGTCATTGTGCTAACTGCGTATATCATACCGAACCGCAATAAGGACATCGACTATAACAAGGCAATATCCCTTATTGAATCTGGTAAATACGTTGAAGCTTATGAAGCTTTCACTAGGCTTAACGGGTATAAGGACAGCGATTCTAAAGCAGACGAGATACGCTCAAGTTCAAGGTACTATTTCGAACTTATGGTGGAAAATGCAACAGTCGGAGATTATATTATGTTTGGCTCCTACGAACAGGACAACATAATATCAAACGGAAAAGAAGACATCGAATGGTTGGTTCTTGCCAAAGAAGAAAACAGGATTCTTGTAATCAGTCGTTACGCGCTCGATTGCAAGCAGTATAATACTTCTTATACAAGCATAACTTGGGAAACCTGTTCCTTGCGGACTTGGCTAAACGGCACTTTTGTCAACGGGGCGTTCAGTTCGGATGAACAAAAGATGATTCTCACTACGACTGTGACTGCGGATAGGAATCCATCATACAATATTTCCCCCGGTAGCAACACGAATGATAGGGTGTTTTTACTGAGCATACAAGAAGTCAATAAGTATTTTACTACAAACGACGAAAGAAAATGTGTTCCGACAGCTTATGCAAAAGCACAAGGAGCAATTGCAAGCAACAGCGAAAAAGTTGATGGAAAGTATACCTGCTACTGGTGGTTGCGGTCGCCTGGTAGTTATTCTAACTTCGCTGAAGATGTTCTTGATACAGGATCTGTCAGTAGCAGCGGCATCAATGTTAATACCCTTCGTGATTGCGCCCGACCCGCTTTGTGGCTTGGTCTTGATTCTTAATTTTTCTAGTATGTGTTTTCACAGCGTATAAGACACGCTATATCGCACGAATGTGAATAGATCGTATAATGCGAAAGCCACATCTGTTCCTGCGGCTCAAAGAGAACAGTAAAACAATCCAAATGCGGTGGTAAAAACCTGTTTCGCATTGATATACGGAGGCTTAAATGGCAATCTTAAAATGTAAAATGTGCGGCGGCGACATGGACATATCCGCCGACAAGACGTTCGGAACATGTGAGTATTGCGGATGCACGATGACGTTGCCAAAGATAGACGACGACGCCCGTGTGGCCGCCTTTAACCGCGGCAATCACTTCAGGCGCACCGGTGAATTCGATAAGGCGCTGCAGGTGTACGAGAAAATCGTCGAGGAAGATCCGAACGACGCTGAGGCGCACTGGTGCTGCGCGCTCTGCCGTTTCGGCATCGAATGGGTTGAAGATCCGGCCACCATGGAGTATTTGCCGACTTGCCACCGGGTGAGTTTTGACCCGTTCACTGAAGATGTCGATTGCAGAGCCGCGGTTGTTCTTTCTGAGGGGATTACAAAAAGGCAGTACCAGAAGGACGCCGCACGCATTTCAGAGGTTCAGAAGGGAATACTCGCGGCGTCGCAAAACGAAAAGCCGTTCGATGTGTTCATCTGCTACAAAGAGAGCGACAACAACGGACACAGAACTGTCGACAGCACGCTTGCCCAGGATATCTATTATCAGCTGACCGAAGAGGGGCTGCGTGTGTTCTTTGCGCGCATCACTCTCGAGGACAAGGTCGGGAGCGAGTACGAGCCTTATATTTTTGCGGCGCTTAATTCCGCGAAGGTGATGGTTGTCGTCGGCACTAAGCCGGAGCATTTCAATGCCGTCTGGGTAAAGAACGAATGGTCGAGGTTTTTGTCGATTGTGAAACGCGACCGGAAAAAGGTTATTTTGCCTTGTTATAGGGATATGGACCCGTACGACCTTCCGGAACAACTGTCGATTTTGCAGTCCTACGACATGTCCAAAATCGGATTCATGCAGGACCTCATTCGTGGAATAAAGAAGGTTACGGCGGCGGGCGAGACAAGAGCAGCGGTAAAAGAAACCGTCGTTCAAACTTCCACTGCCAACACCGCGCCTTTGCTGAAGCGTGCGTTTATTTTCCTTGAGGACGGGAACTGGAAAGAGGCGGACGATTACTGCGAAAAAGTGCTCGACCAGGATCCGGAAAACGCGCAGGCGTACATCGGAAAGCTTATGGCGGAACTTCACGTGCGTCGCCAGGAAGATTTGCCGAATTGCGAACAGCCGTTTGACGGTAGCAACAATTTCCAAAAAGCCGTTCGGTTTGGCGGCGATAAGCTTTCAGAGGAATTGAATGGTTACATCAAATACATCAACGATCGCAACGAAAACGATAGGCTTACAGGTATCTATAACGGTGCCGTCAGAGCAATGAACAATGCAAAGGCTGAAACCAATTTTAAAGCTGTAGCCGGTGTTTTTAAAAGTATTGCCGGATTTAAAGATGCAGACGCTTTGGCGGAACAATGTCTTGACAAAGCGGAGGCGTGTCGAAAAGATGCCGTTTATGCCTCTGGGAAATCGCAAATGACCGGAAACACGATAAACGGATACGAGGCGGCAATCAGCGCATTCCAGAAAATCTCCGGCTGGAGAGATGCGGACGAGCAGATTTACGCGTGCCAAAGGAAGATTGAGGAAATCAAAGCAAAGGAAGAAGCCGACAAACTGGAAGCAGAACGCATGGCGCAAGAACGTCGAATAGCCGCAGGAATAGCTGCAAAGAAGCGTAAGAGAACGATTGCCATTGTCACCCCAATTATCATAGCTTGTATTGCGTTCATTGTTGTGCTGACAACAGTAATTATTCAGAACAGCAAATACAACTCCGCGCTTAATCTGTACAACGCGGGAAAGTACGATGAAGCAATTACTGC
>DBXM01000012.1:103710-107814 GCA_002309655.1 Mageeibacillus sp. UBA1212
TATAAGGATAGCGCAACACAGATAACAAAGTGCGAAACGGCAATCAAAGACCCAAAATACAATGCTGCGATTTCTTTAATTGAAAACGGCAAATATGTTGAGGCGTATGAAGCTCTGATCGATTTGAATGGCTACAAAGACAGCGCTGCAAAAGCAAAAGAAATCTACGGACAGTACAAAGCTGAAAAGTTGAAAACCGCCAAGGTCGGCGATTATGTAGTTTTCGGTTCTTACGAACAGGACAATAATTCATCAAACGGCAAAGAAGATATCGAGTGGCTTGTTCTTGCAAAGGAAGGCAACAAAGCACTTGTGATCAGTAAATACTCGCTTGATTGTCAACAGTACAACACGTCTGATACAAACGTAACGTGGGAGATATGTTCTCTTCGCAAATGGCTGAACGGAACATTTTTAAGCACAGCATTCAGTTCCGAAGAACAGAGTAGTATTATCAGTTCCACGGTGACAGCGGATAAAAACCCGTCGTACAGCACGTCACCGGGCAATAACACTACCGACAAAGTGTTCCTCCTTAGTATCACCGAAGCAAACAAATATTTCAAATCAGATGAAGCGAGAAAATGCGCTCCGACCGATTATGCAATAGTTCAAGGAGCATGGAAAAGCAACAGCTATATAACAGGTGGCAGAGGCACTAGCTGGTGGTGGCTGCGGTCGCCCGGCCCCTTTTCTAGCCACGCTGCAGGTGTCGACATTGACGGCTCCGTCTTCGACTATGGCCACAATGCTTACTACAGTACTTACGCCGTCCGGCCCGCTTTGTGGATAGATCTTGGATCTTAACTCTTCAAATCTGAATTCTTCCACGGAGTTGTATGCGAAACATCATTCGAACAAAAATGTACAATATTTGGATATGTCTCTACAGTCTTCTGGAATTGTACGTGCATTTACACCGCCACATATCTTTGATTCACGCTCTTGGGCTTCTCGGGAATCGTCATCCTGAGGAGCCCTTGGTCTACAAGAGGCTGGACGATTGCGGACATAGTGTAGTACCGGGATTTCTGTGTGAAGGAAACGAGGTCGGCGCGGGACTTCGGGGTTGCGCAGTACCTGACGACCGCCTCGGAGATCTCGGAGTGCGTGGGCTGAGCCGTGTAGGCAGAGTAGGGCGTTTGGTAGCCGGTGCCGTTGTAGAATGTGACCTTAAACACCCCGTGTGTGACGCTGAAAACCGGGGCGGGGAGTGCGGCGTCCTCGAAGGCTTTGAGTATTGTGGGTATGCCGGAGTAGCGGTTTTCGGTTACCTTAAGGAGCTCGAGAATGTTGGCGAGGGCGGGGTTCCTGGTTTCGGGGCGGCCTTTGCCGAGCCGGCTTACGGTGCCGCCGCCGTAGAGGCTGCCTTTGCTGCTGATCTCGATGCGGTTGCGGTACATTTCCACTGTTATTGGCGTGTTCTCAGTTAGAATACTGTAGTCGCGGTGGACTAGGGCGTTTAGGATCGCTTCGCGTATCGCTATGATAGGGTACTCGTCACGGTCGGCGCGGCGGCCGTCTTTGTCGATGATCGTTTTCGTGTGCATGTTGCGGCGGACGAAATCGACGGCGGAGTCGAGCATTTCGGGTATGGTGCCGGTGATACGCTTGTTGTCGAGAAAACGCGCTCCGTCGCTGTCGGTGTCGCCGATCTCGGTGCCGGGAACGGAGACGGCAGTGATGCAAAGCTGCGGGAACCACGTTTGGGGGAAGAGCGAAAATGCAAGTACGCCCGCGACAGTCGGTACGCCGCCGGAGGTGACGCCCATTAGGTCGAGAATTTCAGGATCGGAGAGTCTGCCGAGTTTGTCGCGTTCTCTCTTGACGGCGGTGAGATAGCTGGCAAGGAGTTCTCGGTCAAGCATTTCGGGTCTGCATTCGGGAACCGTTCTGAGTTCGTCGCGCGTTCTGCGCCGGAAGGCCTCGTAACTGTATACCTCGTATTCGTTCATGGGTTCGTCGGCGTCGCCGACGCGGACATAAGAGCCTTTCAGCCTCCCGGCGCCCTTGTAGAAAACAGGGCGGAGCCAGTGCTCGACGGGAGGTATTTCCGCCGCGAGAATGATCTTGCCGTCAATTTCGGCGGTCGTGAAAATCGCGCGGACCATGGGCTCCATCTGCTCGCACGCCTCCATCGCCTTGCGCTGCGCGTTTTCGACGTCGTAAACACCCACGATACTGTAGCCCTGCCTTTCGGAAATGCCGAAAATGATCACGCCGCCGTCATCCTGATTGGAGAAGGCGGAAAGGGTGTCATAGATCCTTGTTGGAAAGCCTTTTTCGGCGGCTTTCAGTTCAATAGTCTGGAATTCGGTTTTGCGTTTTTGTATTTTGTCGACAAGACCGGTGAGTTCTTCTTCGCGCATGCTTTGTCAACCTCCTTTTTCTTCTTTTTTCGTTTATAGTATACCACGTTTCTTCACAGTTGTCAAGTAAATCGTTCATGTTTGACAACTAAAACCTGCAGTTTGACAAGTAAATAAACGCGGTTGACAACTAAATGTCGTTTTTGACAACAACTTGACAACCGCTTGTCAACCGTTCGCGTATGTGATATACTTGCCGCGTGAATCATTCATGACACAGGGAAAGGCGCAGATTAGTGCGGAAAGGAGGGCCCGCATGAACTATTACATTTCAGATCTTCACATCGGGCACAAGAACGTAATCGAGTTCGACGGCAGGCCGTTCACGAACGAGGACGAGATGCTTGAGGCGCTTGTCGCGAACTGGAACGCGAGGGTCAGGGACAAGGACACGGTTTATATTCTCGGCGACTTCATTTGGGGGAAGGAGAGCGGCTGGACGGACGTCGTCAGGCGGTTTCGTGGCAAGAAGGTGCTCATCAGGGGCAACCACGATCCGAAAACGTTCACGCCCGAGACGGCGGCGCGTTTTGCCGGCATTTACGACTACCTGGAGATTACGGATGCTCCGTATAAGGTGGTGCTCTGCCACTACCCGCTTTTGGCGTACGTTCACGATTTTTCCGCGAAAGGCGTCATGGTGTACGGGCACGTTCACAACACGCTCGAGAAGGAGCTGGTGCAGGATTTTAGACGGCAGGTGTGGGCGCGGCTTGAGCGGGAAGAAAATGGACCGATGGGACAGCTGCTTCACGCGGGGTGCATGGAGGAGTATATGGGCTACACGCCGAGAACGCTGGCGGAAATTATCGCGGGGGACGTCGAAAAGTACGGGAATCCGGTCGCGAAATTGGGCTGAAAAATGGCGGACTTGGACGGATATAATCAAAACAATAATCTTTCTTGGGCTTCCACGGAATCGTTCCTGTGTGAAGCCCTTTTTATGTTTCAGAATGGCCCAGTTAACGGTTGCGCTGCGATGAGTGACACCTCCAAAGAACAAACGGCGGATTATTGATAAAACCTTAAAGAAACCGCCGCGGCCCCCTTCCTGTCTTGCTTTCCGCGCGTGCCCGTTGTATAATATTCACGACGAATAAAAGCGCGGCCGGCGGCGGAGAGGCGGGGCAAATATGAGCCAAGCGTAAAACCAAGCAAAAAGGCCAAAAGCGGAAGGGAACCGAACATGATCAAGATTGTTAGCGACAATACGGAGTTGGAGGCGTTTCAGAGCGAGGGCGGAATCGAGCTTTACAGGATTCCGGGACCGGGCAACTATACGTGGATCGAGCCGCTGAAAAAGGTGGCGGGAACGTGGTACCCGATGGGAGGGCGCGACCACTCGTTCAGGCAGTGGTGGTTCCCGAACACGCAAGAGTCGGTTTTCGAGGCGGGGGCGCCGATTATGACGCTCTTCGACTTCGACGGCAAGAATATCATTACGGCGGCGCTTTCGGACACTGTCAAGCGGACCAAGATTTCGACGGCGGTGGACGACCTCAACCAGCGGGACGAGGTGATCTTCAAGGTCGAGATCGTTGACGACGGCAACTTCCAGCAGAAGGACCATGAGATCATTCTGAGGGTCGACAGGCGGCCGGTCGAGTACTACGACGCGGTAATGGAGGCGGGCGACTGGATGAGGACGTTCCTGCCGAAGATCATTCCCGTGCCGGAGGACGCGAAGGTGCCGCTCTATTCGAGCTGGTACAACTTCCACCAGGAGCCGGAGCAG
>DBXM01000012.1:107863-127788 GCA_002309655.1 Mageeibacillus sp. UBA1212
ATTCTGGACGACGGCTGGCAGTTCGAGGGCGAAAACACCGGCGACTACTTTAAGAGCGGCGACTGGCAGATCGCGAAGGACAAGTTCCCGGATTTCAAGAAGTTCGTGGACGACGTTCACGGCTACGGCATGAAGCTTCTGATGTGGTTCGCGGTGCCTTTTGTCGGGTTCGACACGGAGGCGTTCAAGCGGTTCGGCGACAAGCTGGCGTTCAACATCGACTGGATGCGGACGGGGCTTCTGGACGTGCGCTACAAGGAATGCCGCGACTACATAATAGGAACGTACGAGCGGTTTGTGGACGAGTTCGGGATCGACGGCCTGAAGCTCGACTTTATCGACGCGTGGGGCTCGACGACGGACATTCCCGCGTACAACGAGAATATGGACCACGAGATCCTTTTCGACGCGATACGCACGCTCGAGGACGAGATTTACGAGCGGATGACGGCCAGGAATCCGGACTTTTTGTTCGAGTTCAGGCAGGTCTACGTGGGCGCCGAGATCGTGAATCACTGCAATATGCTTCGCGTGGCAGACTGCGCGGCCGACCCGGTCACGAACAGGATCGGAATCGGCTCGCTGAGGCTCGTGAACCGCNNCGCGCCACCGCCATTCACTCGGACATGCTTTTGTGGGGCCGCAAGGAGACGCCGGTCAACTGCATGCGCCAGATGCTCAACATTATGTTCTCGGTGCCGCAGATTTCGGTGCTGCTGACGAAGGTTCCGGAGGAGCAGCGGGTGGCCGTGAAGCGGTTCGTGGATTACTGGACCGAGAACAGGGATGTGCTGCTTGAGGGCAGGTTCCGTGCGCCGGATCCGGGTGCGAACTACTCGTCGATGTCGGCGGAGAAGGACGGCAGGAAGATCACGGTGCTCTACAGCAACTCGCTGGCCGAAATCACGTGCGCGGATGAGGACGTATGGAACTGCACTTCCGGGAACGTCATCGCGGCGGTCGCGCGGCCGGGAACGGTCTACAACGTTTTCGACTGGCGCGGGAAGAGGCTTCGCGGCGGCATGATCACAAGCGGGGCGCAGAAGATCGAAGTGCCCGCGGGCGGCATGGCGAAGTTCGGCAGGAAGTGACTTTCGAACGGTAGACTTTTTGCCTGAAGGTAGATAAAAATGAAGAAAACGAAAGATAAAAAAGAGAAGGGCGGGAAACAGCAAAAAGCCGCTGAAAGAAAAGCACGGAAGAGTAGCGACAAGAAGCCGCGGAAGGCCTCTCGCGTCATATTCACGATTCTTGCGGTGTTGCTGGCCCTCGTTCTGACGCTGGGCATTGCCGGCCTGATCATCAACTCCTACGTCAAGAAAAAAGGCGGCGAGAGGATCGTTTCCGCGGAGGAGGCGTGCGCGCTTAAAGACGTGGACTGCATTATCGTTCTCGGGTGCTCGGTGAGGCCGGGCGGCGTTCCGAGCGACATGCTTCGCGACCGCTTGACCGTGGGGGTCGACCTCTACAAAGGCGGCGCCTCGCCCAAAATGATTATGAGCGGCGACCACGGCAACGTGGACTACGACGAGGTCAACGTGATGAAGCGGTTCGCGAAGGACGCGGGCGTTCCCTCGGAGGACGTTTTCATGGACCACGCGGGGTTCTCGACCTACGAGTCGGTGGTGCGCGCGAAGGAGATTTTCGGCGCTAAAAAGGTCATCATCGTGACGCAGAAGTACCACCTCTACAGGGCGCTCTACATCGCGCAGGCGATAGGCCTTGAAGCGTACGGCGTCGACGCGGAGCTCAACCGGTACTACGGGCAGACCATGCGCGACCTTCGCGAAATTGCGGGGCGCAACAAGGACTTTTTCGGCTGCCTTTTCAACGTGCCGACGACTTACATGGGCGAGAAGATACCGCTTGACGGAAGCGGAGACGTAACGAATGACGAATACACTGATACGTACTAAAAATAGGGGAGAATTATGAAAATTGCAGTTGTTACCGGTGCCTCATCGGGAATGGGGCGAGACTTCGTTTACGCGGTCGACAGGGAGTTCGAGCTTGACGAGATCTGGGTCGTTGCGAGGCGCAGGGAACGGCTCGAGGAGCTGGCTGCGACAGGAAAGTGCCGCGCGAAAATACGGCCGGTGCCGTTGGACCTTTCACAAACGGAAAGCTACAATAAATACAAGGAGCTTCTCGAGGCGGAAAAACCCGACATTCACGTGCTGGTTAACGCCGCCGGCTACGGACTTTTCGGGACGTTCACGGAGATGGACGTGGAAGACCAGCTCGGGATCGTGGACGTGAACGACAAGGCGCTGACGGCTTTTTGCGGCTACAGCCTGCCTTATATGAAAGAGGGCTCCAAAATAATCAACATGGGGTCGAACTCGAGCTGGCAGCCGGTTCCGTACATCGCGGTCTACGCGGCCAGCAAGGCGTACGTGCTGAGCTTTTCGCGGGCCCTCGGCAGGGAGCTGAAAACGCGCGGCATTCACGTTATGTGCGTGTGCCCGGGCTGGATCAAGACCGAGTTCATGGACAGGGCCGTTCACGACAACACAATCAAATACTACGACCGCTGGTACACGTCGGAGCAGGTGGTCGAAAAGGCGATGAAGGACCTCAAAAAGAAGAAAAAAGTGTCGATCCTGGGCTTCCCGGTGAGGTCGCAGGTGAGACTCGTGAAGATCCTGCCGACGGACATTGTCATGAACACATGGTGCCGGCAGCAGGGCAAAAAATAATTAAATTGCGGAAAATCCGGAAATATGCGGAGGTTTAACACTAAAAATGGGAGAGAAGAAGAGTAAGAAGAGCCTGGCGGTCATTATCGCGGTGATCGCCGTTGTTGTGGTCGCGGCGGGAGCCGTGGCAGGCATTTTGATTCTGAAAGAGAACAGGGCGCGCAAGCTTGCGGCGGAGGAACAAGCCAGGCTTGAACAGGCGCTGGCGACCGCGCAGACGCTGGCGGACGACTACAGGCAGAGCTACATTGACAAGGGCTACACAGCCGCGCCGGACGGGAAGGTGTTCGAGATCGACGGGTACGCCTTCGCGCTGCTTGACGGCAAACTGGAACAGGTCACGCTCGAACGGGTCGCGGAGCTCAAAGAAGCCTATCCCGAGATCAAGAATATCATTTTCCTGATTCCCGACGGCGCCGGCTTCGGCACCTACGACGTCGCGAACGCGTACAAGCACAAGTATTCGCAGACGGCTGTCGACGGAATTGTCGACGGTATCGCGGACACGCCGGACTCGAGGCAGGCAACACAGATAACCACCAACCGCATCGAGGGGAAGACCGTCACGGGCCTCTACCTTGACGAGTATATGATTGCGACCGCGAACACGGCGATGATGCACGAAGGCGGCCACTCGGCTACCGACTCGGCCGCGGCGGGAACGGCGCTTCTCTGCGGCAAGAAGACCGTCTACACGATGACAGGCGTCACGCCCGACTTCCTGCCGGTGGCGAACATTCTCGAAGCCGCGAGACTCGACGGCAAAACGACCGGATTCGTCACCACGAAGTGCCTTGTGGACGCCACGCCTTCCGCGGGAACGATCCACTCCCTGAGGCGCCCGGACCAGGACAGTTGCGCCTACCAGACGGCGGCCTCGCCCCAGATTCTCAACTCGCGCATAGACGTTGAGCTCTGCTACGGAAGCGACGGCGGCTACGTCAAGAGCAGCGTCAAGTACAGCGAAAAGTCGATAATAAACGACGACAGGGCCGCGAACCACGGCTACACGGTCGTCACCGACCTCGCCTCATTAAGGGCGGCGGTGGACGGCGGCGCGAAAAAGCTCTTCTCGAGGTTCCAGATCAATTTCCAGGAGCTGATCGACAACGGCGCCGACCTCACCAAGACCAACTACAACATGACCACTGCAGCATGGAACACCGACTACCAGGGCCAGCACATTCTTTACGACGTGGACGCCCGCGAAGGCGACCTGACGCTGATGGACCTCGCCCTCGCGGCGCTTAAAGTCCTTGACGAGAACATCAACGACCCGGACGGCTTCTGCCTCGTTATTGAGGGCGGCGCGATTGACAACGCGGCCGAGGGCAGAAACGTGAAAGAGGCGGTGGCGGAATATCTCGCCTTCGACGAGGTTTTCGGCTACTGCGTGAACTGGGCGATGAAGCGCGGCGACACGATCGTCGTTGCGTGCCCTGACCACGACTCCGGCGGCTTCTACAACCCCGAGACCCAGGGCACCGCGCCTGAGAAGGGCAACAAGGCCGGCAAGGCGCTTTCCGACATCGACACGCTTGTCACGGCGCTTCACGACGGCGCAATCAAGGACAACACCATTGTCGGCGGGGCGGCGCTCGGCCACTCGCCCCAGAACGTTCCCGTGTGGCTCTACGCGCCGGAGCCGGTCAGAGCCGCCATTCTCAAGCGCCTGAACCTTCCCGAAGACGCGGCGACCGACAAGGTCAGAACCGGACTTTTCTACGACGGCTCCGTTTTCGACGAGAAGTACATCATCAACAACTCCGACATCGCGCACGCGGTGGTTGAAGCGGCCGGCGTGACGAAAATGGACACCGCCACGGCGAAGCTTTTCGTTCCGGTCTACGACGCCAACGATGAAGAAAAGTACAACTACGGCACGTACGACGCCGAAACCGGCACGTTCACGTTCAAGAACGGTACGAAGGCAGTCAACTGCTCGCCTGTCTACACCGACGCGGAGGGCAATGAACACACCCTCGACTGCGGACTGCCGCTGTTCCTGACGAACCCGGTCGCCTACAAGTACGAGGACGACTCGGGCAGAAAGACGGCGAAAAAAGGCGAGGCGACCGCGGTGTTCTACGTTCCGCTTGAGATTTTCAAGGCGGCGGGCAATTAACGTAAACAAGTATCAAGCGGGAAGCTTTCGGCAGGAGGCTTAGAAAAATATGCTGAGAATCGAACATCTGACTAAGAAATACGGCGAGTTGAAGGCGGTCGACGACCTCTCGCTTCACATTCAACCGGGCGAAATCTACGGCTTCATCGGCCACAACGGCGCCGGCAAAACAACAACTTTAAAGAGCGTCGCGGGAATTCTGCGTTTCGACGAGGGCGAGATCTACATCGACGGCCATTCGGCACGCAAGGAACCGCTTGAGTGCAAGCGCGTTACCGCCTACATTCCCGACAACCCGGACCTCTACGCTTTTATGACGGGAATGCAGTTCCTGAACTTCGTGGGGGACATTTTCGGCGTGCCCACCGAGGTGAGAAAAGAGCGCATCGCGAAATACGCGGACGCCTTCGAGCTCACCGGCGACCTGGGACAGCCCGTTTCCGCCTATTCGCACGGAATGCAGCAGAAGCTGGCCATTATTTCCGCGTGGATTCACGAGCCGAAGCTGATCCTGATGGACGAGCCGTTCGTGGGTCTTGACCCGAAAGCCTCGCACACGCTGAAGCTCATGATGCGCGAACTGTGCGACAACGGCGGCGCGATATTCTTCTCGACACACGTTCTGGAGGTCGCCGAAAAGCTTTGCGACAAGGTCGCGATCATCAAGTCCGGCCGGCTGATCCGCCACGGAACGATGGAAGAAGTGAAGGGCGACAGCTCGCTGGAGAGCGTGTTCCTCGAACTGGAGGAGTGACCGGGAGGTGTTTCGCTTATGATGAAGGCGCTTTTTAAAAAGCAGCTCCGGGAACTTGTAAGAGGCTTCACGTTTGACCCGAGGACAGGCAAGCAGAGGTCGAAGGGCTTTCTGGTGTTCTTTATAATCCTGTACGCTTTCATGTTCCTGTCGTTCGGGTTCTCGTTCTTTACGACGGCAATGATGACCGGAGGGGCGCTCGCGGGGGGCGGCAAAATCTGGATACTGATGTCGATGATGGCGGCGGTTTCGGTCGTAATCGGCGTTTTCGGCAGCGCTTTCAGCACGTATTCGACGCTCTACGCGGCAAAGGACAACGAATTCCTGCTCGCGATGCCCATCAAGCCGTCGCAGATTCTGGCGGTGAGAATGTCGATCGTGCTGATTATGACGGTGCTGTTCACGTCAACGGCCTGGCTGCCGGCGACGATTGCCTACTGGCTGCTCACGAAGCATTCTTTCGCGGGATTTTTGTTGCCGCCGGTCGTCGGGATTGCGCTCGTTTGCCTGAACATGGCGATTTCCTGCGTTCTGGGCTGGCTGATCTCGATTATCGCCGCGAAGCTCAAGAACAAGGCGATCGTCACGGTGATTCTCGTCGTGGGATTCATCGCAATCTACTACGTGGTTTATTTCCGCTTCAGCACGTTTTTCAACAGCATCGCGGACAACCCGGAGTCGTTCGAAAAGGTGCTCGACACGTGGCTCTATCCGTTCAAGATGGCGGGAATGGGCGCGGACGGGAACTACCTCTACGCGGCTGCATTCTTGCTCGGCTCTGCGGGTTTGTTTGCGGCTGTGTGCGCGGTGATCTCCAAAACGTTCGTGAACCTCGTTACCGACAAAAAGGGCACCCGCGGGAAAAAGAAGCGGGCGCAGAGTGCGGAAAGCCGCAGCCTCGGTTCGGCCCTGCTTCGCAAGGAGCTCAAGAGGTACTCGTCGAGCCCCTCTTATATGCTCAACACCGGATTCGGACTGCTGATGCTGCTCGCGGCGTCGGTTGCGGCGTTCATTTACAGGAACACGCTGCGCGAGATGCTTGCGGACCTGATTCCCGGGGGCGTTTCTTTTAATGTTTCGTCGCTTGTCGCGGTGATGCTGCTCGCGCCGGTGATGTTCATCCTCACCACGTGCTACATTTCGGCGGCGTCGGTGTCGATGGAGGGGAAGACGTTCTGGATTCTGAGGTCGCTCCCTGTGGATATGAAGGCCGTGATTAAGGCGAAGCAACTGGCGCACATAACTGTGGTCACGCCGGTGGCAGTCATCGGAACTGTTCTTCTCGGAATCGCGTTCGGAGCGGGTCCGGTTGCGGTCGTACTGATGGCGGTCGAAGCCGCCGCGTTCACTGTCTTCTTCGCCGCGTTCGGGCTGGTGTTCGGTGTCAAGTGGCCGGCGATGGACTGGATCAGCGAGGCGGTGCCGGTGAAGCAGGGAATGGCGGTCGGGTTCGCGTTCCTGGGCGGAATACTGTCGATCAGCGTGTTCTTGACGCCGGGAATCGTGGTCGCGATTTTCGCCGGCGCTGAGGCGGGAGTCGCAACGATGATCGTTGTCACTGCGGGACTGATTGTGATTCTTGAAAACTGGCTGAATAAAAAAGGCGTCAGACTGTTAAATGAAATGTGAGATGTGAAATGAAGATTACCGAAAACCCCGATAAAGAGATAGTGAAGATCGTCAGGGAAGGGCTTCGCGAGTCCGGCGGCTACTGCCCCTGCAGGCGCGAACGCACCCCCGACACCAAGTGCATGTGCAAAGAGTTCAGAGAGCAGATAAAGGACCCGGAGTTTGAGGGGTTCTGCCACTGCATGCTTTACTACAAAAGTCTCAACTAGACGTGAACAAACTGAAAGACAGGAGAATTAAAAAATGGCTGAAGTTAAAGTTACTGTAGACAATTTCGAAAACGAAGTTCTGAAGGCGGACAAGCCCGTTCTGGTGGACTTCTGGGCGACCTGGTGCGGCCCGTGCAGGATGCTGGCGCCGGTTCTTGAAGAGATCGACCGCGAATACGGCGACCGCATCAAGGTGTGCAAGGTGAACGTGGACGAGGAGCCCGTTCTGGCGAACCATTTCAAAATTTCCGCGATCCCGACGCTTTTCGTCTTCAAAAACGGGCAGCTCGTCGAGAAGGCGATGGGCTACAGGCCAAAGGAGAGCATCGTCTCCATGGTTCTGGGTAGCGCCGGTTGAACGGCATTCACAAAATCGCCGGAAATATGATTTGAAACGCGAAAAAACGCCGGAAAAGTTAAAAAAACGCGTGAACTTCGCGCAAATGTGTGGTATAATAAATGTATGTTGGCGGTTTGATTGAAGAGGCCGCGATTATATGGTGATTTTGGAGGCATATTATGACAGACGAGATTAAAGAAGAAGTTGTAGAAAACGAGACCGAAAACGATACCCAAGATATCAACGATAACAAAGGGTTGACGATCCTCGCTTATATCGGGCCGTTGGTATTCATCCCGATGTTTGTCCGCAAGAATTCGAAATTCGCGAGATTCCACTGCAACCAGGGACTCATTCTTTTCATCCTTGAGGCCGCCGCTGCCACACTTAGCAGCATTCTCAGCGCGATCCTCTGGAAAGTGGCGTGGCTCAGCTACTTGCTGACGCTTCCTTGCTGGGCTGTTGAAGTCGGCTGCTGCGTGCTCTCCGTTCTCGGCATCATCGCTGTAGCGAAGGGCCAGTACAAAGAACTCCCGATCATCGGCAAGTACAAGATTCTCAAGTAATACCCGTTTCGAACGGCTGTTTTTTGTAAGTTTCCGCGGCGCTTCTGACATTTTTAAGGCGCCGCGGCTTTTTTATTTGTTTTTGACCGCCTCCGGTGGTATACTTAAGATGGAAAAATCCGGCGGGTAATTTCCGCCTGCTATTTAAAATATAAGGGAGCATAAAATGAAAGTAGCAATCATGCAGCCGTACCTGTTCCCGTACATCGGGTACTGGCAGCTCGTGGGCGCCGCGGACGCGTTCGTGATACTGGACGACGTGAATTTCATCCGGCGCGGGTGGATCAACCGGAACCGAATAATGCAGAACGGCAGCGAGGTTTTGTTCACGCTTCCGGTTCTCAGCGCGTCCCAGAACAGGCTGATCTCGGAGACGTCGTTTACCGGCGACACGAAGGCGTATGCGAAACTCCTTAAAATGTTCAGGCAGGCGTACGCAAAGGCGCCTTTTGCCGCCGAGATGAACGAAATCGCCGCGAAGTGCCTCAACTTCGAAGATAAAGGCGTGACGGCGCTGCTCAAGAATCAGATCGAGACAGTTGCGGACTACCTTGGTATTAAAAAGAAGATTCTGAAGGCGTCCGACCTGAGGCCGGCCGACCATCAGCGGGCGCAGGAAGGCATTCTGGAACTGTGCAAGATCACCGGCGCGGACGTGTACATCAACCCTATTGGCGGCGTGTCGCTTTACGAAAAAGAGGCGTTCGCGAAAGAGGGAATCGAGCTCTATTTTCTGCACACCGATTTTACCGAGGCGGAAAAGCTTACCGGCGGGAGGCAGGCCGACCTGTCGATAATCGACCTGATTGCGAACCTTCCAAAGGAGGTTCTGACAGAGCTTCTCGGTTGCTACAAATTTGAATAGTTGCCTTGTTTTAGGCAAACAGCACACCTTGTACTCAAATAAAAGAGGGGTCATTCTATGTGGATAATCAACAAAAAGTCCAACGGCGACAAAATCAATATCAGATGGGAAATAGCTAAAATTGCAGTCTCGCTCGTGCTTTGCGCGGCTTCACTGGCCGGCGGTTCGATTCTTAAAGACGTCCTGCCGGAAGCGGTGAAGGACATCGTCGCAATCATGTTCATCGTTCTGTTTTTTGCGATGTTCGCTATAATTATAGGTGCGTACATGGCGGTCGATAACATCAAAAAGAAGCAGAAGAACCGGACCGTCAGGGAAGACCGGGAGGCGTTCCTTGAACAGAAGGAGCGGATCCGGAAGGCGTGGAGAAGCGAGCTGGCGAAGGTTACGTTCCCGAGGGTCCTCGCGTCGGCGCTCAAGGTGATATTCGTGCTCGAGGGAATCTGCCTCGGGCTGGTAGCCACGCTTTTCCCAAATAAGTACGTTGTGTTCGCTTTCTGCTGCTTCGCGTCGTTCATAATGATTTTTGAGGGAATCGGCAGGATTGCGACGCCAATCACCTCGGCCTACCTTAAGGACAGCGAGTACTACGTCACGGAGGAGGAGTTCCCGGCGCTTTACGCGGTCGTGAAGAGGGCCGCGAAGACGATGGAGGTGGACGGAAGGTTTTTCGTCGCGCTTGAGGGGACTTCCAACGCCGGAATTGGCGACTACCGCAGGAACGACTACTCGATAATTCTCGGAGCGCTCCTTCTCGGCGTGCTCACGGAAGAGGAGCTTTACACGGTGCTGCTTCACGAATTCGCGCACGTGAAGAGCGGGATACACAAGCGTCTGCGCCGCGAGGAGCGGTTGGCGCACTGGCTGATGAACGGGATTCCCAACACAATCTGGCAGCGCTCGATTCTGAAAATGGCCTACAGCCCGCTCGAGTCGATATTCATGTACCGGTACACGCTTTTCAACGTTGCGTTTTCGCCGGTGCGGGAAGAGGACGCCGACAAAATGGCTTTCGCGAAGTGCGACAGGGACGTCGCGGCGTCGGCGCTTATCAAGATTTCGTACGACGAGATGCTGGCGTGGGAGGTCGGCAACGAAGATTCTCCGGAAGAGGACCTTGCCTATTTTACGGAAGAATCTCCGGGCGACCTGATTTCGAGCCGTCTCGCGAAGCTGAAGAAGGCTGCGGAGACAAAGGCGGAAAAGTGGATCTATTTCCGCAACCGCGAGATTCTCTCAAGGTCCGCCTCGCACCCGACCCTTAAAATGCGGCTTCAGGCGCTCGGAATCGAACATTTCAACGTGAAGGAATCCGCTTCGTCGCCTCTCTACGAACAGGAGGTCGAAAAAGCGGTCAAAAAGGCGGACGCGTGGGCCGAAAAGAATTTCCGCGCGAGCTATCTCAAACTGCGCGCCGAAAACTACCTGAAGCCGCTTGAGACGGTGAAGGAGTGGGAGGAGGAAGGCCGGCCTCTCGATCCGGTCAAATACGGAGACGTGGAGGCGGCGCTCAGAAACCTTGGCAGGGTCACGGAGGCGGAGAAGCTTCTGGACCGGGCAATCGCGGAGCTGCCGTCATACGCGGCGGCGAAGGCCTACTTCATGAAGGGCGCGCTGCTGATGCACCGGTTTGACGCCGCCGGCATAGATCTCGTGTACCGCGCAATCGACGAGAACAACAACTACGTCCAGGAGGGAATCCAGATGATCGGCGAGTTCTGCTGCCTGACCGGAAACGAAGAAGAACTCGAGCGGTACAGGGAGCGGGTCGTCGAACTGATGCAGAACAAGTTCGACGTTTCAGACAAGCTTTTTACCCTAAATAAAGGGGATAATTTCACGCGCGAAACACTTCCCGAGGGCGTGCTCGAGAGAGACATCGAGAGTATCACGGCGGCGGGCGAGGGGAAACTCGACGCGATTTACCTCGTGAGGAAGTCGCTCTCGGAGGAGGTCTTCACGAGCATTTACGTGCTGAAATTCATTCCCGGCACGGACGACAAGACTCAGGAGAGAGTTTACCACAACGTTTTCATGTACCTCGATACGGTTTCCGACTGGCAGTACTCGCTCTACGTTTACGACGAAGAAGGCGTGAAGAACATCGGCCTCGAGAAAATCGAGGGCAGCCTCGTGTGGCTGAGAGAAGTCGCGCCCGCGGAGGTGCCGGGCGACGGCGAAGAGGAGTAGACGCGGATGGGCATTTTCGGAAACAGGAAAAAAGAGAGAATAAAAGTGCTTAAAAAGACGAAGCCGGGAATGTGCGGCGGCACGGACGCGACGCAGGACCTGAACGCCCCGAAGGTCATAAAAAGCGGGGAGATGGTTCTTTTTGACGTCTGCTCGAGGCTTCCGTACATGTCTGACGGCGTGAAGAATGAGTCGCTGTTTGACATTTACGCGTTTGCGGCGCCGGCGGGCGGGTATGCGTTCGTGTACGAAAAGGCGCGGACGGAGTACGTGCGCAGAGAGGAAACTTCGGCTGAGGGCGGCAGGTGGGCGCTGGTTCCGGGCGTCTTTTTCGAGAAGCTGACCTCGCTTGTGGCGGAGCTGAACCTGGCCGCGAAGAACGGTTTTCACTCGACTACCCACGGCCTTCCCGAGAATTTCGGTGGTTCGGTGCGTATCAGATACGCAAGCGGGGAACGCATTGATTATTCCGACAACCAGTCGCCGGTTCTGCGCCTTGAGGCGGGAATGAGAATCCACGAGGCGTTCACGGAGGCATTCGAAGGCGAGACTGTGGAACTGCCCCGCGCGGATGAGATCGCGAAGATCGTTTTCTGCGAAAAGAGGGAAAAGGGCGGCTTCACCGAGGCAACGCTGACGTTTAGCGGCGACGGAACCGTGATGAATTCGAAGCGCTCGAAGTACGAATCGCCCGACATTTACGCGAGCGAAAAGCCGGTAGACGCGGAGACTGCCGCGAAAATAAGGTCTTTGATAGACACGAACGGACTTTTTGCGTGGCAGGGGCTTCCCGCACCGGAGTACAAGTTCTCGCGCGAGAAGAGCATGAAGTTTGTGCTGAAGGACGGCAGGGAGATTGAGATCGGACCGGGGGACGTTCTTCCGAACGCGCTCCGCCACGCGTTTTTTGACATCGAGCTCGAGATGACGACGAAGCATTGATTTTGCCTTGTTTTAGCGGAAAGGAGGACGTGTATGAAGAGCGTTTTGAAGCGGTTTGCGGCGATTGTTGTCGCGGTTCTAACGCTTGCCATGTTTACGGCGGCGCTTTGTTCGTGCTCGGCCCTGCTTGACGCGTTCGAGGAGGCGGTGAACAACCTTGCGGAAGAGACCGCGACTCCCGAAACTGCCGATACACCGGAACCTTCCGCTGCGCCTGAATCTTCCGCGGCTCCGTTCTCGCGAACTCCGGACATTCCCGAATACAGGCTTCCCGAAGAACCAGACGCGGACGACCTCGAAAAAGAGGCGGCCGGAATAATCGACGCGGCAATCGAAAAGGCGATCTCTTACGTCAACGTGATGAAGGACTCGCGCCACTCGGATGAGGTTTTTGCGTTTGAAGAAGACGTGAACGGCTTCGCGGCAAACCTCGGACTCTCCGCCAAAGAACTCTATAAGAAGGCGGCGGAGAGCGCTTCAAATTTCGAGCATCTTTCCGTTGAAGACAGCGGTTACGCCGGCGACCTCAAGGCAGACTACTTTGCGGTTCACGCGCCGCTCACGTACGTTCACCCCGACATTGCATGCTATTTTACGCTTGACGTTCAATCCTACATCGACGAAGATGACGTCTCGCATTACAGGCAGGTTTTCGACAGATACTTCGACCCGGAACGCGACGGGAACGCCTCCGAACGCGACGGTTTCGTGACGCTTGAGGAGATAAAGCATCGCGCGGAGCTTCTTGGCCGTGTCGTGAAAAGGGTGGTGCGGCTGATGCCGGAGGGGCTTTCGGCGTACGACAGGTACTATTACCTTGCGGCGGTTCTCAGCGAGAAAACCGTTTACGACAAGCGGCCGGACAACTGCTTCACCGCCTACGGCGCGCTTGTGAACGGAAAAGCGGTTTGCGAGGGCTACACGGCCGCATACTACCTTCTGTGCAGTGAGGCGGGGCTCTGGTGCGGCTACAGGGACGGCCATCCGGAGGGGCAGGGTCACACCTGGAACATGGTAAAGCTCGACTCGGGAATTTACAACGTGGACGTCACCTGGTGCGACGCTTACGGAAAACCGTTCGAGAAGGAATGGTACGGCTGTTTCATGAAGACCGACGCCGACTTCGAGAATGACGGCCATGCGGCGCTGGCAGACTCTCCTGTAAAAGGAACCGGCACGGGCGAACCGGACCCGTACACGTTCTAAAATTCATTCTGACAATTCACATCCGCCAGAATCATTCGATTTTTTTGAAACGAAAGGAACCGACATGAAAAAAGCAAGAATAATCGTAATTTCAGGCCAGTCGAACGCCGTCGGAGTGGGGCACGTGAAGTGCCTCGCAAAGCATTTCCCTCAGGAACTCGTCGAAAAGTGGGAGAAGGGCTTCCCGAACATCAAAATCAACTACTTTTCACACGACAAAAAGAGCGGCGGCTTCGTGCCGACGACAACGGGATGCACGGAGGTTTCCAAGTACACGATCGGGCCGGAGGTCGGCATCGCGGAGGCGCTTGACAGGCGCTGCCCGGGTGAGGAGTTCTTCATTGTGAAATGCGCTTTCGGCGGCATGTCGCTCCACACGGACTTCATCTCGCCGTCGGGTGAGAACTACTACGACCCGGACGCGTATGCTGACCAGAAGGCGAACATTCTGGCAGACTATTTCAACGGCGACCCAATCAGGCCGGGCTGGTGCTACAACGAGCTCGTGAAGATCATGCGGGAGAGCATCGTCGCGCTCGAGGCGGAGGGCTACGCTCCGGAGATCGTTTCGTTCTGCTGGATGCAGGGCGAAGGCGACTCGATCACGCAGGATCAACTCGACAACTACATCCGCCGCTACGACGCGATGCTCGCGGACTTCAACCGTGAATTTGCCCCATATATAGCCGAAAACTGCACGTACACGGACGCGGGGATCAGCACGATCTGGCCGCTCTGGGAGGGCATGAATAAGGCGAAAAAGGAGTACTCGGAGACAAAACCGTGCCTCCGCTTCATCGACACGGTGGGCGAGGGCCTGACCACAGCGAACGAGCCGCCCGAGGAGCCGGACATTTACCACTACGATTCGGACAGCATGATAAAGCTGGGGCTCCTTTACGCTGCGGAGATTCCCGTGTGACAGTATTAATTTGATACCGGCGAAAAAAAGCGCGCGCCGCCGCGGCGGCGCGTGCTTTTTTTCGCGTCATTTAGTAAAATTTACTGAGCTATTGAAATTTTTATATCCCCGGTGTCTGTTTCGATCTCGCACCTGCCGCCCGAAGCCGCGGAGGGAACTGAGACCTTGCCGGTGTCTGTTTTCGTGATGAAGACCTTTTCGGTAAGAAGCGTTCCGGTGACGTCGCCCGTGTCGGTCTCAACTTTGATCTCCGCTGCGTCGCACCTGTCGAATTTTACGTCGCCCGTGTCTCGCTCGATGTCAAACCTTCCCGAAGCGATAACGTCTGTGAGCGTAAGAGTTCCTGTGGAGCCGTTTGAGACAAGGTCCTTGCATGTGACCGAAGTGAGCGACGTCTTGCCGGTGCTGACCGATACCGCGAACCTTCCGGCGCACGCAACGGAGTCGACTGTGATTCTGCCGGTGGAGGCTTTCAGATCGAGTTCGCCGGCAGTGATTCCGCTGATTTTGATGTCGCCGGTGGACGTTTTGACTTTCAGAAGTCCGGAAACCGGACACTCAAGGGTGACGTCGCCGGTGTCCGACTGTATGCCTGCCGAACCGAAGCTGAAATCCTTCGGAACGGTAATGTCGCCGGTGTCGGTCTCGACTTTGAGCGAATCATAGCTTCCCGCGGGGAGGTAGACCGTCACGGAAGTTGATTTAAAACTGAAAAACGTGAAGTTCGCAAACCAGTTCTTGCTTTCTTCCTGCCGGACCTTGAGGGTTCCGTTCTCGACCTTGACCTCGAACTTCCTCTGTTCACGCTCCACGCAGACTACTCTGCACTTGCCGTCTTCAGAGCGCTCGAAGACCACGTCCGCTACGTTCGAGGCCACCTCTATGTTCGTGAACGCGTCGTCCACCGAAAACGTTTCGGTGATCAATTCCGAGTTGTCAAACTTCATGAATTTAAAACCGTTCAGCGCAAACGCCGCGACAAGAACCGCGATTCCCAGCGTTACAAGCACCGCCGCGACTATAATAATAGCTTTTTTCATTTTGAGTTCTCCTTTCTGACAAAGAGTTTTTTGATTCCGCGACCGATCACAGCCGCAAGCTTCACCGCTCCCTTAGACGCCGCCACGCAGGCAGGGTAGAGGAAGAGCGAGAGGCCGGCGAGCAGCAGAGAGGCGCCCGCGCAGGCGATTGCGGCGGGAATGTTCCCCTTGACCGCGCAGTAGACCGCCGCCGGAATGCACGCGACCGAGGCAATCGAAAACGCGAAGGCGACCGCCCAGAGCGCGATCACAAGCGCCCAAACAACTATGTATAGCGCGAGAACGACCGCGAACGCCGCGACGAGCAGGGCGAACCAGAGCGGGAATCCGAGCACCAGCAGGATTATTTCCCACGCGCGCAGAGACCTTTTCGGCATCTTTTCCTTCACGAGCTTCGCGAGGGGAATGTCCGAGAGCGTCTGCGACACGATGTCGCCGATCGGCCCTATTTGAGCGACGGCCTCTTCCTCCGTGAGCCCCTCCTCGATCCTGTCGTATATCATCTCGCCGTAGAACGTCAGCCGTTCTTCAACATCATCCTGCGGCAGCCCGGCGAGGCCCTTCCGCAGTTCTTCAAGAAATTCTCTTTTATTCATACCGGTCCTCCCTGACAACAAAACGGTAAATCTGAATTACCTCTTTCCACTCCTCTTTGAAATCGTTGATGCGCGCGACACCCGCCGCCGTGATGCGGTAGTATTTTCGCAGCCTGCCTTCGTGCTCGGCCGTCCTGACCGTGAGCATTTTCGCCGCCTCGAGCCGCTTCAAAATGGTGTAGAGCGTGGACTCGGAGAGCTCGAGGTACGGTTTCATGTCCTTGATGATCTTGTAACCGTACGACTCACCGTTTTTGATTGCCGCGAGAACGCAAACGTCCAAAAGACCGCGTTTTAACTGAACGTCCATGGCATGCCTCCTTTCACGGCATACATCATAACACGAAGTATATCGCGCCGTCAAGTACTTTTTTGCGAAAAAATAAAAAAGTTCCCGGTTTTCGAAAAATAGTCAAAAAAGGGAACTTTTGAGCGGAAATATAAGTGCGGGAAGGGGGGGTGTGGCTTAGCTGCGGGCGTTCTTTTTCACGTTGCGGATCTCGTCCTGCAGTCTGTCGAGAAACTCGCAGGCGTCGTTCCCGTCCATGTGCGCGTGGTGGAACTGCATCGAGACCGGGAGCGTGTTCCTGAACGGGAAGCGTTTCCGGTAGCGGCCCCAGGCCATAAAAACGTTCTTATAGATGCCCGAGTACTGGTTGACGGCGCCGTCGATGTAGTGCTTCGCGAGCGAGGACGCGCCGATGATCGCGTGGTCGGGAGACAGGACGTCCGTGCAGGTGCGGTAGGCCTCGGCGGTGTTTTCAAGATAGTGCCTATTGAACTCCGCGAGATCCGGCGTGTAGGGAATGTCGCACGTGGTGATGCCGCCTTCGGCTGTCGGGACGACGATGTTGACGGCGATCTTGTCGTATAGCTCAAAGCCGTTGTCCGCGACAACGATTTTAAAAAGGTCGTCCGATGCGGCGGCGCGGCCGATGCACCAGCACAGCAGCATGTTGAATTTCATTTTGTGGCGCCTGCCGAAGCGCACGAGCGGCGTGACGTCGTACGTTTTGAAAAGCGTCACCATAGGCATGGGCGATTTTGTCCACATTTCGTACGCTTTTGCGCGTTTTGTGGCGGCGGGGTCGATCAGTTTCATTGCGGTTCTCTCTTTACATATTTATAAAAGCGGCGTGCGCCTGAAAGCGGCCGTTTCAGCGCGAAACAAGCTTCAGGAAACGCGAGTCGTTCATCTGTTCGTTCGTGACGTACTCTCCGTTGTAAAAAAGTGCGTAGGTCGTAATCGGGGTGGGGGCGCTGCGGGCTTCCTCTTTTGTGGTCAGGTGGATCGCTTTGAACGGGATTCCGTGCTCTGCGGCGGTTTTTTCAACGACCGGAACGTACTTCGCGTTGAACGGGCACTGGCTCGTGTAGTAAAGAACGTAGCCCTGTTCGTCGACGCGGGGGTTCTTTGCGCAGTCCTTGAAGCGCGGCAGGGGTGCGTCGGGCGAGAAGCGCAGCGCAAGAAGGCGGATGCCGTTGGAGGCTTCGTCGCACACCTCAAAGCCTTTGTGCTTGAGGAAATCCGGGTCGGCGAGGAAAGGCTTTTTCTTGGCGGAAGAGAGGATGCAGAGGCCTTTTTTGCCCTTTTCCTTGCTGTCGCGAATGCACTCTCCCAGAAGGTCGTTCGAGTACCCGTGCCCCTTGAACGAGCCGGACACCCACAGGCAGTCGACGTACATGTAGCCGTCGGCGTCGATCGGATTCCAGGCGTTTTCGGCGGGAATGTACTCGATGAAGCACTTCCCGCGCTCGGTGCTCTTCAGGAACACCAGTCCGTCGTCGAAGCGGTCCGAAAGCCACGCCTTTTTCGACGCGACCTGTATGTCCTTGTTGTTCGAGATCGCGCAGCAGATGTGCTCGCTGTCGATATTTTCCTTCGTCACTTTGATGTATTCCATATGTCACTTAAAATAGAGATGGTAGTCGCCGTTCGCTTTCCTGTCGATGTCTTCTTTTGAAGTAAAAGAAACGCGGGCACAGCTGTAGGAAATCGCATCCATTAAGCGCTGCGTCTGCTCCTCTGTTCCGTTCAAAATCCTGATTTTGCCGGTATTGACATCGTTTTTTGTGCGTGTAAACGATTCTTTCGGATAGCCAGCGGAGATCAAATTCGCAACGGTGGCAGACGTGATTCTATCGCAAAGCCCGGAGCTTCGAGCCTCGTCAAGGTCGCTGTCCGTCTCAAACAGGAACCAGATTACAAGGTGCTGCGGCCTGATATCATACGCCCCGTAGTAAAAACAGTCGACGATTCGCGGCGTGCACTCCGAAAACTCACTCGCGGTTTTTTCCAGTCCTTTTTTGATCGCTTTCGTTAAAGAACGACGAAAAACCATTTCCTGCCTCCTTTCGCTTAGGTATCGACATTATAACACAGCGGTCGGCAGATTTCAACGGCGCCGCGACGAGCTTTCCTGCTGATTTAGCAGATCGGTGTCTCTTTCATAAAATCAAAACAGTATAACACCCCGGGCGAATATCAGGCAGAGTCATTTCCGCACGTTCGAAACTATAGTATAATTCAAATTCAAATCGTTATATAATCGTTCGCGACGGAGAATCGTCCCCATAATTAAAAATCAACGGATACTTTATTGATAAACAACTGATTGATTATTGACTCGCCCGAAACCGGCATTTATAATTGAGGCACACCGGTGAAATTCATTTCAAAGGAGACAACAAAATGACGATCAAACTTGGAGAAAAAATTAAAATGCTGAGAAAACGCGACGGACGCCGTCAGGACGATCTGGCGAATGCTCTCGGGGTGACGAACCAGGCGGTTTCCCGCTGGGAGGCAAACAAAGGCTATCCCGATATGGAGATGATTCCGGCGATAGCAAACTACTTTCACGTTTCGATTGACGAGCTTTTCGGTTACGATAACGACCGCGAAACGAGACTATCGAACTATATCACGGAAATCGACAGGATGTTTGAGACTGACGGTAAAGAAACGGCTGCGGAGCTCAAAAAACGGGAGGAATTTGTCGGCAGGGCACTGGCCGAGTTTCCGAACGAGTGGCGCCTTCAGATCCGCATGGCGTCGGTTCTGAACGAGAGGGCGACGCGAGGCAGGGCGGACAACCCCGACAAGGCGATTATTAATAGGGCAACAGAGCTTTATGAAAAGGCTCGGGCAAACACGGATGATACGGCTTGGAGAGATTCGATTACGCGAATGATCGTTGACAACTGCCTCGTGGCCGGAGACGCGGAAACGGTTGAAAAATACGCTCTCGAAAGCTCGCCTGTTTTCGTCTGTCGCGAGGTCCTTCGAAAGTACACGCCGGATGACAGCAAGACAGGCAGATACCGTGCCGAGGCAATTCTTGCGCTGATTCACGAACTTACGGAACTGATCTGTTTCGGAAAGGATTTGAATAAGGATGTGAATAAGCCGGACGTTTACTTGGAGTTGGCGAGTTTTTACGAATGCCTGTTTGAGAGTAAAAATTTAGGAGCGTTCAACAGCGATGCCTGCCTGCTTTATCTGCGGGCGGCAGGAATTTGCGCGGAAAACGGTGATGAAATCGGCGCGGCGGAGTATTTCGACAAAGCGTACCGCCATTGTATCGCTTTTGAAGAAGCGTATTCGCGAAATAAACTCAAACCTGATTCGGCGCTTTTGCGCGACGCCGCGGAACTTCCAACGCGCTACTTTATTACAAACCGTGACTATTTGCGGCAGTGCCTGAATTCTTTCCCGAAAGCGATTGCGAGCAGTATCAAAGCAAATCCGGAATACACGTTTGTGGACTTGTAATCTAATTTATTAAATAAAAAGAGCGGGTATTGACCGGAAATCTGTTGTCAATACCCGCTTTGGTGCA
>DBXM01000037.1:0-6517 GCA_002309655.1 Mageeibacillus sp. UBA1212
CGCGCCGCCAATGTAAAGCTGCGGCGCACCATTCCAATAAAAACACGGTATGTCTCGCGCGAGGGTGACTCCTCAGGTACCTTATTTCAAGCCAAACCCTGTGTGTTTCGCACGAAGGCGACTTTTAGCGAAGCTAAACCGGAGACTGAGTGGAAACACACAGGGTTTACCACACCTGCCACCTTCTCACGAACATTATCAGATACACGACCGACAGCACCGCGAGCAACCCGAACAGCACCTGCTTCCCGACCCTCTTCTTTTCGTAACCGATTCCCAGCATGACCGGCACCGTGAACATCGCAACCATGTAGCGCGTTCCACTGAGGAGCCAGGTGGCGCCGAGAGAAAACGCGAGATAGACCAGCGAGTAGACGAGGTACGGCGCCCGGAGCTTCCGCCCCTTCACGCACAGCAGCGTCAGA
The DNA here is from genome assembly GCA_002309655.1 of Mageeibacillus sp. UBA1212. Classification (GTDB taxonomy): domain Bacteria; phylum Bacillota; class Clostridia; order UBA1212; family UBA1212; genus UBA1212. Next base: position 426 of record DBXM01000037.1, read on the forward strand.
CTGCCGAAAATCGCGAAAAGGTTCATGCACCAGAGCGCCACGGCCTTGCCGACCTGGTCGGGGTTCTTGAAATACTGGACTGCGTAGCGGATGCAGTAGGCGGCCGTTCCGAAGAAGAAGCCGAGGTTCTGGTTCCAGTGCTCGCGCTGGTACTTCATGAATATGAACGGGTCGCCGTCGACCGCGTAGTTGACCGCAAGGTAGCCGAGAAGGCCCGAGGCGATAACAATGCACATCAAAACGCAGACCGCGAGAATAAGGTTCGGCCGGATCATCGACGGCGCGGGAATCTTCCTGGCAGTGCCGGCGTTCTCAGCGACTTCGTTTTCGTCACCGTTCACGTCCTCCGCAACCGCGGGATTCTTCAACCGCTTCTTTGCCTTCCTGTAATTCGCGAACGCCGCAATCCAGTCCGTGAGCGCTTCGTACGCGAAAATGATTGCGACGAAAACGCCTGCCGACCTGGTGAACGCGGCGTAGGCGCCGAAAAGCGCGGCCGGGAAATAGTACTTCTTTTTGATGCAGTAAATGCACGCAAGAGTGAGCGCCAGGAACAGGCTTTCGGTCATCGGGGCGATGAAGAAAAACGCGCCGGGCGTTACGAGAAGAGCGGCAACGGCGGCAATCGCGTCCTGCCTGGAATACTCTTCCTCCACGATAAGGTACAAAAGCACGGCGGCGCCTTCAAAGGCGAGGAACGACACGAGCATTCCCGCCGCGAAATAGTCACCCAGGAGCTTGCCAAGCAGCGAAACAATGAACGGATAACCCGGGAAAAACACGATCTCAACGACGCGCCCGAAGTCCTCCGATGTGTTCGGCGTGTAGCCGTTTTCCGCTATATATAGGTAATGTTGGCTGTCGAGTGCCGACCAGATGTAGCGGACGCTTGAGGAGATTGAACCGCCCACGCCGTTGGCGCGCCTGATGAGTTCCACGGTCGCAACGGTTGCCAGCGCGAACACCGCGACCACGGCCAGAATGATAAGAATATCCTTCAGTTTTCTCCCGGAAGACGTCCCAACGACAGCGTCTCCCCGGGTTTTAACCGGCAAGCCTTTGCACGCGTTTCTGAGTTCCCGCCCTGTGACGAAAACGGTCGAAACCAGAGCGACCATGAACAGCGCCAGTGAAATTCCCGCCGCAGCGAAAGAATACCAAGTGGGCATCTTGTACGTTTTCGCCCAGCCCGCGAAAAGAACCACGAGCACCACGCACAAAACTGCCGAGATTACGATCTCGGGAATAACGCCGCGCAGTACCTTTTTATCCGGTTTTCCGTTCCCCTCTGTCATTGTTAATCCTCCGGTTTAAAAGGCCGCGCCGCGCCGGCTGAAATCAAAGGCGCGGCGCGGCGCAATCAACAAACTATTTTCTGTCCTTAGCCCGCTGAACCAGCCCGTAAAGCGCGTTCATGCACTCGATAGGCGTCATTTTCGTCACGTCGAGTTCGCGAAGTTCATTCACTATGTCGTCCTGCATGGCGGTGGCGGCTGCAAACGCGAACAGGTCAGGTTCCCCGCCCTCGGTTTTCCTGCGCGAAACGCTTTTTATCTCATGCCGGCCGATGTCCTGCGCCTCGAGCGCCGCCAGAATCTCCTTCGCGCGGATGGTAATGGCCGTGGGCAGGCCTGCCAGCTTCGCGACCGCGATACCGTAACTGCCGTCGGCTCCCCCGCGTTTGATCTTGCGCAGGAACGTGATCTCGTCGCCCTTCTTCTTGACCTCGACGCAGTAGTTGCGGACGTGCGGGATCTTGTTCTCGAGCTCGGTCAGTTCGTGGTAGTGGGTCGCGAATAGCGTGCGCGCGCCCAGCTTCTCCACAATGAACTCAAGCACCGCCCAGGCGATCGACAGACCGTCGAAAGTGCTCGTGCCGCGGCCGATTTCGTCCAGAATCAGGAGGCTCCGCTCGGTCGCGTTTTCGACAATGTTTGCGACCTCGCACATCTCCACCATAAACGTACTTCTGCCCTGCGCCAGATCGTCGCTGGCCCCCACGCGCGTGAACAGCTTGTCGGCGATTCCTATCAGCGCCTTGTCCGCGGGCACGAAGCTTCCGATCTGCGCCATCAGCACGATCAGCGCAATCTGCCGCATATAAGTCGATTTGCCGGCCATATTCGGTCCGGTAATGACCAGAAGCATATTCTTGTCGTTGTCCAAAAACGCGTCGTTCGGCACGAAGGAGTCGATTCCCGGCATTTTTTCCACGACCGGATGGCGGCCGTTCTTGATCGAAATCACGCGCTCGTCGGTGATCTCGGGCTTGCAGTAGTTTTCGCGCTCCGCAACCGTAGCCAGAGAGCACAGCACGTCCACCGTCGCCAGAATGTCCGCGTTCCGCTTCAGAATTTCGGCGCAGCTGTTTGCCTCTTCGCGCACCTCGCGGAAACGCTTCTCCTCGAGGCTCTTGAGGTTCCTCTCCGCGTCGAGAATTTCGTTTTCCATCTTTTTCAGCTCGTCCGTGATGAACCTCTCGGCGTTCACGAGCGTCTGCTTTCTGATGTAGTCGTCGGGAATCAGATCCTTGAACGAGTTCGACACCTCAATATAGTAGCCGAAAACCGTATTGTATCCGACCTTCAGCTTCTTGATTCCGGTCTTTTCGCGCTCTCGCGCCTCGAGTTCGGAAAGCCACCGCCTGCCGTCGACGTTCGCCTCTCTGTAGCGGTCGATCTGCGGGTCGAACCCCTCTTTTATAATGCCGCCGTCGGTAATCGTGACCGGCGGGTCGTCCGCGATCGCCTTTTCAAGCAGTTCCGCCAGGTCGTCAAGTTCCTGCAGTCCCGCCTCAAGGCTCTTTAAAAGGTCCGACTTCGCGTCTTTCAGCAGCGATTTAATCGCCGGAAGCTTCCAAAGCGACTGTTTCAGCGCCAGCAGCTCGCGCGCGTTGCCCGCGCCCATAGAGATTCTTCCCGCCAGCCGCTCCACGTCGTAAACGCCCTTCAAGTGTTCGGCAAGCTCGCTCCTCAGCATGAACTTGTCAAAAAGCTCCGCCACCGCGTCGAGCCTCTTGTCGATTTCGGTCTTGTCAATCAGCGGCTGGTCGAGCCACCTTCTCAGCTTGCGGCCGCCCATTGCCGTCGCGGTCTTGTCGAGAACCCACAGCAGCGAGCCGTTCTTCTTCCTGTCGCGCATCGTCTCGGTGATTTCGAGGTTGCGCCGCGACTGGGCGTCGATGGCCATGAACTCGTTGATTGTATAGTACTGCGGCTTCAGAATGCCCTTCAGCGTGAGCTTCTGCGTGTCCTCAAGGTACCGCGCGAGGCATCCGGCCGCCCTCACGGTCCAGTCGTCGATCCCCTTCAGCGGCGCGCCCAGCTCCTCGAGAATCTCCCTCGAGCTCTCAAGGTCGAAAAACTCCGGTCCGAGCGAATTCACGAACGCGCCCGAGTACACTTCCGCCGCCTCTTCGATGTCCTTTTTCGTCTCGCAGTCCGAATTCACAATGATCTCGCTCGGCGAAAACCGCGCGATCTCGTCCTTCAGGTGCACAAGCGTCGCGCCCACCGTGACCGACGTGAACTTCATCTCGCCGGTAGTTATGTCGGACGCCGCGAACCCGTAAAAGCCGCCCAGTCCGAAAACGCACGCAATGTAGTTGTTGGACTTCTGGTCCAGCATGCGCTCGTCGGTAACCGTTCCCGGCGTGTAAATCTTCACGATGTCGCGCTTCACGATTCCCTTCGCCTGCGCCGGATCCTCAAGCTGCTCGCAAATCGCCACCTTGTAGCCCTTCGCCACCAGCCTGCCCAGATACGAAGTGACCGCGTGGTAAGGAATGCCGCACATAGGCGCGCGCGTGTCAAGCCCGCAGTCCTTCCCCGTCAGCACGAGTTCAAGCTCCCGGGACACGATCTCCGCGTCCTCAAAGAACATCTCGTAAAAGTCGCCGAGCCGGAAAAAGAGCAGGCAGTCGCCGCACTTCTGCTTCGTCTCAAGGTATTGGCGCATCATCGGCGTAACCTTCGCCATGCGTTCGTCGTTAATTGTCATTGCCATACGTAGATACCTAAAAATAGGGAAAAATCAGGAATAACAAACGAATCACCCGTTTCATATTCCCGCATCTCAAATTCCAAATTCCTCAGTTGCAGCCGCCGCACGTCTCGCAACTTCCCGTGCAGTCGCCCGGGTCGCCTTCCGTGTAGTGGCGGAGAACGCTGTTGACCTCTTCCATCATGCCGTCAAAGGCCCTCTTGGCGCTGAGGTAGCGCTTGATCAACGGGTTGGTGTTGACCTCTCTCTGCTTCGCGAGCAGCTTCGACCTGACTTCCTCAAGCTCCTCTTTGCTCACGTTGTCGCGAACGCCGTTGGCGACCGACTGCTGGAACTGCCTGTAATCGTAAAGGATCTGCGTGCACTCGCTGTCCGCCAGCATCTCCTTCTCCGCCGCCTTAAGTTCCAGGAAAATCTCGCTCTCCGCAATCGACTGGCCGAGGAACGCGGCCGCTTCAATATAATCCATAATCTCTCTCCGTTCTAAAATCTCTTCCCATCGGGAATTGTACTATCGTAAAAATGATTTTTCAATCTCTCCGGCGCGCTTTGACGGGAATTGTAACCGTCCGCCGCAATTTGTAACAATCCGGAACCCATGTCCCGAACCCACGCCAAGACGCATGCGCCCGTAAATCAAAAACACCTGTCATTGTCCGCATCCTGCCGGATGATTCTGCAACAACAAGTGTTTTTTGATCCTCAACCCGGGAAAGTGCCGGTTATTGTCCTTATCTCGATCTCTCCAGAAAAATGAAAGCCACCGCCGTGTCTCCTGTGGAAAGAACATTTCCGTAGAGGTCGGTCGTCCTGTTGAGGCCTTTTCTGTAGTAGCCCAGAATTTTCCCGGCCGGGAAATCGCGAACCTCTTTGTCACCGTTCGACATCGTCTTCACGCTTCCCAGGATGGTTCCGTTCAACGTTTTAATGTACTCGAAATCTTCCATACCGCACACACCTTTTTAGAATGTTAAATGTGAAATAAACTCCACCGCTCAATCTGCTTTAGGTGAAACGCAAAGTTTCGAGCCAAAAACAGTTTTTGAGGAATCGCAAAGTCCGGAGCTATTTTTGCCCGCACGAATCCGAAGCTGTATGCAGATACTGCGAGAGGTTCGTGCGGGCGAAGCGGTTTGCCGGGCAATCCGTCGAAGACACCTTTTGAAAACTTAACTCCTTACGGCAAACCGCGTAAAGAGCCCGGAATCTGCGATTCCTCAGGCTTTGCCGTCGCAGCCGAGGACGTCCGTAATCTTGTGCTTGACGAGCGCTTTAATGTTGTCTCTCGCCGGCCTGAGGTACTGGCGCGGGTCGAAGTGCGCCGGATTCTCGGCAAAGTACTTCCTGATCGCCGCCGTCATCGCAAGCCTCAGGTCGCTGTCGATGTTGATCTTGCAGACCGCCATGCGGGCCGCTCTTCTGAGCATGTCCTCGGGAATGCCGATCGCGTCGGGCATGCATCCGCCGTACTTGTTGATCGTCTCGACGTACTCCGGAATGACGGAGGAAGCGCCGTGGAGGACGATCGGGAAGCCGGGAAGTCTCTTCTCGACCTCTTCAAGAATGTCGAAGCGAAGCTGTGGCTTCTGGCCGGGTTTGAATTTGTAAGCGCCGTGGCTGGTTCCGATAGCGATAGCGAGCGAGTCGACGCCCGTTCTCTCGACGAATTCCTGAACCTGCGCGGGGTTGGTATAAGAGGCGTCTTCGGCGGAAACGTTGACCGCGTCTTCGATGCCCGCGAGTCTGCCGAGCTCGCCTTCGACAACGACGCCGTGTTCGTGAGCGTATTTAACGACCTTGGCGGTGAGTTCGACGTTCTCTTCAAAGCTGTAGTGGGAGCCGTCAATCATAACGGACGTGAATCCGCCGTCGATGCAGGACTTGCACAGCTCGAACGTGTCGCCGTGGTCGAGGTGGAGGCAGATTGGAAGGCCGGTCTCGATGATGGCGGCCTCAACCAGCTTCACCAGATAGGTGTGGTTTGCGTATTTTCTTGCACCGGAAGAAACCTGAAGGATCAAAGGAGCGTTGAGTTCCTTCGCGGCCTCGGTTATTCCCTGGATTATTTCCATGTTGTTGACGTTGAACGC
>DBXM01000037.1:6534-6992 GCA_002309655.1 Mageeibacillus sp. UBA1212
TTTTCAAACATTTCTTTTGATGTTACCAATGGCATGAATATGCATCTCCGTTCATTATTTTGTTGCCGCAATGGCCAATAGTATTATACAACTTCCCGCGCGCGTTTTCAAGGCAAATTTGAGCCCCCGGCTTCAAATCCCGACCCCAAAAACGCAGCAAAAACCCGAAAAAAGCGGCGGCCCATGCGAGCCGCCGCCGTTCATTCCCGCGCCCAAATCAGGCGCTTAGGTTAAGCAATTTTCAAATCAACCGGATCATTCCTCGGCCTCGGCCTTCGCCGCTTCGATGACCGCCTGTGCCACGTTGGACGGAACTTCCTCGTACCTTACGAACTCGGAGGTGTAGGAGGCTCTCGCCTGCGCGATGGACGTGAGGTCGGTGGCGTAGGTGAACATTTCAGCCGCCGGAACCTCGGCCTCGACTACCTGACGGCCGCCGCCGATCGGGTTCATGCCGA
>DBXM01000037.1:7022-7156 GCA_002309655.1 Mageeibacillus sp. UBA1212
TCGCCCATGTACTTGTCGGGAACGTTGACCTTGACGTTGTAGATGGGTTCGAGGAGGACCGGAGAAGCCTTCGGGAGGGCGTTCCTATAGGCCATGCTGGCCGCGGTGACGAACGCGACTTCCTTGGAGTCGAC
>DBXM01000037.1:7191-15440 GCA_002309655.1 Mageeibacillus sp. UBA1212
ACCATCGGGTATCCTGCGAGAACGCCCTTTTTAACACTCTCCTGGAGACCTTTTTCTACAGACGGGAAATACTGCTTCGGAACCGCTCCGCCGACAACTCTCTCGCCGAACTCGAGCTCATCCTGCTCTCCGGGTTCGAACTCGATGACGACCTTACCGTACTGGCCGCTGCCGCCGGACTGCTTCTTGTGGGTGTACTCTTCGGTGACTTTATTGCGGATCGTCTCTCTGTATGCAACCTTCGGGGTCGCGAGTTTGACTTCGACGCCGTATCTGCTCTTGAGCTTGCTGACGAGAATGTCGAGGTGCTTTTCGCCGACCGCGTTGATGACCAGCTCGCCGGTCTCGATGTTGTTGCCAAACGTGAAGATCTTGTCTTCGTCGCGCATCTTCGCAAGGCTCTGGCTGAGCTTGTCGTCGTCGCCCTTCTTAAGGCAGGTGATCGACTGGCTGAACTGCGCCTCGGGGAACTGAATAGCGGGCATCACGACAGAAGAGCCCTTGCCGGAGAGCGTGTCGCCGGTGGCTGTATTGGACAGCTTCGCGATTGCGCCGATTTCGCCGGCGGTGAGCTGCTGGACAGGAATCTGGGTCTTGCCTCTGAGCATGTAGAGCTGGCCCACGCGCTCGTCGCAGTTCTTCTCCACGTTGTGGAGCGAGTCGCCGTTCTTGACGGTACCGGTGATGACCTTGAAGATGGACATTCTGCCGGAGGACTCGACAACGGTCTTGAACACGAACAGAACGGGCTGCTCTTCGGGATGGAGCGCAACCTTGATCGGCTTGCCTTGANNCGCCGTCGAAAGCGTCCGCCTCAGCCGCCTCAACAGGCGACGGGAAGTACTCTACGATAAAGTCGGCAAGTTCTTTCATGCCGAGGTTGTCGCTGGCCGCTCCGAGAAGAACAGGCGCGCAGGAACCGGATTTGACCGCGTTCGTGAAGCCCGCGATGATCTCTTCCTCGGTGAACTCCTCGCCCTCGAAGAACTTCATCATCAGCTCTTCGTCGGTCTCCGCAACCGCTTCGCAGATCGCGCCGTGAATTTCCTCGGCGTGCGCCTGAACGGAAGCAGGAACCGGAATCTCCTCGACGTCGCCGCCGGCCTTGAACTTCTTGGCCTTCATATGGAGCGTGTCGACGAAGCCCACGAACTTGCGGTTCTCGATGATCGGAATCTGTACGGGAACGCAGGAGTTGCCGAAAGCTTCCTTGATTTCCGCGAGGACCTTGTCGAAATCGACGGTCTCATCGTTCATCTTGTTGAGAAAAATGGCGCGGGGAATGCCCCTCTTGCCTGCCAGTTCCCAGCCCTTCTCGGCACCGACGGCAACTCCGCCGGCAAGAACGACGACCGCCGCGTCCGCGACGGAAACACCCTCAAGAATTTCACCTATAAAATTGAGCGCTCCGGGAGTGTCAATAACGTTGATCATTTTCTTCTTCCACTCACACGGCGCAATTGCGAGATTTATCGAATACTGCCTCTTGATCTCCTCGGGGTCGTAGTCAAGCGTTGTATTACCGTCCATAATCTTTCCGAGACGGCCGATCGCCTTACTGTTGTAAAGCATCGCCTCTGCCATGGATGTCTTACCGACACCGCTGTGTCCCAGAAGAATAACGTTGCGAATATCCGCGCTTTGCATAAAACAAAACCTCCAAACTTTAATGATAACAGGTCGTAAGCAGCCCTTCGGGAAGACTCCCTCCGCCTTCAAAAACGGTCGGAAGCAGCCGGTTTTTACCCCGCAAACGGCGTTACAACAGACTGCATAAAGTATACTAAATTCCCGCGCCTGTGTCAACAGCATTTTTGACGGCGGTTCCCGAAAAGAGCGGGAATCAAGCGGAATATCAATTTCAAGCGGAACCTGCACTAAGCACGCGCGGGAACTTCGGAAAACGGCCCCTTCCCTTCCGGAAAGAGGCCGCCTCTTCAGTTTAATTCATTTTTGCTTTCGCGAAAGCCGCGGCTCCGGTTTGTGCCGCGAAGCCGTCAGTTCTCCTTTTTCCTCATCACGAACAGAGCGCCCGCAATCGCGCAGATCGCGAAAACGCCGCCTTCCACAAAGCCTTTGCAGCCCTTCTTTTCGGGCTTGGGCTCCGCGGTGGGAACTTCGGTCGGTTCGGGCTCGGGCGTGTCGGTGGGAGCGGGAGTGTCGGTCGGCGCAGGAGTATCGGTGGGCGCCTCGGTTGCTTCGGGCTCGGGAGTCGTCTCGCCGGGTTCGCAGAGCAGCAGCGTGATGTAAGGATGCGTCTTGGTGCTCTCGTTCGTGCCACCGCCTTCGATCTCGATTTCAACGTCCTCGTCGCCGTCCGCGGAACCGAGAACGAACCACGAATCTCCGAGGTCGCTCGTGTCGCCGGCTTCAAAAGCTATGTAGTACCAGCCGGGAGCCATCTTCGTGTCGAACATAACGTCGTACGACGCGTTGGAGACGCAGGTCACCTCCTTCGACACAACCTCGTCCTCGTTGTCGTTGAGAACTCTTACAATCATAGGCGTCTCGTGCTCCGCGCAGAACGCGAAGAATCTGATGCCGCTGAACCAGTCGGGAGCCTCAAATCCGACGGTGAGCGTGTCGCCCTCATTCAAGGGGTGGAGCCACCAGCCGGTGTTGGCGTTCGGCTTGCCGCTGTAGAGCTGATACTCGCCGATGTAGGGTTTTGCCGTGGGCTCGGGAGTGGCCTCAGGTGCGCCGTTGATGAACTTGTCGGCCTTGAGGTTGTTCGCGCCGGAGAACGATGCCAGAGCGTTAACGTCGAGAATGCAGTAAGGCGTGCTCTCTTTTCCGGTGTACGCCTTGGCGTCCTCTTCCTTCTCAAAGAACGCGATCCAGGCGACGTCGATCGCGTCACCCTCGGCAACCTGTCCGCTTTCACCGTCGTGTTCGGTGTTCTCGGAGTCGCGGTCCGGCTCAAGCGGGTCGAATCTGACGCTGGTGAGCGTGGTGTAGCTGTCGCTGTTCCACTTGGAATCGAGATCGGTGCTCTCGGCAACCGCGGTCAGATCGACTATAGCTGTCTCCCACTTCTGAGTGTGCTTGTAGGTGATCGGAACGTACGGCTCAGCCGCGGGGCTTACGTAGAACTGCGCCTTGTACTCGACGCCGGTCGTGTCAAACTGGCTGATCGTTCTGTAGCGGATCGCTGCCCACACGACCTTGTCCGGGTCGATCTTGTCGTTCGCGCCGGCGCTGCTGAATCTGAACGTGGCGTAGGGGTCGTTCCCGAGGGCCGTGAACCTGACGTAATCCGCTTCTTCGGCATCGTCCGCGATTGCGGAGAACACCGGAACGAGCAGTGAAACGAGCATTACTATCGCGACGAAAAGCGATAATTTCTTAAGCATAAGTACTCCTCCTTTAAATATGGATGCGGCGCGGTCCGGCCGCAATATCTGAAGCCGGAAAACTCAACCGCTCTCCGCTTCAAAACCGCTTAATAAAATGCGTTTTCATTATACAATTCCCGCGGGCGGGTGTCAACAAAAATGCGGGGTTAATGAATCTAATGAATCGTGAATGCGGCGGCAAACCGGCGCAAACCGGCGGCCCCGCGGCGAAACCGTTCCCGAAACCCGTTGAAAAACAGCCGCCGACGGCATATAATAAGGTCAAGGCTTAAAGCCTGTTTATGTCTTTTCATTGCGAGGTATTTTGATTATGTATCGCGAATTCATCGTCCTTACGCTCGTTCTGCTCATGGCGGCGTCGATCCTCTTCTCGTGCAGGCCCGGCCCCGTTCCCGAGCCGACGCAGGCGCCTTATCCGACACCCGACCCGGACGACCCGTGGCAGACTTCCTCCGGATATTCGGGAATGGTTCCCGCGCCGGTTTCGTTCACCGTTTCGGAAGACGGCTCGAAAACCGCGGACGCCTCCCTTCTCACGCCTTCAAGCAGCGATTATGACGGAATTTTCACGAATTTCGGCTTCAGCGTCGGCGCGAACGGCCTTCCCGTGCAGATCGAATTGACCGGCGGCGACGGAAGCGGCAGCGCGGACGAGTCGTACAAACTCAGCGTAAAAAACACCGGCGTCACGGTGACTGCCTCTTCCAAACGGGGAATTTACAACGCGGTCTCCACGCTCGCACAGCTGCGCGACGGCGACAAACTTCTTGAGGCGGAGGTCGAGGACAGTCCCGCAGTCGCAATCCGCGGCGTTATCGAAGGCTTTTACGGCACCGCCTGGACCCACGAATTCCGGCTCGATCTGTTCCGCTTCATGGGCAAATACAAGCTCAACACGTACATTTACGCGCCGAAGGACGACCCGAAGCACCGCGCCCAGTGGAGAGAGCTCTACACCGGCGAGGAACTGGAAAAAATGTCCGAACTCGTGAACTGCGCCGAATCCAACAACGTCAGGTTCGTCTACGCGATCTCGCCCGGTCTCGACATCAACCTCGGCGCCAAGTACGAAAAGGACCTGCAGACGCTTTTCGACAAGTGCGAATTCATGTACAACCTCGGCGTGCGCAGCTTTTCGATCCTGCTCGACGACATAACCACGCTGGACGCGGAGGGGCACGCGAAGCTCCTGAACGACTTCCAGAACAGGTTCGTCAAGACCCACGAAGGCTGCGACGACCTGATAATGATCAGCCCCGAATTCTGCGACGCGATGCTCACCTCGTACTCGGACAAGCTCGCCCCGCTGCTTCAAAGCGACATAATCATGATGTGGACCGGCGCCGGAGTCGCTCCTTTTGACCTGAACGAGCGCCAGATCACGAAGGTCAACGACAAGTTCGGCAGGGAGATGCTTCTCTGGTGGAACTACCCGGTCAACGACACGATGCCCGACCTTCTCTTCCTCAGCCCGATGAGCCCCTTTAAAGGGAACGCCGCGGGCTCGATAGGCGGTCTGGTCGCCAACCCGATGAACCAGGGCTACGCCTCCGAGCTTCCGCTCATCACCGTCGCGGACTACCTCTGGAATCCGTCCGGCTACGACGCCGAGGAGTCGCTCAAGACAGCTGCGAAGAAGCTCGTTCCCGAGTGTCCCGAAGGCCTTCTCACCCTTTCCGACCTCTGCCGCGGCACGCTCGCCACAGGCAGCAAATCCTCCACCGAATTCACTAAAGCAGTCAAAAAGTACGACTACAAGGACGCCGCGTCTGCCGAAACGTTCCGGGCGACTCTGGAAGGAATGAAGGCCAACCTGGCGCTGCTGCGTGAAGAGGCCCCCTTCCCGCTGGTCTCCGAGATCAAGAAATGGATCGAAAAGGCCGAAACAGGAATAAACTGCGCGCTTGAGCTGATCGCGTTCGACACTTCCGCTACCGGGGCTGAGAAATTCGAGCACGCCGCGATGTTCGTCTACTATTACGAACAGGCCGCCAAAAACACGGTCTCGGTCAGCAAGGATTCGCTCTTCCCGCTGCTCACAGGCGCCAAGAACAGGGTCAACTCGGTGCTGGGCGAAAACGCGGCGGACGTGGAATCCGCGGTGAGCGCCTCGACCACGCTGAACACGTACGAGAATTTCAACCCGGAGAACGCGATTGACGGCGATGCTTCCACGTATTTCTGGTCCGCCGGCGCTCCTGCCGTAGACAGTACGTTCACGGTGGATCTGGGGTCGGTCGTGAAGGTCAGCGGTGTCACTTTGAAGACCGGCGAAGCGTCGCACACAGGCGACTACATGCACAGCGGCGTCATCGAGTACTCCACGGACGGAAACAAATACACCAAACTCTGCGACGTTAAAAAGCGCGAAGTCTCTGACTCCACCGAATTCAGCGCCCGCTACGTACGTCTCCGCTGCACAAAAGCGCAGGACAACTGGCTTATCATCACCGAATTCGACATATCAACCGGCACTTCGCTTCCGGAGAGCGTCTCGTTCAGCGGCGACAGCATCAAGACGATGACCAAGCTGTTCGACGGGAACATCTTCTCCGTGTTCTCCCCGAAGTTCTCGGCGGTGGCCGGCAAAACTCTGACAATCGACACGAAGAACGCCTCGAAAGTCACCATGATCCTGCTCCGCACCGAGGGTATTCACGTCTTCGTCGACAAGGCGGGAACGGACCCTGTGGAAGTGGCTTTGTCGCCCTGCACCGTGATCGACGTCAGCGGCGCCGACGCTCTCAGGATCGAGTTCGGCAACACCGGGTGCGACATCGCCGAGATATCGATCGAATAGTTGCCTTGCTAAGGCTTAAAATGTTAAAGAAGAAGCCCGCGCCGCCCCTCTAAACTAAGAAATGGCGGCACGGGCTTTCCCCTATTTATAGGCCCAAAACAATCAGAACCCAAGTCTTCTTGAAATCCTCTTCGCAATATCGGACACCGTCTCCGCGTACTGCCCGAGCTTTTCCTTTGTCACCCGGTCGACCGGTCCGGAAATCCCAATCGCCGCGACCACGGAACCGCTGAAATCGTAAACCGCGGACGCCACGCAGCGCATCCCCAGCGTCGTCTCTTCGTCGTCGACCGCGTAGCCCCGCGCCTTGTTCACGCGCGCCTCCGCAATCAGTTCGCCGGCGTCACAGATCGTGTTGGCCGTGTGTTTTATAAGCGACGCGCCCTCGATCAGCCGCATCTGTTCCTCCTTCGGAAGCTCCGCGAACATCGCCTTCCCGTGGGCGGTGCAGTTGAACTCCTCCCTGTCTCCCACCTGCAGAATGACCCCCAGGTACTGCGGGCTGCTGCAGCAGTCGATCAGTAGGAATTCGTCGCCTTTCCGGACGCTGAGACCCGCCGCCTCGCCGGTAACGCGCGTCAGTTCTTCGAGAAACGGCCGGGCGATCGTACGGATTTCGTACGAGTCGAGAATCCGCTCGCGGAATTTCAGGAGTTTGAGCCCCAGGGTGTACTTTCCGCCCTCGGCTATCTGTTCGACATATCCGTTTTCCTCAAGCGTTTTCAGCAGCCTGTACGCGCTGCTCTTGTTGACCCCGAGGTACTTTCCGAGCTCCGTCACCCCGATCTGTCCGTGTTCGTGAATCAAATCCAGAATCATCAGCCCGCGCGTCAGTGAATTTATTGTCTGCACTTGTTTTTCCATCAAAAATACCGCCTTTTCAGGATGTGTAAATGATACCACAGCCGCGCCGCGCCGTCAATTGCGTGTTTTTCCTCGTTTTTTCTGCGTGTCGTGAACGTGTCATGAACGTGTCGGGAACGTGTCACGAACGTGTCGGGAATGCACCGTGAATGAACCGGGACGCCCCCTCACCGCTTTAATGATTTTTTATATTTTTAAAGCTTCAAACTATAGAATTCATCTTGACAGAGCGCTTAAAATGTGCTACAATAATCGTATTAAGAAACGCGTTGCGTAATAAGAAACAAACGAGGTGACAAAATGATTCAATTCGGTTTTTTAGCAAACGGCGAGATGCTCGGCTGGGACTACGAAAAACTGTGTTCTTTCGTGCGTGAATCGGGCTACGACTGCGTTGAGCTTATCGACGACATCATATTCGCGCCGGGAAAGACGTCCGCCGACAACGAACGCCTCCTCGAGGCCGTCAGAAAGAACGGCCTTTCGATTTCCGAGGTGCTCGTCCAGCACGACCTTGTGATTCCCGACGAAGCGGCAAGGCGCGCGTCGATCGAGCTCATCAAGACCAACATCAGGAAGCTCGCCGCCATGGGCGTCACCACCGCCAACCTGTTCACGGGCCCCGTTCCGTGGATGCCGGATCCGGTCATTATCGGCCGTCAGGTTTCGGCGAAGCAGGCGTGGCAGTGGGTGTTCGAGGCGTTCGACGAGATCATTCCCGTCGCGGAAAGCTGCGGCGTGAGGCTCGCGGTCGAAAACGTCTGGGGCATGCTCGTTCACGACTTTTTCACGAACCGCTACCTCCAGGACAGGTACGGCTCGAAGTTCCTCGGCGTCAACCTCGACCCCTCGCACGACGTTCTGTACGGGAACACCGACATGGAGTTCCTGGTCAAGAGCTGGGGCCGCGACAAGATTTTCCACGTGCATCTCAAGGACGCCGTCGGCATTCCCGAACCGGGCAAGTTCACGTTCCCGATCATCGGGGAAGGCTTCGTCAACTTCAAGTCGCTCTTCGCGGCGCTTAACGAGATCGGCTACGACGGCTGCGCGAGCGTGGAATTCGAGTCGTGGAGTTACAGGAACGTAGCCTGGGGCGGACAGCACGCGCCGGCAGCCCCTGCAATGCGCAAAATTATCGAAACTCTGATTTAGGGCAACCCTGTGTGTTTCCACTCAGTCTCCGGGTTTAGCTATCGCTAAAAGTCGCCTTCGTGCGAAACACACAG
>DBXM01000037.1:15496-25008 GCA_002309655.1 Mageeibacillus sp. UBA1212
AAGTGCGTCGTCAAGTGAGAGACGCAGCATAAAGTGCGGCCAAAAAAATAGCTCCTAACTAAGAGTTCCGAAACAGCTTTGATTTAAACACAATTTTTATTATTTATAAGGAGAAACCAACTATGATCAAGCACAACATTATTCTTGTCGGGTGCGGCGCGATTGCCTTCCGCTGGCTCGACCACATCACCAAACGCGACGACTGCCGTCTTGTTGCCCTCGTGGACAAAAACCCGGACAACGCGAAAAAGTACAGCGAGCGCTACAACCTCACCTGCCCCATTTACACCGACCTTGACGACGCCCTCGCGAACGAAAAAGGCGACCTTCTGATCGACCTCACGTTCGTTACCGTTCACTGGCAGATCGTCACGAAGGCGCTCAAAGCGGGCTACGACGTTTTCGGCGAGAAGCCGATGGCGTTCACCGTCGACCAGGTCAACGAGATCCTCAAGACCGTCAAAGAGACCGGCAAGCACTACTTCGTGATGCAGAACCGCCGCTTTATCGACCGCGTCGAAAAGATGAGAAACCTCGTCAAATCCGGCCTTCTCGGCGATCCCACCCTTCTCAGCGGCGAGATCTACGTCAACGCCGACATGGGCAGCGTCCGCAACACGTTCAAGTACCCGCAGCTCCAGGACAACAACATCCACAGCTTCGACATGGCGCGCTACCTGGTCGACGGAAAGCCTACCTCGGTAATCTACCACAGCTTCAGGCCGAAGGATTCGATGTACACCGGAGACTCCGCGTGCGACGCCGTTTTCGAGTTCGACAACGGTGTGACGTTCCTCTTCCGCGGCTACAACGGCGCTCAGGCGTGCTGGACGTCCTGGGACAACCAGTGGCGCATCGACTGCGAAAAGGGCTCGATAGTCTGGGACGGCTTCGGCGACGTTCACTACCAGTATTTTGAACACAGCAACGGACTCCACTACGGCGAGTGGTTCAAGGAAGGCGTTTTCGAAAAGCCGGAAGTCGTTCGCGACCAGCACGACGGCGCCCTCGAGGACCTTTTCGACGCGCTTGAGACAGGCCGCACACCGGGAACCGACTGCTGGGACAACGTCTACAGCATCGCGATGGTGCTCGCGAGCATCAAGAGCATCGAAGAAAACAGGAAGGTCGAGATCGAAGTCAACGACACCTATCCGTTCCTCGTTTTGAAATAATAAAAAGGGGTGTAAAATGAAAGCAACAGGCGGAGAAATAATTGTTAACAAACTGATTCAGGAAGAAGTCCCGTACGTGATCGGCATTCCCGGCCACGGCGTTCTCGGACTGTTCGACGCTATCCGCAAGGCGGACGAAGCGGGCAAGATCCGCTACCTCCAGGTCAAGCACGAGCAGGCCGCCACGGCAATCGCCGACGGCTACTACCGCGCCTGCGGGAAGCCCCTCGCCGTTTTCGCGTCGATCGGCCCCGGCACGCTGAACCTCTCAATCGGTCTCGCCACCGCGTACGTGGATTCGACGCCTTTCCTGGCGCTCTGCGGCGACACGCACACAAACATGTACGGCGTCGGCGTTCTCCAGGAGGTCGAACGCTACCACGACAGCAACATCCAGCGCGCGCTCGAGCCTCTCGTAAAACGCTGCTGGCGCGCGGAGACGGCGGACCAGCTTCCGAGAATCGCCAACAACGCGTTTAAAGAGATGCTCTCCGGCAGACGCGGTCCTGTCGCCATCACGCTTCCGATGGACGTTCAGGCGGACACGACCGAGAAGAACATCCCTCTCAAAAAGCAGCAGATCTGGGAACTTCCCCACGCCGACGAGTGCGCGATCGACAAGGCGATCGAGCTCATGAAGACGGCAAAACGCCCGCTTATTTTCGTGGGCGGCGGCGCGATGAGAACGTTTTCCGGCGAGCTTATTGAAAAACTCGCCGAAAAGTGGGGCGCGGCGATCATCACCACCCTCGCGGCAAAGGGAACCGTTCGCGAAAATCACCCGCAGTACTGCTTCCACACCGGCAGCAAGGGCACAAAGGTCGGTCTCGAGATCAGCCGCAGCGCCGACGTTGTTCTGGCACTCGGAACGAGATTCGCGGATGAATCGACCTGCTCCTACAGAAAAGGCGTCGCGTTCAACTTCCCGGATACAAAGCTCATTCACGTCGACCTCGACGGCCATGAGATCGGCAAGAACTACGCCGCGGACGTCGGCGTTCTGTCTGACGTCAAATCGTTCCTGACGCGCGTTCTCGAAAAGGACCCCGCGTTCACGGTCAACAAGGCCTACCTCGAAGAGATCAGGCTCCGCCGCGAAGCGTGGTTCGGCTACGTTAAGAGCAAGCAGTCTGTTCCGACCGAAGAGATGACGATCTCGCGCATGATCGGCGTCATGAAGGACGTTCTTCCGAAGGACGCGATAATCTCGACGTCTTCCGGCAACACGCAGGCGCAGCTCTTCCAGGAGTACTGCTACGAGGAGCGCTACTGCAACCTCACCACGGGCGGCTTCTCCACGATGGGCTGGTGCGTTCCGGCGGCAATGGGCGCCAAACTCGCGCTTCCCGACCGCAAGGTTGTCGCGCTTGTCGGCGACGGCGACTTTATGATGATCATGCAGGAGCTCTCAACGGCCGCGCAGTACAACATTCCGGTCGTGATCGTTCTCGCCGACAACCGCGGCTGGATGGCCATCAAGGACCTCCAGGTCGACGTTCTCGGCAAGGAAAACACGTTCGGCAACGACTTTGAGCAGGACGGCCGGGCGTACGCTCCCGATTTCCGCGCGATTGCCGAAGGCTTCCACATCAAAGCCTACAGAGCCGAAAACGACGCCGAGTTCCGCGAGGCTCTCAAGGACGCTCTTGACGCGAACGGACCGGCACTGATCCACGTTCCGGTTTCGGCGGTTCACCCGTTCTCCGGCGGCGAGGCGTTCGGCTGGTGGGACGTTCCGATTCCGGGATATATGGAAGAAAAGAGAAAGGCCTATGAAAGCGCGATCAAGGAAGAGACCGTCTGACCGGTGGTCCTCCAAAGTATCCGTCACAGGCCGCAAGACGCCGGGCCCCGCGGCCCGGCCCTCAAGGAAAAGGAGCAAGACAATGAGAATTGCGGTAATCAATGAAGTGTCCTCACAGGACAAGAACGAAAAGGTCATCCGCGCGCTCGAAAAGGTCGACGCCGAGATCTTCAACGTGGGTATGACAGGCGCCGGGAACGAGCCGGAGCTGACGTACATCCACACCGGTTTGATGGCGGGCATAGCTCTCAACTCAGGTGCGGTCGACCTCGTTATCGGCGGCTGCGGCACCGGACAGGGCTTTCTGATCTCCGCCATGCAGTACCCGAACGTGTATTGCGGGCTGATACTCGACTCCCTCGACGCGTGGCTGTTTTCGCAGATTAACGGCGGAAACTGCGTCTCGCTGGCGCTCAACAAGGGCTTCGGCTGGGCGGCCGACATCAACCTCGACTACATTTTCGAAAAGCTTTTCGCGGACCCGATGGGACGCGGCTATCCCCCTCACCGCGCCGAGAGCCAGCAGGCAAGCAGAGCAAAGCTCGCGGAAGTCAGCGGCGCCTCGCACAAGGATTTCCAGGAAATACTTAACAACCTGGACCCCGCACTTATAAAACAGGTGTTTTCACACAAACCATTTAAGGAGTTGATCGAGAATCATGCAAAAGTTAGATTTATTTATTAATAACAAATACGTTCCCTCCGCCGCCACCGAGTGGTACGACGTGTACAACCCGAGCACCGGCGAGATCATCGCGCAGGCTCCGAAATGCACGCAGGACGAAGCGCTTGCGGCTGTGGAAGCGGCTTACAAGGCCTTCCCGGGCTGGCGCGACACACCCGTTCTCAAGCGTATGCAGGTCCTTTACAAGGTTCGCGAGATCCTCGTCGAGAGAATGGACGAGCTCACGATGAGCGTCGCGCGCGAAAACGGCAAGGCTTGGGAAGAGGCGAAAGGCGACATTTTGAAGGCGAAGGAAGCCACCGAACACGCGCTGGCGATGCCCGACCTCATGCTCGGCGACTCGATGATGAACGCCTCCAACGGCTACGACACGCAGATGATCCGCGAGTCGGTCGGCGTATTCCTCGGCATCGTTCCGTTCAACTTCCCCGCGATGATCCCGATGGGCTGGATGGCCCCGATGTGCATCGCCTGCGGCAACGCGATTGTGATCAAGGCTTCGAGCACCACGCCTATGACCGCGCTTAAGATCGCTGACATCTACCGCGAGGCGGGTCTTCCCGACGGCGTGCTCAACGTTATCACCTGCGGCCGCGACACGACGGACGTCCTTCTCGCCGACGAGCGCATCAAAGGCGTCTCGTTCGTTGGTTCCACGAAAGTCGGCCTCTCGATCTACGAAAAAGCCTCCAAATACGGAAAGCGCGTCCAGACCCTCTGCGAGGCGAAAAACCACGCTCTCGTTCTGAAGGACGCTCCGATTGGCCGCACCGCCGCGGGCATCATCAACGCATCGTTCGGCTGCGCAGGCGAGCGCTGCATGGCTCTTCCGGTAGTAGTTGCCGAGGAGGAGATCGCCGACGAACTCGTCGCGGAGATCGTTAAGCTCGCGAAAAACATCAAGGTCGGCCCCGCCTACGACAAGACGACGAAGCTCGGTCCTGTCTACAGCGCCGCTCACAAGCAGAAGCTCATTAACGACATTGAGCGCGGCATTCAGGAAGGCGCGAAGCTCGTTCTGGACGGACGCGACGTGGTCGTCGAAGGGTACGAAAACGGCTTCTACCTCGGCCCCACGATCCTCGACCACGTGACCGGCGACATGTACGTCGGCTCCCGTGAGCTCTTCGGTCCCGTTCTCTCGATCAAGCGCGTGCGCGACTTCGAGGAAGGCCTCAGAGAGATGAACGCGAACCCGTTTGCGAACGGCTCCGTCATCTACACCCAGAACGGCTACTACGCCCGCGAGTTCGCGAAGCGCACTGACGGCGGCATGGTCGGCATCAACGTCGGCATCCCGGTTCCGGTCGGCGTATTCCCCTTCTCCGGCCACAAAAAATCCTTCTTCGGCGCGCTCCATACGCTCGGCAAGGACGGCCTCAACTTCTACACCGACGCCAAGTGCATCACCCAGCACTGGTTCGCCGAGGAGGAGAAAAAATCAACCAACGTCTCCACCTGGGACGGCACGCTCAACAACTGATTTTTTCTGATACTCACAAAAAGTTTCAAAAGGGACGGCCGCACGCGGCCGTCCCTTATTTTCACCTATTTTCAGGCAAATAATTAAACTCAATCATTTATTGATCGTAAAAGTCGTAAACACCGGCAGATGGTCCGAAATCTCGTAAGCGCCCCTTGAGATCAGGAACGTCTCGTAGGAGTGCGCGACCGTATTCAATGTGTTGTAGAACACGTAGTCGATAGGCTCCTTCTGCGGATTGTAGGCCGAACTCGATTCGTCGTAGTACTTGGTCATCGTCGCCAGGTGGTTTTTGTCCACCGTCACCGGCGAGTCGATTCTCGCGTCTCCAAGCGTCATTTTGATCTTCCCGCCGTTTCCGTCGTCGACTGTCGAGACGCCCGTTATCATCTTGTAGAGCGCGTAGAGTTTGCCTTCGCTCGTTGTGCGCCTGTTGTTGAGGTCGCCGGTCAGGAACATCGGCAGCTCCTTGAACCGCTGCGAGAACCGGATTATAACCTTCATCTGCTCCTTGCGGATCGTGTTCCCGTCAGACGAGCTGTTGTTCCCGTTGTGGTCAAGATGGGTGTTGAAATGCACGAAGCTGACGCCTGTCGCGCGGTCTTTTAAAAGTACCCACGTGCAAATTCTCGGGTAGTTCGCGTTCTCGAACGACGACCCGGCGACGTCAGGCGTGTCGGAAAGCCAGAACGTACCGTATTCGAGAAGCTCAAACTTGTCCTTCCTGTAGTAGATCGGATTCGCCTCGCCCCCCGCGGTTCTCGGTTCGCCCACGCCCGCATACGAATCGTTGAACACGTACGTATCGAGCCACCTCCGCCAGTTCACGGTGACCTCCTGCATACCGACAACGTCCGGCATCACTCTGTCCACAAGCTCCCTGTACATGTCCGCTCTCACCCTGAAAGGCGCGGAGTTCCCGTTCTCCGTCTGAATATTAAACTGCAAAATCCTCAAATCAAGCCCCTCCGCGGTCTGTTCCTGCACGGCGTAAACGTCCTCCGTTCTGTACGCGGCCGCCTCCTCCGCCGTCAGGAAGAGCATTTCCGCAATCTCAAGTTTTTCTCCGTTGCCGCCCGCAAACTGCTCGAACGTAATTCTGAACATCGACAGCAGATCCGCGTTCGCGACGTCCGTAAAGTCAAAGCACAGATACCGCCAGCCGTCCGCTGCGTCAAGCGGCCTGAACACCTCCCTGCGCGAAGTCTCCGAGTCGTTGACCGAACCCGCCGCCATCACGCTGACGTACCTGTTGGACAGGTTGACGCCCCTCACCTTCAGCACCACGAACGGCCTCTCCGCGAAACTCGCGTTCTTCACTCCGGCAGCTTCGCAAAACGCTTTGTATTTAAAGAACACCGACGGCGTGGACGTGCCGCCAGACCCCGCGTTTTTCGTCTCGAGAACAATCACTCCGCCCTCCGAGGCGTCGTCCCCCGCCGAAACCGAAGTGAATTTTGCGTTGGCGAAGTACGACAGAACGTCGCGTTTGAGCGCCGTGTCTATAACGAACCGCAGCGGGTCAATTTCGGGCGGCGCCCCGGTAGGTTCGGGGGTTGGTCCGGGCGTAGGAGTAGGCGTCGGCGTTGGAGCAGTCGCCGGTTCCGCGGTCGGCTCTTTGGAAGGCTCAAGAGTGGGCTCAACTGTAGGCTCGCCGGCCGGTTCGGTTGCCGGCTCCGTTGCCTGCGCGGTCTCGTGAACAGGCGTCGGCGTGGCTTCCTGTCCCGTGGTTTGAGTCTCTCCGGGAACGTGCGTCGGCGTTACATCGGGAACAGCCGTTCCGCCTCCGGTTTCAGCAGGGACTTCCGTCGCGTCCGGAGTAGCGTCTCCGGGGCCCGCAGGTCCGGCAGTCTCATTTGATCCGTCCGTGGAAACCGCAGCTTTTTCCGTCGCCGCAGGCGCCCCGCTGTTATCCGGAACCGGATTGTCTCCCGGCCTTCTTCCGCACCCCGCCGCGAATATCAGAACGGCCGCCAGCATCAGAACCGCCGCAAAAATCCCTGCCGCCTTCGCTTTCCGGGCAGCCGCCTTTCCATTTTCAGAAAACAAACTCATAATATGAAAAGTCTCCACATTCCCCTTATTTTAGGTCAAAAAGCCTGTTCTTCGCAGTACCTGTAAGGCGTTCCGGTTAACCCCGCCTGATTGAACTTCCCGAAGTTGCTGCGCACGATAAAATCTATGTACGAGCCGATCATCTTCGCAACAAGATAGTACCCCTCGATATTCAAGTGGCCGCCGTTGAAGAACGTCCGGTGAAACGCCTCGTCATATGCCGGCCCGTACTCCGCGAGGTCGATTACGTAGGTGTTCGTGAAGAACTCCGCCAACCGGTACATCAGCGTTCTGTGCTCCTCGTATCTCGCCGCAAGAGTCTTCGGAACAAACGGCTCCGGTTCTCTCGGCATCGTCACAAGGAAGAAAACCGCGTCAGGCTGAATCTCCTTGTACCGCTGAATGATCTTTGCAACATACCCGGCAAACGTCGGCTTGTTTTCCATGAAGTCCGCGGAAATGTCGCCCGTGCTACCTACCTGCGAGTCCTCCGGCTCAAGATCGTTGCAGCCGAGCGCGAAAATGTACGCCTGCGCCGCCTTCGCCTTGTCCCAGAAGCCCTTTTCGTCCGCAAACGTCTCCCAATACTCTTTCGCCGTCATATTCCCGCGCGAGAAGTTGTAAACTGTAATCCCGCTCATCCGCGCGAGAAACTGCGCCCACGAAATATCGTGGTTGTCGTGAAAGTCCCGTACGCCTTCAGGAGTGAGCGATTCCAGATCCCCCGCTGCAAGCGAGTCCCCTATCACCGCAACCGTTCTGAAAACTGACGTGAACCCGCCGTCGTCCTTTAAAACGTCCAGCGGTTTCTCAGAAACATCCGGCGGCAGAAATTTAGTCAGATCCATTTTCACACCTCCCCGTGAATTTGTTCGGAAAAACACCGGCGGTTCCCGCAAATTTTAATCGCATGCAATAACCGCTAAAATGATACTTCATTTTGCAATCAAATTCAACCTTGAAAGCTCTCCCTAACAAAAAGCAACAGCCCCGGGAATTTGTTACCCGGGACTGCCTTGATGGTGCGCGGCCGCCGGCTTGAACCTGTATGAGAGAACTCTCACACGGACCTGACGGTAGCGTGACCTTGGTGAATAACCCCTCGTAAGCGACATTAAATCACTACATACTTTTCCTTTAAATTTTTTCTTTGCTTCAATCTAAGTCTTTTTTGATTTCACTATTCAGCAATTCAAGATTGGTTTATATTAACTCAATTAGATGATATCCTTTTTGGTTTATTTGATCCAATTGTTCTTTGCTTAATTGTGTTAGCGGTTCGAAATACCTATCGTCTAATTTGCTAAATAACTCTATTACTGATTGGTTATCTATTTCTTTAGTAACAATACAGTTATCTTCAAAATAATAGTAGCCATAATAATCGACCTCAAAAACAATCTCTTGAAGAATTCTTCTTGTTGTTATGATCTCCATAGAATAATAACACCCATTTGCATAGACGTAAATATCTTTACGAAACCCTTTCTGCAAGTACTCACCCGGTCTGTCATCATCAAAAGACAGCGAAAACACTTTCATATAATTATCACCTCAACTTATCACAGTATGCATGCTTTGCCTTTAATTATGTAAATGAACGCAATTATTAAACCAAAAAAATATGCATCTCTTTTAGGGATTCAATCAGCTCTTCACTAATGGTTATTTTATGATCTTCTACGACACTTCGCTTAACATATAGATCATTTGAGCCACTTCTTAGTCGAAGAGAAGTAATATAATGAAGCAAACTTATCTCTGATGATTCTAAAGAGTAGTATCTTATCCACGTATCATAAATGCTTTTTTGAGGACCTAAAAATAAAGATAAAACCGTTTTTAAATTATTGCGCTCATCATCTAATGATATCACCTCTTTCTCGCTGATCCAAAAAGAAAAAGAAAACTCAGGTTTAATTAAACCACTAAAGTCTTCCAGTAAGTATTGTAAGCATTCATTGTTTATTGTTTCATTAATTATATTTGGATAGTAGCTGACGTACTCATATCTCAAACGTGCACCATTTTGATTAATCCTAACGGCCCCACAAGAATATGAACTGCAGAATGTGAATGTGCCCTCAAAACCAAACAATTGTTTAAATGAATAGTTATTCCCATCCCATGATTGTTCATAAGAAAAATCAGGATCCCGACTCATGGATATCGCATGTGCAACAGAAGCGATAATGCAACCGTTAAATAATTCACGAAACATGTTTTCAACCTCCACTGAAATGATACTTCATCTTGAACTCTCAGTCAACCATGAATTCTTTCTCGACCGTGTCAAGTTGTTGTTGGTAC
>DBXM01000052.1:0-3780 GCA_002309655.1 Mageeibacillus sp. UBA1212
TGGTGCACCTGACAGGACTTGAACCTGCACCCTCGCGGACCGGAACCTAAATCCGGCGTGTCTGCCATTCCACCACAGGTGCGTAAACCGTTATTAAAGTTGAGGGGCGGCCGCCCTTTGAAATCCTCGCGGGCGGCCGCGCAATATTATACCCATTTTAAAAGACCGAGTCAACCGGAACGCGCTCAAATAAGCAGCTCGCGCGCGCCGTCGCCGGTCTCGCAGACGTAGAACTCGGGAACGTTGCCGGTTGCCGCGGTGTAGCGGGTGCCGACGTATTCCTCGAATTCGGCAACGCGGGAGGCGTTCACGATGTTCACCGTGCAGCCGCCGAAACCGCCGCCGGTCATTCTTGCGCCTACGCAGCCGTCGAAGGAAACCGCGGCGTCGAACATGGCGTCGAGTTCGGAGCCGGTCGCCTCGTAGAGGTAGCGGATCGAGTTGTTGGCCTTCCTGAGCAGCTCGCCGAATTCGTCGAGTTTTCCCGCCTCGAGAACCTTTACGGCCTCTTTTACGCGGGCGTTTTCGGTGACTACGTGGATCACGCGCATCATGACGGTAGGGTCGGAAATCTCGCACATGTATTCACGCAGTTCGGCGACGGAGTACTCGCAGAGAGTCTTATGCGGTTCGGAAACGCCGCGGCTGCGTTCGATGCGCTGCATCTCGGCGAGGCCTTCCGCGACTTCGCGGCGGCGTTCGTTGTATTTGGAGGCGCCCAGGGCGTGTTTTTTGCAGGTGTTGGCGAGAATGAGCACGTTGTCGCCCAGGTCGAGCGGGACGTACTTGTACTCGAGGGTGCCGCAGTTGAGAAGGATCGCATGGTCCTTCTTGCCCATTGCCGACGCGAACTGGTCCATGATTCCGCAGTTGACGCCGCAGAAAGTGTTCTCGGCGCGCTGGCCTGCAAGGGCGAGTTCGGCGCCACTCAGTTTTCCACCGAAGAGTTTCGAAACCGCGAGACCGGTCGACACTTCGATAGAGGCGGAGGAGGAGAGCCCCGCGCCGAAGGGGACGCTTGAAAGGTAGCACGCGTCAAAACCGCCGACTTCGATGCCGAGAGCAAGCAGTTCGCGAACCACGCCTGCCTGGTAGTTGCCCCAGTCGAGCGAGCGGGCGGCTTCGATGTCTTTGACGTCAAACGTTCTGATTCCGTCGATCGTGGTGGCGGCGAGACGCACCGTGGAGGGCGTTCCGTTCTTCCTGATTGCGACGACCGTGTCGAGCGTGAGCGCCGCCGGGAAGACGAGGCCGCCGCAGTAGTCGATGTGTTCGCCGATCAGGTTGACCCTGCCCGGGGCCGCGAAAAATCTGAGACCGTCCGTGTCGCCGAAGCGCTCTTTGAAGGTCTTCCTGACTTCCAGAATCTTCTTTTCAACCGGTTGTTTGTTCATGTCTGTAACTCCTTAAAACTTGCGTTCGTGAATATTTCAATTAATTTAAGCGGACCGCCGGCGCTTGAAGACCGGGGGCGGCTGTAGAACGGCGGGGGCACCCGTGGAGAATTTCCGCTAAAACAAGGGAAAAATCCCGGCTTTTGACGCCGCGCGTGCCCGTTTTCGCCGTTTTTCGGCTTGAAAAAATACCGCTTTTAGTGTAAAATAAAATCGGGGGAGTTTCAAGCCATATTTTGAAAATACACAAAATAGCGTGAGGCTTGCAAACTGTTATTTGACTCTTATGCATTACAATGTCGGAGATTATGTTGTTTACCCGTTGCACGGTGCCGGGATAATCAACGGAATTGTTGAAAAAGAGAATGACGGCGAGCTTGTGAGTTACTACTGTCTCGTTTTTCCTTACGGGAACCTGCAGCTCATGATTCCTGTGGACAGGGCCGAAGAAGTCGGGCTGAGACCTATCGTGTCGCCCGAGGACATCGACCGTCTGCTTGTTTACCTGCGCACCAGCGACGTGATGCCCAAAGAGGCGAACTGGAACAAGCGCCAGCGCGAGAACCTCGAACGGATGAAGTCGGGCGACATCTACAGCGTTGCCGACGTGTACAAATTCCTGGCGAAGCGCGAGGCCGACAAATCACTGTCGTCCGGCGAAAAGAAGATGCTCATTTCCGCCAGAAAGGTGCTTTTCAGCGAGATCCAGCTCGTGAAGGGAACGTCCCCCGAAGCCATCGAAGCAGCCGTGGCGAACGCGATTAACGGGAAGTGAATCCGCCTGACGCGGAGAAATCGGAAGAAGGTTTTTTGATGGCGAATAGTTTTGAAAACTACGAAAAAGAGACGGCCGGCGACAAGTTCAAGTACTGGCTGAGACTTACGGGAATAGCCCTCGCGGGCGCTCTCGTCGGCGCGCTTCCGTACGCCGGCCTTTTGTGCGTTCTGGGCGTGAGTTCACAGGCGGTCATGCTGCTCTGCGGAGCCGGCGCCGTCGCATTCTATGTCGCAATCGGGAACGGAAAGCTGAACCGGTTCGGAGCCCATGCGGTGCTCGTTCCCACAACGCTCGTTGCGACCGTCATCACGAATTTCATGTGCACGTTGATTCACTACGCGCCGCAGATGGCCGACATCGAGACGAGGCCGATGAGCAACCTCGGCAAGACGTTCTACATTTACACGCACGCGAGACTCGACACGTTCTCGAAGGAGGGCCTGATTACCGACAGCGGCACGTTCAGTATTTACACGATTCTTTTCGCGTCGATCTTTTTCGCAATCGTCGGACTGTACGTCGCGATGTTGCTGCTGTGGAAGTGGGCGAAAAAAGAGGAGTACGAAAAGTCGAAGCGGTCCTGAAGGGGATTTTGATTTATGATAGAAAAACTAAGCGTGGGCGGTGTTCTCGGCGAGGCTTGGAGAATCTACCGTCTGCATTTTTTTAAAATACTTC
This sequence comes from Mageeibacillus sp. UBA1212, assembly GCA_002309655.1. GTDB lineage: Bacteria > Bacillota > Clostridia > UBA1212 > UBA1212 > UBA1212. Next base: position 2,851 of record DBXM01000052.1, read on the forward strand.
TGCTGACCCTGCTGATAATTCTGCCGGTGAGCGTGCTGAACGGGCTTATTACCGACGCGATGACGAACGACAGCGCGGTGAAGGTGCTTTTCGACATGCTGAACAGCGGTTCGCAGAGCACGGCGACGGCGGAGGAGGTAAGCGAGGCGATGGCGAACGCGGCGCCGAGAATGATTCCTTTTTTGCTGGTGCTCGCGGTTTTGCTGGTGCTGGCGGACGTTTTCACGATTGCTGTCGCGAGAATAGGCCACGACGAGGGCCGACACGGCGCGCTCTCGCTCAATTACAAAATTGGAGACCTGACGGTCGTCAACGAACACGAGCCGGAGCTTGTCGACGTGGGCACCGCCACGGAGTATTTTACCGGGGCGATAAGAATGCTGCCGGCGTGGGTGCTGACCGTGCTCGCGGGGTCGGTGTTCGTGTTCTTCGGGTTTATGTTCATGTTCATGCCGGGATTAATCGCGCTCGCGCTTCTATCGATAACGGTTTACACGGTTGCCGCGGAGGGCCAGAAGGGCTTTAAGGCGCTCGGGAAAACGCTGCGGGTCATAATCGCGCACCCGGTGGTCGTTTTGTATTTCATCGCCACGTTCGGGCTGACGTTTGCGCTGGCGAATCTGATGAGCCTCGCGATCTCGGGAATTCTGGCCGTTGCGGGTCTCGGCGAGAGCACTGTGGCGGCGGTGGCGGCTTCTGCGGTAGGCACAACGCTTATTTACATACTTGCCGCGTTCGGGAACCTGGTGATGGCGGTCGTGATGACGAACCGGCTTGATATAATCAACTACAGGGATCGCGGCGTGGGCGAAAACACGGGCGGGAACGAATACTATTGAGGGTGAAAAAAATGCGAAAAAAGCGGAGAGCCGCGTGCGGCGTCCCGCTTTTTAGTACGACGGGTATGCCGTCGGTCTGTGGTGAAAGTCC
>DBXM01000052.1:3875-11614 GCA_002309655.1 Mageeibacillus sp. UBA1212
AGGCGTATACGGCGGATAAGTGGGCTAAGAGATTGACGAGCAGCTAAGAGCGCGAATGAGGATTGTCGTATGAAAACAATGGAAAACGGGAGTAACGCGATGCCGGGGATTGCGTAAACTGGTAGCACGCGAGTGGATGGCAAGGCAATCGGCAGGATTTGGAGACCACTGCCAGGCGGTAGCCAAAACAACAGGATTGCACCTCATCAACAAAGAAATCCTCGCAAAACGAGGACTTCTCAGCTGTTTGAATTATTGTTTGAGCTGAACCATCGTATGCCGAACGGCACGCAAAGTGGTGTGAGAGGGTCTATCTGTTAGCCCCTACTCGATTATCCCGATGCGCTGATGCTGCCGGACAATATTACGGCTTTCTTAAAGTTTTCATTAAACGCTTGCCTTTGATTTTTTTTTTTGATACAATTATGTTAAAGAACTCCTGCTTGTATGTGTTAGGGATTATTTGAAGACGCATTTGAATGCTATTTCTTATTTAAGAGAATGAATATTATGAGAAGACACTGTACTGTAACGCCTTTTGCCCCGAATGTGAAATGGGCGTCACATTTTATATACTTCAAACGCTATTTGGTTAAATGCAATACTTAAATAATAAAAGAAAGGAATTTAGTCATGAAAAAACTCAATTATACCCTGACGCTTTTTGTGATCATTTTGGAATTTATCCTGCTTTTCTCTTCCTGTGCCAGGAACGGCGTAGATGGATCACAGCCCGGTACAGATGCCCCTTTAGAGACAGTTCTTCCTGCAGACGAGGACAAAGAAATCGAATTCGACGACTTCAGTTATCTTAAGAGAGACGGCATTTGGCACCTGTCGTTAAAAAAAGAGTTGCCGGAGGAGACAAAAAGTCCGTTTGGTTCAGTTACAGCGGAGCCCGTAATCAAGTTTTCCTCTTTTGAGGAAATGCTCGAAACGATAAAAGGAGGACGATTTACTGATGACCAGTTGCGGAAAATGGAATCCTGGCCTAAAGACGAGCACGGATTTTTGTTATTTGATTTAGATAATCCCCCAAGGCCGTTTTATCCCGAAAACCTTTCTGCTGACGGTGTGACCTGGTCAGGAGAATCCATTACTGTCGAGCTTAAAGATGCTCAGGAAAACGTCATAACTCTCAAGTGTTTTAGCGAAAAAGCGTACGACGAATACTTCGCTTACAAATACACAGACGCGCTAAGCAGAGGCAGCACAATTTCCACCACCCTTGTCTCCTCTGAAGGCGGGATTAATGTCTTCAGGCATGAAACGGAAAGAGCCGTTTTAAAAGCTGTAAGGTACGAATTGCAACCGGGGGTTTTTGTTGACAAGCGTTTTATGATTGACACAAAAGGGCACCGCGATCTCGAAGAATCATTCCCGATTTCGGAAACTCTTCCATATCGCATTAATGTTTTTCACGGTCAAGACGGCATAAAGTTCGTTGTTTTGAATGAAATGCCGCCCAGAGACTATTCCAACGAGGAACTCCTGTCGATCGGATTCACGCGGTAGTCCCGACAGCATTTGGAAAGTATGAATTAAGTAGAGGCTATTCACGGGTCCCTATTACACCGCCGTACGTGCCGTTCGGTATACGGCGGTTCAACTATTATAATAATCCAGACAAATCAGCAATCCTCGTTTGGCGAGGATTGCTCTGTTTAGTACGACGGCTTGTCCGTCATACTAAAAGCGGAGAGCCGCGCGCGGCTCTCCGTTTTTTTGACCTAAAAATAGGCAACTCAGCGGGGCTTTATATCCCTGTCGTCCCGCAGATAGATCTTCTTCAGGAACAGTCCCTGCGGCGGCGCTGTCCGGCCCGCGTCTTTCCGCATTCCCGAGAGAAGGGCGGCCTCCACGCCGGCGGGCGTCAGCTTCCCGAGCCCTGTGTCGACCAGCGTTCCCGCGATGATCCTCACCATATTGTAGAGAAATCCGTCGCCGGAGGCTGTGAGGCGGTAGAGAACAATGTCTTTTGACGGCCGTTCGCGCAGCTTTGTGACTCTTAATTCGTAAAGCGTCCGCTCCGTTGTTTTCGCGTTCGAAAGGTCGCCGCAGAACGCGTCGAAGCGGTGCGTTCCAAGCAGGATCGAGGCGGCTTCGTTCATCAGCGAGAGATCGGGCTGAACCGGGGTCTTCACAAACCAGGACGTGTTCTTGAGCGAGGGGACCGGGAACTCGCCGCAGTGGAAGTCGTAAACGTACGTTTTCCTGACGGTGTCGTACCTGGCGTTAAAGCCGTCCGGCGCCTGTTCGGAGCGGTAGACGGTAAGCGTTTCGGGAAGGAGCGGCGTGAGAGCGCGGCAGATTCTGTCCGGCGGCACGATTGAGTCCTTCACCTCAAAACTGGCGCAGTACTCCAGAGCGTGAACGCCGGCGTCGGTCCTGCTGCAACCGGTGACTTTGATCGAATCGTCGCAGAGAAGGGTCCTGAGCGCCTTGTTAAGCGTGCCCTGAACGGTCACAAGCCCTTCACGCTCGGCTCCGTCTTTATTCTGGATCTGCCAGCCGCTGAAGCCGCTGCCGTCATATCTTAAAAACAGTCTAATGGTCATAATTTCCGCCTTTAAAACTAAGCCAAGACGCGAAACGTCAGTTTTTCTTGAATTCGTTAATTCTATCCGCTCTTCTCTGTGCGTCGGACCACGGCGCAAGCTTCATATAATTCTCGTCAAAAACACTGTACCAGGGCGGGGTGTAATAGTCGTCGTCGGACTCGAAGAGAACCCGCCCTTTGGCAATCCACTCGTCCGCGCTCTCGCTGCCCATGGCCTCCGTGCCGAGAATCTCATAAATATTCCTGTCAATCTCGCAAAGCTGATAAAAACCCCGCCAACTGCGCTGCGCGGTACAGACGCCGCTCTCTTCATCCAGACAGGCCTTCCAGCCGAAACCGGCCTTGAACCGCCTTTTATTTGCGTTGTCGTACCGGATCTTGACGGCGGTCCACCTGTTTTCGTTCAGGAACGCCTCCGCCTTCGTTAAAACCTCGCGATCGGAGTCGAACGTCATCGCCGCCGCGGCTTCTTCAAAGGGCAGCCAGCGGATTTCCCGGACCTCTTCCTCCTGCGCCTTCACGCCGGTGCTTTCCGACTCGGCAAGGAAGAACACGACCGTCTTTTTGCAGCCGGGGTAGGGGCTGTATTCGATGGTCTCGCGAAAACCGTTCACGAACGCCACCGAAAGGCCGGTCTCCTCGCGGATCTCCCGCGCCGCCGTCTCGTGCTCGGTTTCGTTTTCCTCCACGTGTCCCTTGCAGAGCGAACTGTGGCCTTTCTGCATCAGTTCGACAAGGAACAGCCGCCGGCCGCCGGAATCGGTGTAGATCACCGCTCCGCAGCTCTTCTCGTGAATCATTTTCGCGCATCTCCTTTCCGTCAGTCAGAGATATAAATCAGAGCATCGCGGCGCCGATGATTCCCGCGTCGTTTCCGAGGGTCGCGCACATTATTTTAGTGCGGGGAAGCAGATTCGCGCCGTAGCTGTACGTGAATACGTACTCGCGGAGGGGCTCGAGGAGCTTTTCGCCCTGGTTCGCGATGCCGCCGCCGAGAAGGAGCACTTCGGGCTGGAAGATGTTGATGTAGTTGACGATGCCTTCGCCGAGCTCGCGGATGTAGTTGTCTACCACCGCCTTGCCGGTCTCGTCGCCGAGGTCGCGGGCGTCAAAGGCGGTCCGGCCGGTGATCTTCGAGGGGTCGCCGCCGCAGAGCTTTCCGATGGCAGACTCGGGGTGCTTTTTGAAGGCTTCGCGGGTGTCGTGAATTATCGCCGTTGCCGAGGCGTAGGTCTCGAAGCAGCCGCGCCTTCCGCAGCCGCACTTCCTGCCGCCCTTGTGTGTGACCATGTGGCCCATCTCGCCGCCGGCGAAGTTGAAGCCGGAGTAGATCCTGCCGTCAATGATGATGCCGCCGCCGACGCCCGTTCCAAGGGTCACGGTGAGAGCGGTTTTGACGCCTTTCGCGGCGCCCGCAATCGCTTCTCCGAGCGCCGCGCAGTTCGCGTCGTTGTCGAGGCGGATCGGTATTCTGGTGTAGCGGGCGAAGAAGCCGGCCAGGTCGTAGCCGTCGAGGGGCACGTTGGCGGTCCTGATTATGAAGCCTCTGTCGCGGTCGACGGCGCCGGGAATGCCAATGCCTATCAGCGCCACGTCTTCCTCTTTGAGTCCGTTTTCAGCGATAACGTCAAGTGAAACGTCGACCATCGACTTCGCGATGCCGTCGGGCGTGTCGTTTTTGGCGCGGGTGGGAACGCTCTTTTTCGCAATGAGTTTTCCGTCCTCTGTGACGAGGCCGCACGCGATGTTGATGCCGCCCAGATCTATTCCGATTCTGTACATAATTTCTGCTCCTGCCTTCCGTAAAAATTGAATTTAGGGGCCGCTAAGGTCCTGATGATATTATAAAACAAACGCGGGAAGCATTCAAGCGAATGAAGCCGTGAAATGTGAAACGGCCGGTTGGCGGATGCGGCAGCTTTTTCGCGGATTTTTCACGGTTTTCCGCGAAAAAATTCTTGCATTCAGGGAACGGCGCGTGTATAATTAAACGTAACTTAAAACGTTAAGTTACATCCTTCCGAACGTACTTCGTAGGCGGCACTGCGTCGTTTCAGCGCCACGCCTTCGTGTTTCGTTTGAAAACAGAAAGAACGGATGTGCATCATGGGAAACGTTAAGAAATACGACGTGGCGATAATAGGCGGAGGCACCGCGGGTGTTTTCGCGGCTTACGAGATAAACAGGCTCATGCCCGGCAGCTCCATCGTGATCGTCGAGAGAGGCCATTCTATATATAAAAGGTCGTGCCCGATAGTCGCGGGCAAGGTCGACAAGTGCATTCAATGCAATCCCTGCGCAATCATGAACGGTTTCGGCGGCGCAGGGGCTTTTTCTGACGGAAAGTTCAACTTCACCACCGAGTTCGGCGGCTGGCTGAACGACTACATCGACGACGCGGAGGTCATGGACCTTATCGAGTACGTGGATTCCGTGAACGTCTCTTTCGGCGCGACCGAGGAGCGTTTCAGCACCTATTCCGAGCAGGCCCACCGCCTGATGAAGCGCGCGCTCGAGAACGATATGCACCTTCTGATGGCGTCCGTCAAGCACCTGGGCACCGAGAAGAACCTCGAGATACTCAAGCGCATTTACGACTACATGAACGACCGCGTGGACATTCTCTGCGACACGGCGGCGGTCTCCATTAAAAAGGAAGACGACGGCACGTACAGGCTGGGGCTCGAAGACAGGAACGGCGAAAAAGAAATTGCGTGCGAGTACCTTATCGCGGCGCCCGGACGTTCGGGAGCGGAGTGGTTCGCGGACAGGTGCAATGAGCTCGGGATCGAGCTCATCAACAACCAGGTCGACATCGGCGTCAGAGTCGAGCTGCCGGCGGCGGTGTTCCAGGAGGTCACGGACGCGGTCTACGAGGCGAAGCTCGTCTACAGAACGAAGCAGTACGGCGACAAGGTGCGCACTTTCTGCATGAATCCGTACGGACACGTGGTTACCGAGAACGTGGACGGCTGTGTGACGGTCAACGGCCACAGCTACGCGGACCCGGCGCTCAGGAGCGACAACACCAACTTCGCGCTTCTCGTCAGCAACAAATTCACCGAGCCTTTCAGCGAGCCGTACAGGTACGGGAAGAGCATCGCGTCGTTCTCGAACATGCTGGGCGGCGGCGTCATCGTGCAGCGTTTCGGCGACCTTATAAGAGGCGTCAGGACCAACGAGCACCGGCTCAGGCAGAGCTTCACGAGGCCTACCTTAAAGGCGACGCCGGGCGACCTCAGCCTGGTGCTCCCGAAGAGGCACCTCGACAACATTATCGAAATGATCTACGCACTCGACAAGGTGGTTCCCGGAACCGCCAACTACGACACGCTGCTCTACGGCGTGGAGGTGAAATTCTACAGCTCGCGGCTCAATCTGACGCGGGAACTGGAGACTACGCTGCCGAACATGTTCGCGTGCGGCGACGGTGCGGGCGTGACGCGCGGTCTTTCACAGGCTGCGGCAAGCGGCGTGCACATCGCGAGGGTGATTGCGGAGCGCGCCGGCAGGAAGGGTTGATGTTATGGGTTTGTTAGCGGACGCAAAATCGATAGCGGCGCGCGACCCGGCCGCCAGGAACGTTCTGGAAGTGATCCTACTCTACCCGGGCTACAAGGCGCTTCGCGACCACAGGATCGCGGCGTTCTTCCTGCGCCACAAAATGCCCTTCATCGCGCGGTGGATCTCGCAGTGCTCGAGCAGGCGCACGGGAATCGAGATACATCCGGGCGCGAAAATCGGTAGCGGACTTTTCATCGACCACGGCAACGGAATAGTGATCGGCGAGACGGCTGTCATCGGAGACAACTGCACGATCTACCACCAGGTGACCCTGGGCGGAACCGGCGTCCAGAAGCACTGCAAGCGCCACCCGACCGTCGGCAACAACGTTCTTATCGGCGCGGGAGCGAAGATTCTCGGCCCGATTACGATAGGGGACAACTCAATGATCGGTTCGGGCTCGGTGGTGCTTTCGGACGTGCCGGCGAATTCGACCGTCACGGGCATCAAAGCGCGCGTTATTAAAACAGACGGCGAGCGCGTGGCGCCTTCGCTCTCTCTCGAACACGCCAAGGTCATCGACCCGATCGCGCAGGACATTTCAGATCTGCGTGAGGAGATCGAGGCGCTGAAGGAGAAGGTCAGGGATCTCGAGGACGAGACGACGTACGACTTCGATCTGCCGTTCTGATTTCCCTACTTTTAGGCAAAACCGCCTTTCATTGCAGGCTCCGCGGAAGCGGTCTTTTGAAGACAGGCGATTTTTACAGACGTTGATACTAAATTTTAAGCTTTTTGGAGGAATGTTTATGGAGTACAAAGACCGCAGGGTTGGAACAGTTTCCAGAGGTATCAGGTGCCCGATCATCCGTGAGGGCGACGACCTGGCCGAGATCGTAACTTCAAGCGTTCTCGAGGCCGCGGAGGCCGAGGGGTTCGCGCTTCACGACAGAGACGTTGTCGCGGTCACCGAGTCGATCGTGGCGAGGAGCCAGGGCAACTACGCGACGGTGGACGACATCGCCGCTGACGTAAAGAAAAAGACCGGAGGGGACACCGTTGGCGTGATTTTCCCGATCCTCTCCAGAAACCGGTTCGCAATCTGCTTAAGAGGTATCGCGAAAGGCGTCAAAAAGGTCGTTCTGATGCTTGGCTACCCTTCGGACGAGGTCGGAAACGAGCTCGTAAGTCTTGACAAAATAGACGAGGCGGGCATCAACCCGTACTGCGACATTCTGACACTCGAGGACTACAGGCGTCTTTTCGGCGAGAACAGGCACCCGTTCACCGGCGTCGACTACGTCGCGTACTACGAGCAGCTGATCCGTGAATGCGGCGCGGAGGTCGAGATCATTTTCGCGAACCAGGCCAAGACGATCCTGCTCTACACCAAGACCGTCATCAACTGCGACATTCACACCAGAAAGCGCACCAAGCGCATCCTTCTCGAAAACGGCGCGGAAACAGTGCTCGGGCTGGACGACATTCTCACCGAACCCGTGAACGGCAGCGGCTGCAACAAGAGGTACGGTCTGCTCGGCTCCAACAAGGCCACCGAGGACAAGATCAAACTCTTCCCGCGGGAGGAGTGCAAGGAACTCGTTCTTGAAATCCAGAAGCGCCTTCTCGAGGCGACCGGCAAGCACCTCGAAGTCATGGTCTACGGCGACGGCGC
>DBXM01000052.1:11678-21775 GCA_002309655.1 Mageeibacillus sp. UBA1212
CCCAACGAGCTCAAGCTCAAGTACCTCGCCGACAACGAGTTCAAGGATCTCTCCGGAGAGGAGCTTCGCGACGCGATTTCCGCTAAAATAAGGGCAAAAGACGGTTCGAGTCTCGTCGGCAACATGGCCGCGCAGGGAACCACTCCGAGGCAGCTTACCGACCTTATCGGCTCGCTCTGCGACCTTACGAGCGGCTCGGGTGACAAGGGCACGCCGGTAGTTCTCGTGCAGGGGTACTTCGACAATTATACCAGTGGAAAATAAAGGAAACGAGGAATACTATTCCCGGTTTCCGTAATTCATTCCCGGCAAAACAATAAGTGTAGCCGTTAGAGGCATGGAGGTTTTATGGCAGGATATGTTTATGAAGTTCGTCCGGAAAATATGGAGAGAATCACCACTCCGGAACTCGCACAAAAGTTTATCGACGAGCAGGTAAAAGCGCTCAAAAAGCAGATCGGGAAGGGCAAGGTTCTGCTCGCGCTTTCCGGCGGCGTTGACAGTTCCGTCGTCGCGGCGCTGCTGATTAAGGCAATCGGCAAGAGGCTCACCTGCGTTCACGTCAACCACGGTCTGCTCCGCAAAGGCGAGTCGGAGCAGGTCATCAAGGTCTTCCGCGACCAGATGAAAGCCAACCTGATCTACGTCGACGCGGTCGACCGCTTCCTCGACGCTTTGAAGGGCGTCAGCAGCCCCGAGCGCAAGCGCAAGATCATAGGCAAGATTTTTATCGACGTTTTCGCCGAAGAGGCGCGCAAGCTCACGGACGTCAAGTTCCTGGGCCAGGGAACGATCTACCCGGACATCCTTGAGAGCAAGGGCGTTAAGGCTCACCACAACGTCGGCGGTCTCCCGAAGGAGTTCGACTTCGAGCTCGTTGAGCCCGTGAAGTTCCTCTACAAGGACGAGGTTCGCGTCGTCGGCAAGGCGCTCGGACTTCCCGACAATATGGTCTACCGTCAGCCGTTCCCTGGCCCGGGTCTCGGTGTGAGATGCGTCGGCGCGATCACCCGCGACAGGCTTGAGGCGCTCCGCGAGGCGGACGCAATCGTTCGTGAAGAGATCGGCAAGCTGCCGCAGACGCCGTGGCAGTACTTCTGCGTGATTCCGCCGTTCAAGTCGACCGGCATCAAGAACGCGAAACGCTACATGGGCTGGGCGGTCGCCATCCGCGCGATCAACACCGTCGACGCCGTCACCGCCACCGTTCCCGAGATTCCGTTCAAAACGCTCTGCACGATCCGCGACCGCATCATCGCGACTGTTCCGGGCGTCAACCGCGTGCTGTGGGATATCTCCGAGAAGCCCGTTGCCACGATCGAATGGGAGTAAACTGCCGCGATATTTGAGCCCGGAATCCTTTTCTTTAACGAGGGGGTTCCGGGTTTTGCTTTATAATGACGCCGCGTTTTTCACCGTCTCGCGTAGATGTTCCGCGCCTTTATCTGCACTGTGTCGCCGCGAAGTCTTGCAAATCCGCGCGTTTTCCGCTATAATACATGGCGCAGGCTGCGAAGGCAGCAAGGAACGTTCTGATGGTAAACTCGATCGACGCCGACCTCGTAAACCACAGCGGAGCATTTTACTTCCGCGACGGTCACGTTGCGGCGAGGCTTTAATTTGACGAAGAGGGGATACTTTTTGCGGATGTAAAATGACGTCTAAAAGATCAAAGAAACCTTTGCGGCAGTGCTGAAAACCACTAAAGAACGCGCCGCAGAGGATTAAATAAATCGATCCACAATCGAAGTATGATTAGTATCATTCTACTATCAGGCTCGCAAATGAGTATTACTTGAGCTGTGTTATTTCCGATTCTTTTCATTCATACACTCAACATACAATGTGAATATTTGGTATTTATACTAAATATGGGGAGTACAAGACGAACTGGTTAAGTCATGAAAGGTTTATTAAGGTTGTTTTGAACGATATCTATTTGATGGAATTATGCTAACAATACGGAATTGGGGGTTGATTTACAGCCAAAAATATGATAATTATAGGGTGTAAAAGGCATGTCCAAACGCGGCGATACTTCTATAATCAAATGTAACCACAACAGACTTGGTTATAGGTATTTGGTGGAGTATTGCATGCAAAAGCGGATTGATCTATGCGCTACTCGACAACGATTGACTATCCGGTTTTACTAGCAGATGATGAAGACTCTTGCTATCCTTCTTTTTTATTCGATATGACCAATCCAACTTTGTTGGAAACACTTCTATTACTTTTGATATAAGAGTTGCAAAGAATTATGATAGGAGAAGTTATGAAAATCAAACGAATAATGACATTCTTTATTGCAATTATGGTGCTGACAGCAGTGGGCATTGAAACGCTAAACGTAAAATCGGAAGATAACAACGATGCCGACAGAACAGTTTTTAATGGACACAGCTACAAAATTTACAAGGGGAGCTATTCCTGGGATGAGGCTAAGATTCTTTGCGAACAGGTCGGGGGCCATTTGGCAACAATTACGTCTCAGGAAGAAGAGGACTTTATTCAGACCCTTAACGCAACGAATAGCAGTTTGTGGATTGGTGGCTATAGAGACGGGTATTTTAATTGGAAATGGGTTACGGGCGAAGAATGGAACTATACATATTGGGGCTCCGGAGAACCTAATAATTCAGGAAACGTGGTTCCTGATGAGAATTGTGTGGCAGTTTGGCCAAAATATTGGAATGATTTAAATGCTAATAATAAATATGAGCAAAGCGGATATATCTGCGAGTGGGAGAAAAGTGGCAGCTCAATTATTTGTGGCAAATTCAAATATCATTCTGAAATAACAAAGAAAACCGAAGAGTATTATTATACGTATAACGAACAATGGTTTTCGCAACCGTCAACAACTTACAACCATGAGCTTGCAAAGATGTCAATTTGCACGGCAATGTCAGCTGCGTCAACAACGCCAGACAATATCAAGGGGTTGTTTTCTCAGCTTGGGTTTGGATTTTCAAATAGTTCAGTGCATTACCCAACGCCGGAGTATCACTATATTGATATGAATATAAACACTACGATTGGATATGCAATTGGCAGCAAAGAATTAGAGGATGACGACTGCCTGCTACTGCTTGTTGCTGTTAGAGGTGGAGGGTATAAAGACGAATGGGCAGGAAACTTTGATGTTGGGGGGCTATATAAGCTTCGCGAGCACCATGGGTTTGCACAGGCCGCAACAACAGTAAAAAATGGCATAGTACAGTATATTTCCGACCTTAAAACAGATAAGAAAATTAAAATATGGATTACCGGTTACAGCAGAGCAGCTGCAGTAACTAATATAACGGCGCATTATTTGAATGATTCCGCGGAAAAAGGTGAAATTAGTAACTTGTCGGTATCCGATATTTTCGCTTATTGCTTTGAATGCCCAAGAACTGTGGATAAAAAATATGCCACGAAGGACAGCAATATTTTTAATATAATAAATGATGCTGACCCGGTAACGCAAGTTGCTCCTGAAAAATGGAATTATGAGAGATATGGAACGGATTATTATTTACCTGTAGGCTCATATTGCAACAATTATTCGACATTTTACACGGCACAAATATATGAGTACCAGAAAATTCTCGCAGCGACCACTAATGAATTGCCGAATAACAAGACTTTGTTCAAAACAAAAGCAAGTGATTTTTCGGAAAAAGAACTAAATAAGATTGCAAAGGAATACTCAACAACAATGAATGGTCAGATAGCATTTACTAAAAATCTATGGGATTCATTGGCGGAATTTTACACTAGCCCAGATACATTTTATATTATGGGAAATCAACGTCGAGTTGCAGAGGCAATCAAGGATGCACTCGCAGGCGGAGATTTGGACTCTAATAAAATAGGCAGGATAGTCGAAAATGTTTTAATGGCCAACGCTGTTATGTGGGCAAAGGATAATACAAAAACCATAAAAACATTGGTCGATAATGGCGGTATAATATTCCAATCGCATTATCCGGAGTTATGTCTATCATGGATGTATTCTTTAAGTGGATTGAACGATGTTAGGGATTCAGTCAGCCGAAAGCTAATTGTTAATTGCCCTGTTAATGTAGAGGTGTATGATTCGAACGGAACACTTGTGGCATCAATTGGAGACAGTACCTTGGAAGAAACGGACTATCTGATTGAATCGTATACAGATATTTTTGATCAAAAAACCATCTTGCTACCAGGCGACGAAGAATTTGAAATCAGAATAACTGCAACTGATGACGGGTCGGTCTCCTGTCAAATCGAAGAGTATGACTCTTTAACAAAAGAAACGATAAATGTAGTTAATTACAATGATATCGCGATTCAAAAAGACGACATTTTGACTGGCACAATGAGTGCTGTTACTGACACACAGGATCCGGGAAATGATTGCATTTTCTATGATAAGGACAGCATTGTGATTGCACCCACCAATATAATGGAAGGAATTCAGGCGAAGAAAACGGTGTCTGTCTTAATCGAAGGCGATGGAGATGTTTTTGGAAGTGGCGAATACACGGCGGGTCAGTATATCATACTTAGCGCAACTCCCGACATCGAAACTACGTTTATCGGATGGGAAGACACCAATGGACTTATTTCTACCGACTTAGAATTCAGATTTAGGGTCACTGATGATGCGGAAATTAAAGCGGTATTCACGTCAAAAGGAGTTCCGAAAGAGTCAAGTCCCAAGAACTGGATTTGGATTGTCGTAGGTGTAATAGGCGTATGCGTTGCCGCGACCGCTATCTTTTTAACGTTGAAGCGTTCCAAAAAGAAAAAAGAAGTTCTGCAGAAATAACCGTTGTGCAAACGGATCATTTAGAATCTATCTTTCGTGCTGATAGGCATTGTTGCCGCAGACATTAGGGTTTTAGAGTAATTGAATGAAAGGCAGCAGATAATGGGAGTCAATTATGTTTCTGTTGCATAAAGGTTTAAATAACGGTTTTGACCATAAAGGAGGTTTAGAGAAAATCGAAAGCGGTTAAACATTTACGTGAATGTTGACGGCAAACCGTGGCGACGAAAGTGGGGTTCTGACAAGATATTTTGCGGCGCTCAAAACGCGTGAAAAACGCGCCGCCTTCCGCCCAAAACCTGATATTTTGCGACGGGTGCCGCCGGTCTGCCGGCGGCACCCTTGTTTTTTCGCTATTTGCCGCGAAAAAACGCGCTTTTTTCTGCGCCGGAAAGCGATTTTTTGCTTGCATTATACGCGCGTTTATTGTAAAATTGACGGGATTTTTGACAGGAGGTAAGATGATGTCCGAAAGCATTAAAAGAACGTCAGCTCTTATCATTGCAGTGATCATGCTTTTCGCCGCGCTTCAGTTCCCCGTTTCGGCGGTGGACGGAGGCGGGGAGACGCCTGTGTATACCGTGGATCAGGTTACGGAACTGCTTGAGCAGATCGATTCACTGCAGGAGATGCAGGACAAGAGAAAGACCGAGTTCGCCGCCACGAAAAGGGCGGTGACCAACGTGAACTTCGCGGCAAACGTTTTCGACGAGGAAGCGCTTGAGGAACACGAGGCGCTTGCAGCCGCGTACGAAGAGTACGTTGAAGGAATGTTCGCGAAGCGTGCGGAGGCGAAGGCCGCGTACGACTCGCTGACTCCGGAGCAGCAGGCGGAAATTCCCGCCGAACTTTCGGGCAAGCTGGATCCGTACGACAAGCTGGACACCGTTTTCAACCAGAGAGCGTACAACATTCTCGTTCCCGAGAGCGAGGACAGCCCGTACATCTACCAGCTGATCGGCGCGTACGAGTGCTCCAACCACGGCTGCGGCGAGATTCCCGCCAGCATGGCGCTCATCGACACCACCGACGAGTCCATCCGCAACGAGGAGGGAAAGTGGGTTCCCGACAAGCTCTACGAGTACGGCGAGTGCAATTACGACATCGTGTACTGCTCCGACGCCCACCCGTCGCCGAGCACGACGAACCTCTACAAGCGCATCAACCTCGAGGACAGCACCTACTACAGCAAGTACGCCGCGAGAAAGCTCCGCGCGATCGTCATCAACTCATACCCCTACGTCTCCATCGACGAGATGAAGGCCTTCCTGAAGGAGAACGGATTTGACAGCGCGAAGGCCGACAAGCTCGACAAGAGCGAGATCATTGCGGGCGTTCAGATGGCCATCTGGTACTACGCGAACACCGGCAACGCCGACCACAACGACCTCGTAGGTTACGCGTACACGTTCAACAACTACAAGAACCCGTGGATGCCCAACAGGATCCACCAGTTCCAGAACGAGTGCTGGACGTGGTGGGATGCCGCCGGCAACGGACAGTACACCGGATGGCGCCCGTACAAGACGTACCTCACCGGCGTCGCGGACAGAATCAACTCGCTTGTCGACTTCCTGGTTTCGCTTCCCGGACAGAGCCCCGACAGCGACCAGATCCTTATTTCCGACCTGCAGATCACGCGCAGCCAGCTGGTTCCCGGCAGCGACAACACCTACAGCGTCGGCGTCAAGGTCATTCTGAACCACGGCAGCAACGCCACGAACGACTCGGTTGTGCTGACAGTCGAGACCTACCAGGAAGGCGAGAAGCCTGCCGTTGTCGCGACGAGAGACATTTCCGAACTCACCGAGTATGAATTCACGGTAACCGCGAAGGACGGCGACAGGATCAAGATCACGGCCGACGGAACGCAGTACGTCGCGAAGGGCGTTTACTGCTACGAGACCGCTGCTGGTCCGCGCGCCGACCAGGCCTTGATTTCCGTCACCGAGGGCGACACCAGGGTTCACGCCGAGTCAGTCATAGTTTTTACGCGCGAAGCCGAAAAGGGCCTGCGCATTTTGAAAGTCGCGAGAGGCGAGGAGCACGAGTATCCGATTTCCGACATCGTGTTCAACATCTACTCCGTGCCGGCTACGATAGTTGACCCGAACGCCGCCTCCGTGAATGTCTACAGCGGAAACGAGAGAAAAATCGCCAACCGCCGGGAAGTCGAAACGATCGCGGTTCCCGAGAATCTCGTCGGAACCATGACCACCGACAACACCGGCTACGCTTTCGCGGAGCTGCCTTACGGCGTGTATCTGCTTGTGGAGCAGCTCAACACGAAGGTCATCGCGCCCTCCGACGCACTCTATTTCGTGCTTCCGGACGCCGACGGCACCGGGGACACCGTTATCTACACCGACATTGCGGAAATTCGTGTCGAGAATACGCGCGAGGAATTCGAGACCGACGCGGTCGAGCTTGAAGTCACCAAGGAATTCGAGGACTGGGGCAAGGCGGATTCGTTCACGTTCGTGCTCGAGGCCGTCACCGAAGGCGCCCCGATGCCTCTCCGCAACACTGCGGTTGCAACGGCCAACAAGCCGCTCGCGGTGTTCGAGAAGATCACGTACGACACGAGCTGCTTTGACACCGGCGACCAGACTTCGAACGTCCGCGTTTATGAATACACGATAACCGAGGTCGACGACCACGTTCCCGGAGTAACATATGATACAACGCCCCACAAGGTGACTGTTACGGTCACGAAGACCATACGAATCGACACCGAGCAGGATGCGCGCTTTATAGACATTGAAGCGGTTGTCGACTACGACGGCTCTGATGCGCTCATCGTCACGAACACTTTTACGGCGACCACGGCGCACTTCGAAGTGACCAAAGATTTCGCGGACTGGGGCAAGGCCGACTCGTTCACTTTTGTGCTGGCGGCTGTCACCGAAGGCGCTCCGATGCCCGCAGTGACTGAAATTACCGTTACCGAAAGCAATCCGACTGCGGTCTTCGAGGAACTCACGTTCGACACTGTCGGCGTTTACGAATACACGATCACCGAAGTGAACGGTCACGTTCCCGGCGTCACTTACGACACGACCCCGCATGCGGTAACGGTCACGGTGACCGCCGACGCAGACACCAACGCACTCTCCGCTGAGGTGGAATACGACGGTTCTGATGCGCTCGTCATTACCAATACTTATGAGCCCGCCAGCGCGCACTTTGAGGTGACAAAGGACTTCAACGACTGGGGAAAGGCGAAATCGTTCACGTTTGTGCTCGCCGCTGTTACTGAAGGCGCTCCGATGCCTGCAGACACAACGGCTACGGCAACTGAGAGTAATCCAACGGCGGTATTCGGGAACATCACATTCGACGCTGTCGGCGTTTACGAGTACACGCTCGTCGAGGTGGATGGCCACGTTCCGGGCGTTACCTACGACACGACGCCTCACAAGGTTACCGTCACCGTGACCGCTGACGAAGACACCAACGCGCTTTCCGCGGCCGTGAAATACGACGGTGAAGACGCGCTCGTAATCACGAACACGTTTGCGCCGACTCACGCTCATTTCGAGGCGACCAAAGCGTTCGAAGACTGGGGGAAGGCTGACTCGTTCAAGTTCGTGCTCGCGGCCGTCACGGAAGGCGCTCCGATGCCGTCCGAGACTGAACTCGTGGTCACCAGAAATGCTCCTACTGCCGTTTTTGCGGAACTTACGTTTGACACGGTAGGCGTTTACGAATACACGATTACCGAGGTTGACGACCACGTTCCGGGCGTTACTTACGACACGGCGCCTCATAAGGTTACCGTCACCGTGACTGCTGACGAAGACACCAACGCGCTTTCAGCTGCCGTGAAATACGACGGTTTGGATTCGCTCGTTATAACAAATACATTCACTGCGACTCACGCTCATTTCGAGGTAACCAAAGCGTTTGAAGACTGGGGCAAGGCCGGTTCATTTACGTTCGTGCTCGCGGCCGTCACCGAAGGCGCTCCGATGCCGGAAGCGACCAGACTCACGGTAACCAGAGACAACCGCACTGCCGTTTTCGCTGAACTCACGTTTGACACGGTTGGCGTTTACGAGTACACGATTACCGAGGTGGACGACCACGTTCCGGGCGTTACTTACGACACGACGCCTCATAAGGTTACCGTCACCGTTACGGCTGATGCGCAGACCAACGCGCTTTCAGCTGCCGTGAAATACGACGGTTTAGATTCGCTCGTTATAACAAATACATTCACTGCGACTCACGCTCATTTCGAGGTAACCAAAGCGTTCGAAGACTGGGGCAAGGCCGGTTCATTTACGTTCGTGCTCGCGGCTGTTACCGAAGGTGCTCCGATGCCTGCGGTAACCGGAATTACCGTCACCGAGAACGCTCCCAAGGCTGTGTTCGCGGAACTCACGTTTGACACGGTTGGCGTTTACGAGTACACGATCACCGAGGTAAATGATCACGTTCCCGGCGTTACGTACGATACGGCCGCACATAAAGTGGTTGTGACTGTCACGGCTGACCCTGATACCAATGCGCTCTCCGCAACCGTGAAGTATGACGGTGCTGACGCTCTTGTAATCACCAACACGTTCGCGCCTACTCACGCTCACTTTGAAGCGACCAAACAGTTCGAAGACTGGGGCAAGGCGGATTCGTTCACGTTCGTTCTTGCGACTGTCACAGAAGGCGCTCCGATGCCGTCCGTGACTGAGCTCGTGGTAACCAAGAATGCTCCTACAGCTGTTTTTGCTGAGATTACGTTTGACACGGTTGGCGTTTACGAGTACACGATCACCGAGGTGAACGATCACGTTCCCGGCGTCACTTACGACACGGCCGCACATAAAGTGGTTGTGACTGTCACGGCTGACCCTGACACCAACGCGCTTTCCGCAACCGTGAAGTACGACGGTGCAGATACGCTCGTGATTACCAATACGTTTGCGCCTACGACAGCCCATTTCGAAGCTACAAAGCAGTTCGAAGATTGGGGCAAAGCGGGTTCGTTCACGTTTGTGCTGGCGGCAATCACTGAAGGCGCTCCGATGCCGTCCGTGACTGAGCTTGTGGTAACCAAGAATGCTCCTACGGCCGTTTTCGCTGAACTTACGTTTGATACGGTAGGTGTTTACGAGTACACGATTACAGAGGTGAACGACCACGTTCCGGGCGTCACGTATGACACAGCTGCTCATAAAGTGACCGTAACTGTCACGGCAGATCCTGACACCAACGCGCTCTCCGCTGTTGTGAAATACGACGGCACAGATACGCTCGTAATCACCAATACTTTTGCGCCTACTTACGCTCACTTCGAGGC
>DBXM01000006.1 GCA_002309655.1 Mageeibacillus sp. UBA1212
CCCCAACAAATATTTTACACGAACTTATTCCTGCGATTTTAAGCGAATTTCAAGCATTTATTAAAACGCAGGCGCGGATCAGGATGAAGTTAGCCGTGCGTTAATCTCCGTTGCGCTCTTCGCCGTCCATAGCCTCGTCTTTTTCGCTCACAGACAACTCTATATAGGCGGCCGAGCACGGTCCGGGAAGCGAAACGTTTAAGGTCGTTCCTTCTATGGCGGCGCCTATTCCTGCGAGCTTCGGGTACACGAGGTCAACGCTAAACGTATCCCCGTATTTTGACAGATCGAGCCGCAGATTGTTCTCCGTTTCGTCCTGCCTCCAGCACGCCAGGAGAAGTTTCCCGCGTTCTCTTGAAAGAAGCCCGAACGTGACGATTCCCTTCTTTGTCATGTCGAACGTCCCCGCGGGGTAAACGGGAACGCTGTCCGCCGCGACCGCCCTGTTCTTCTTGTATATGGCGCACGCCTCTTTGATAAGCTTCTTTCCGTTTTCGTCTGCCCGGTCTATCCTTCCCGACAGGTACATGAGGCCCATAAGGCCCGTCACCATGTTGTACGCGATCTCCCTGCCGTCGGCGTACCGTTCCGTGAAAGAAGCCGGCCTCTCGAACGTCATCCGGTCGTAGATCGGCGACGGATACGGATACGCCCAGATTCCGCATCTCTCCGGAGGCATCGCAACCTCGCTGCCCGAGACGATCGAAGGCATCATCCTGAAGTCCTCCTGGTCACTCACCGATTGGAGATGAAAGTGCGCAAGCGTTCCCATGTCCGACCTCATCGCCCCGCTGCCGCAGTTTTCGATAATCAGATCCGGGTATTTTTCTCTGACCGAGTCTATGAAGGCCCTGAAGCACTTCACGTATTCCGCGAGATTTTCCGCAAGCGAGCGCTCCGGTTTTTCTTCAACGCAGTCCGAATCTTCACTGCAAAGCGCCGGCGCCGGTTCGGAAGCCGGGTCGCGCGGGTCGATTCCGATGCCCGAAGTGCGGTTGTAGTCATTTTTGATAAACCTGACACCCATTGAGTAAAGTTTGTCTATCACCGCCCCGGTCCTGTCCCAGACCTCTTTCGTTCTGAAATCCGCGAAGACAGTGTCGCCTCCTATATTCATGCCGTGCCTTTTCAGAACAAGCTCCGGGTGGTTCTTCGCGAACTCCGACCTTGCGCTCGCCGATTCAATCTCAAGCCAGATTCCCGGCTTCATTCCTTTCGACTCGACGTACCTGAAAATTCCTGCAAGGCCTTCTTCGCCGAAAAGCTCCTCATTTATTTCCCAGTCTCCGAGACTTGCGGACCAGTCGCGGGAATTTCCGAACCACCCCGCGTCCATCACATAGTACTCGGCTCCCGCCTCCGCGGCCGCGTCGATGAGCGGCAGCGATTTTTCGCGAGTCGGCAGCGCCCAGATGCAGTTCATGTAGTCGTTAAAGCAGAGCGGCGGGAATCCGTTTTTGAAATCCGTTCCGCAGGCCCTGAACGCCTCCCGGTAATACTTTGTCAGTTCGCCGGCCGCCTCCTCGAATCCGCCTTCCACGTACGAGCAGGTCGCAGCACAGGTCGTATAAGACTCTCCGGGTTCAAGCTTTACGTACCAGCCGTCGTTGGTCTCGTATTCCGCCGACACGAACACCGCCAGTGTCACGTTCTCGCCCTCTCCGCGAAGGCTTATATCTATCGTCCAGCCCGAACCGCTCTCGGACGTAAACACCCATGTTTTCCTGAGCACCGTGTCCTCTATCATAACGACCGGCAGGTATCTGCTCGTGGTCCACGTTCCCGTCGACGAAAAGCTGACGTTCGTGTGCGAGCCGTGGTTGAAGGTTTTGTAAAGTCCCATATCCGCCGCGGCTTTGTGTCTCCACTGGGCCTCGCCCTGCCACGCGGTGTGCGCATAGTGGATCACAAACCTGTCGTCCGTGACCGGCAGCCCCGCGCCTATCCCGCAGAGGTAGATTGCCGAGAGCGCGTCGACGACCACAGGACCGGCCCCTTTGTTGGCGACCGTAGTCCTTTGTTTTACTGTGGAAATTCCGCTGAAATTCTCCGCCGAGATCCTCACCGAAACGCCTCTTCCCGGTATGTCGAAAACCGCGTCTCCGTCATCGCTCACAAACACCGGCTCGCTTTCGTTCCTGTTCTCCGAATGGTAGGTGTTGGAGTTCTCGGCGTTCAAATCAATATAGTAACTGGGTCTGTACTCCGGAAACATATTATGCGCCTCCTAATCTTTTTCTCACTTGCGATTTCAACGTTTCTTCGCGTTCATTATACAATCTTTTGGCTCTCCCGGCAATCTTAAAAGGCCTCTCTTTCAGCCTCAAGAATGCCCTTCAACCCGTTTTTTATCTGCGTTGCGCTTCTTTCTGAACTCCGCCGGCGTCGAACCGTATTTGTCGCGGAAAATCCGGTAAAAGTATTTCATGTCCGAATACCCCACCGACTCCGCCACCGTCTGCACTGGCAGCCCGGTTTCTGAAAGCATTGCCGCCGCGTGCTCGAGCCTTATGTTCTGCAGGTACCGCACAGGTGTCTCGCCCGCAGTCTCCTTGAACACCTTGTGAAAATACCCGGTACTTAAATACGCGCGCGAGGCGAGGGTCTCGCAGGATATCTTTTCCGCGTAAAACTCTTTCATATAATTGACAGCGCTCTCCGTTACCGCTTTACGGTACGCGTCCGTACTCCCGTCCCTGCCGCCGAGCTTGAGCCTGAAAACCGAAATGAGAAGTCTCGTTAGGTTCGCGGCATTCACCTTGGAATAGCCGCTCTGTTTCGCGCAGTACTCCGCGTACATCTCCTTCACGATCCACTCGACGCTTCCGGCGTTCTTCAGAACGATATAGGGCTTCGGATCGCCGCCCTGTGCCGCGGCAGGCCCGAACAGGAACGAGTACACGATATTGATAAAGTCGTCGCTTTTGCTCACCGATTCGTCCAGCACCGCAGGGTCGAAAAGGCAGTTGTACACCACGAGCGACTCCGGCTTCGTGACCTTGTACCTGTGAGCCACGCCTGCGTTGAAAAGCACCAGGTCGCCTTTTTCTATCTCTGAAACAAAGCCGTCGGCAATCTCGTGAACGCCCCTTCCCGACTCCACATAGGCAATCTCGATGAACGAGTGCCTGTGAAACTCAGAGCTCTCCTCCACCGCGCATCTTTGAATTATTATCTCGCTCCGTTCACTGAGGATCAGAGTATCTCCCTCGGAATAGAATTCGCTCATCTTTTTGTTCCATTCGGTTCTTTAAATCCGTCCTGTCCGTTTCGGAAAACCGCCGTTCCGGGCAAAAGGTATTTCTTCGCAATTCAAATATATTATACCCGTTGTTCTTTAGGCAATGCAACACCCGAAATCCTTTAATCATTTTTTCGTAGCCTGCCTTATCATTTCTCGCACATCATTTCAAATATTAGATTGCATATCCGTCGCTAACCTGTATATATCTACGCATTTCGCCGCAGTCTTTCCGCCTGTCTTATAACTATGATATCAGTATACACCATAAAATCGCCACGATTGCCCGTTGAGGTTGACGCCATGAATCGTGTATTCTTTACGTAAGGCCTTAAAACCGGTCAATAAACACTCAAGGAGATTCATTATGAAAAACATGAAAGTCGGAATTGTCTTCGTCGGCAAGATCTACACCCGCACGCCCGACGAGCGCAAAGTGAAGGATCACGAGCTTCGCGACTGTGACAAACTCAACAACGTGACCGATGAAGCGTTCAGAAACATGCTCTCTGAGCGCGTCCGTTCGCTGATGCCCGCCGGAATCGACACCTTTACCAGCGAGGTCGAAACCGAAAACGACGCAATCGACGTTCCCGAAGCAGACGCCTACGTTCTTATTCCCTTCACGGCCATCGACAAGGTTTTTGTCGTGATCCACTCGAAAAACAGGCATATCGTCGTCTACACGCCGCCTTTTGAGGAATTCTGGTCCTACGGCAACGTCTTCTACCCGTATTTTCTGCGCGACTGCCGCAAGATAGACGCCTATCTCGGAATCGACCCCGACACCTACCTCAGCGAGAACGACGCGGATTTCACCGCCCACATGGAGGCGCTCACCGTCCGCCACCGCATCCGCAACACGCGGGTTCTTTGCGTCGGCGAGGCAATGTACGAGCCCTACCACAGCTTCAACTGGGGCTATGAAGTGATCCGCCTAATCCAGGAGAAATTCGGTATCAAGTGGTTCCACATGGGCTCCGCCAGCTTTCTGAAATTCTTCGAGTCCTGCAGTGATTCTTCCGGCGGCACCGTTCGCGCGCTGGCCAAAGACGACCGCCTGCCTGCGGACTTCTCGGACGCGAACTGCATGAAGGCCTACAACGTGTACAAAAAGCTGATTGAGAAGTACGGCGCCACCGCTTTCACGGTCAACTGCCTCGAGTCCATCGTTCACACATCCTGCCACACCACTTCGTGCTTCGCGCTCTCCATGCTTAACGACGAGGGAATCATCTCCGCCTGCGAAGCTGACGCTACCACCCTTATCGACATGCTGATCACCTCTTACGCCTCGAACGCGCCGTCGTTCATGCTCAACCCGTACCTTTTCCCGGCAGACAACAAGCTGTTCGTATCGCACTGCACTTCCCCCAGGAAGCACAGCTTTGCCAACGACGAGAAGGACGACTTCAACACGTACGCGTATTTCGAGATCCGCTCGCTTCCTTGCGGTCTCCAGGTCCTGAAGCAGCCCGGCCCCGTAACAGTCACCGGTATTTCCCACGACAAGCTGGACAAGATGGTCATCGTCCGTGGCAACCTCGTCAGGAACACCGCGTTCCCGTCCTGCCGCACGCAGGTCGAGATCGACGTTCCCGGTGGAATCAAGAAGCTCGCCGACTGCTATGAAGGCCGTCACTGGGCGCTCGTCTACGGAGATCAAAGCGAAAAGATCTCACGCGCGAACACCCTTCTCGGAATCGAAAGCATAATCATCTGACGCTCCTCTTTTTCCGGGGTTCACCTGAAAATCATATTTTACGGTTTTATCGCCGGCCGTGGTCTTTGGTTTCCGCGGCCGGCTTCTTTTTTTTCACGCCAAACATTTGAAGCACCTTGTAAAAACCGCTGGAAAAATTTCCCCGTTTTGTGTATCATTTACCCAGAGAAACCGGGCGTTTGTAACGCCGACTGATATTTCGGAGGTAAATATGGCAAAATCAAGACTTATCGGAGGTTATCCGGTTATCGGAATCAGACCGACCATCGACGGCCGCCGCGGCCCTATGAAACTGAGGGAGAGCCTCGAGGATCAAACGATGGGTATGGCTGAAGCCGCAAAAAAGCTATTTGAAGAGAATCTTCGTTACTCCAACGGCGAACCCGTTAAGGTCGTGATCGCGGACACCACCATAGGACGCGTTCCCGAGTCTGCAGCGTGCGCGGAGAAGTTCCGCCGCGAAGGGGTCGACATAACTCTTACCGTGACTCCCTGCTGGTGCTACGGCTCGGAGACCATGGACATGGACCCCCACACTATCAAAGCGGTATGGGGCTTCAACGGGACCGAGCGGCCCGGAGCAGTCTACCTTGCGTCCGTTCTCGCCACCCACGCCCAGAAGGGTCTTCCCGCTTTCGGAATCTACGGTCACGAAGTTCAGGACATCTCTGACGTCAGCAAGATTCCCGAAGACGTAGCCGAAAAGCTGCTCCGGTTCGGACGCGCCGCCGTCGCCGCCGCAACAATGCGCGGAAAGTCCTACCTTCAGATCGGATCCGTCACAATGGGTATCGGTGGCTCCATCATGGACCAGTCCTTTATGGAAGACTACTTCGGCATGCGCGTCGAATCAGTCGACGAGGTTGAGATCCTGCGCCGCATGGAAGAAGGCATCTACAATAAAGAGGACTACGAGAAGGCTCTCGCCTGGACCAAAAAGCACTGCAAGGAAGGCCGCGACGACAACCCCGACTTCGTGAAATTCTCCCCCGAGCAGAAGGAAAAGCAGTGGGAGTTCACCGTCAAGATGTACTGCATCATCAGAGATCTGTTCAACGGCAGCGACAGGCTTCCCGAGCAGTTCAAGGAAGAGGCCTCCGGTCATAACGCGATCGCGGCAGGCTTCCAGGGACAGCGTCAGTGGACGGACCACTGGCCGAACTGCGACTACCCCGAGGCGCTTCTCAACTCCTCCTTCGACTTTGAAGGCGCCCGCGAGCCGTACATTCTCGCAACCGAGAACGATATCCTGAACGGTATGGGAATGCTCTTCATGAAGCTGCTCACCAACCGCGCCCAAATCTTTGCGGACGTCCGCACATACTGGTCTCCCGACGCGGTTAAGCGCGTTGCCGGCTTCGAATTCGAAGGTAAGGCAAAGGAGAACGGAGGCATAATTCACCTTCTCAACTCCGGTGCAGCCTGCCTCGACGCCTGCGGCGAAGCAACCGACGAAAACGGAACCCGCCTGATGAAGCAGTGGTGGGACGTCACCGAAGAGGACATCGAGAAGATGACCGCCGCAACCGTCTGGTGCGAAGCAGGCTTCGACAACTTCCGCGGAGGCGGCTTCTCGAGCCACTTTGTCACGCGCGCGGAAATGCCCGTCACTATGATCAGGCTCAACCTCGTAAGAGGTCTCGGCCCGGTTCTCCAGATTGCGGAAGGCTGGACAGTCAACCTACCCGACGAGGTGACCGACGTTCTGATGGAGCGCACAAATCCCACCTGGCCGTGCACATGGTTCACGCCCCGCTGCGACGGAAAGCCCGGCAGTCCCTTTGAAAACGCCTACAGCGTCATGAACAACTGGGGAGCCAACCACGGAGCCATTTCTTACGGCCACATCGGTGCCGACCTGATCACTCTCTGCTCGGTTCTCCGCATTCCCGTCTCGATGCACAACATTCCCGACAGCGACATTTTCAGACCTGCCGCCTGGAACGCGTTCGGCATGGACAAGGAAGGCGCCGACTTCAGGGCCTGCGCAGCCTTCGGACCGCTGTTCAAGAAGTAAACTATTCAATTTTTATCTCTCAAAAACCGGCCGGCGCGATTGAAAAAGCCGCCGGTTTTTGTTACAATTCAAGTTGTTATCTGCGGTTCCGGTGATGCGCCCCTAAGCGTAAGCGCCGCCGCGTTACCGCGCGTATATTATCACTCAATCCGGAGGTTACCCATGGACTGGAACACTGTTATCACCAACATTACCGAATGGGGACTGAATACTGGCGTCAAGATCGTGATCGCGATTCTGATCCTTATTGTCTCATTCATCATTATCAACTTCGTCGCGAAGCGCATCCGCAAAAAGATTGAAAAGAGCGGAAAGCTCGACACGACGATCGGCAGAGTGCTTGTAAACGCAGGCAAGATTCTCGCGAAGTGCATCGTAGTTATCTGCCTCGTAGGCTATCTCGGCATTAACACCAGCGCTCTCTCGGCTCTGATTGCATCCGCCGGCGTCTGCATCGGTCTGGCAGTCAACGGAGCGCTCGGCAACATCGCCGGCGGCGTTCTGCTTCTCGTGACCCGTCCCTTCAAGGTTGACGATTTCGTCGAGGTCGTGGGCCACACCGGAACGGTCGAGGACATCCGTCTCTGCAACACCAAGATCCGCACTCTTGACAACAAAGTCGTCTACATTCCCAACGGCACAGCCTCGACTTCTTCGGTAACAAACTACTCCGAAAAAGATCTCCGCCGCGTCGACATTGAATTCGCTATCTCCTACGATTCCGACGTCGAGAAGGCAAAGGCTCTCATCGCTGAAGTTGCCGCCGCGAACGAGAAGGTTCTCACCGATCCCGAGCCGTTCGTCAGAGTTCTCTCGTACGACGCCAATTCGGTCAAGCTTGTCTCCAGATCCTGGGTCAACAGCGCGGACTACTGGGACGTCTTCTTCTACCTCACCGAAACCGTCAGAAAATCCTTTGACGAAAACGGAATCAAGATTCCTTTCAACCAGGTCGACGTTCACATCAAGAACGACGGTACCGAGGCTTAATTCATTACATTTTTGTCTGTTCCCGCCGCCTTTTCAAGCGGCGGCGGTCACGTTCGCTGGGACCCTGCCTGATCGGCCGGGCCCCGCTTCTTTTATTCTCTAACAATTTGCTCCACAGCCACCTGTTTCCCAAGCGCCGCGGGCGTCAGGCCCTCAGTCCTTCCTGCTCTCGTAGTCGTCCCTGATCTCCGCAAGGCAGTCCAAGTCGAGTTCCGACTCACGGCGGATGGACTTCAGCGCCTTTCCGAGCGCTCTGAAATTAACTGCGGTACCGGCTGCGTCGCACTTGTAGTTCATCGCTCTGGACTCGTCGATTCCGTACGTTCTAGCCGTCTCGACCGCGTCGATGTTGGCGCCGAGGAAAATGAATTCCCAGCCCTCTTCGCGCTTTTTGCTGACAAGCTTTTTGACGTCCTTCGCGGAGTATTTGGTGCTGGCGTTTTCAAGTCCGTCGGTTGTGATTACGAACACAGTATTCGCCGGCACGTCCTCGGGACGCGCATATCTGTGGATCGTCTCAATGTGTTCCACAGTCTGACCGATGGCGTCAATAAGCGCCGTGCAGCCGCCCACGGAGTATTCGTTGCGCGTGAGTTCAGGAACGTTTTCCACCGGAACTCTGTCGTGGATCGTTACGGACCTGTTGCTGAAAAGGACCGTAGTTACGTAAGCGACTCCCTCTTCGCCTTTCTGCTTCGCAATCATTCCGTTGAATCCGCCGATGGTATCGCTCTCGAGGCCGGCCATCGAGCCGCTCTTGTCAAGAATAAAAACCATCTCTGTAATATTATTTCTCTTCTCAACAGTTTCGTTCTTCATTTCAGTATCCTCCTTGAAATCTTTATTCCGCGCATTATTTTAACCATTTCCGTAATTCGCGGCGTCTTTCGTTGCATTCTGTTCTGCGCCGTAGAGGGGAGAATTGCGCGAGTTCCTCTCCCGTTGTAATGCATTCTATCACTTCGCGAACAGCCGCAGGTCGCTTTGAAAGCGACATTTGCGAAATATTGATTTCAGTAAAAAACGTCGATGAAGTGCCTCCTTTCCGTGCGGATCCGCGCTGCCCTGCAGGTAACTGCGCAACTTTCCGTCACGAATGCATTATACCCTTTCCGGAAACCGTTTTGGTCGTTTGGCAAGCGACAAATTTGATTTTTGACTTTTTTCGGGAACGCAAGTCGCCGCGTTAACGCCCGCAAGTCGAAAAGCGGACGGACGCCGGGCCGCAGTATTAACACATGCAAGTCGAACGGCAAGCAGTCTGCCGGAATACTTAACGCCTGCAAATCGAGCGGCGACTTGTTTTAAAAACCATCTTAACACCTGCAAATCGAGCGGCAACACGCCGTGCGCAAAGAACTACTTAACGCATGCAACTCGAACGGCACCTTCTTTTTACCAACAAAAAAGCACCCCGTTTTCAGGCAGGATGCTTTTAAGATGACTATCTTTGATTTGACGGAGCCTCGCCGGCGCCGCCATTAATCAACCATTAATCAGAACGCTCTCTTCTTGAGAAGTACGAGGGCAACCGCCGCAGCTGCTACGATGAGAACGATCATCGTCGCGTCGCCGGTCTCGGCAGGCTGCTCGCCGGGCTGTTCGCCGGGCTGCTCACCGGGCTGCTCACCGGGCTGTTCACCGGGCTGCTCACCGGGTTGTTCGTCGGAAAGGAGCACTTTAATAGCAATCTTCGGGAAGTAGGAGTCAACCTCATCGCCGTTGCGGTAAACAATAGCACCGTCCTGAGCGCCGCTGAACGTCCAGAAACCGATAGCCATTTCGCCGGTAGCGGTGAATTCTACGAGATACTGTCCTGCGGGAAGCTGGTTGTTAAGAACGAACACAGCGTCCTGGTTGTCGACGTGGTCGGTGATCTCCGCGGATGCGAGAAGCGCACCGTCAACGGAAGAATCGTAGTCGCCCTTCCATGCGTACACTTCGGCAATAGCATCGCTTCCGCCGCCTGCGTTGCTCCAGGTCGGGCTGTTCTGGCCGATGATTTCGGCAAGCTTATAGCCCTCGGGAACCGTAACAACAATAGCCATAGGATTGCCCTGAAGGTTCTGAGGATCCGCGCTGCCGGTGCCGTCGAATACGGCAATAGTCTTCTCCTCGAGAACAACGCCGAGAGAGACGAAACCGCTGCCGCTGTCAGTGGTCCAGAGACCGAACATAGCGTGTCCGCGCTCATTCTCAATGTAGTCGTCGGGAAGCTGGCCGCTGCCGTAAGCGAAGAAGGCGTAGTAGCCGTCCGGTACCGAGAAGTTGAACGTGTACTCGCCCGCGGGAAGGGTCTTTCCGAAATCGACTTCGACATCCGGAACGTCACCGCTGCTGTTATCCGCGTTGAAGAGCTCAAACGAACCCGTGAAAACACTGTTTCCGCCGGAAAGAACTTCCAGAGTTACAACAGCGTGGGGTGTTGCCCAGATCTTGGCGAAAATAACCTTGCTGAAGCTGACGTCGGTCTTGAAACGAATCGTGCCCGTAGTGGGGCAGTCGTGACCGATTCTGAATGAATCACTCCACGGATCCTCGGCATACGAGCCGGTGTGGTTCCACACATAGTGGCCGTCATCCGCAAATGCGCTGATTGTCGCAAGTGCGAAAATCATTGCTACGGCAACCGCCAATGCAATAATCTTTTTCATAATGTCCTCCTAATAAAATTGCAGTCGTGAACAGCTGATTGCGCTGTTTCTAGTCATACGTCAATTCTAACATATCGGGCGCTCCGCCGCAAGCGTTTTTTTAATTTTCTCCCACATTCTCCGCTATTTCCCGTTTTTCCGCCACAACCGCCTGCCTCCGCAGCAACGCACGCGCAGAAATGCGGGAGTTACATAAAGCGGGAATAACACAATTCGGGAATTACATAAAGCGCCGCGGGGCGATTCATTACGAAGCCCCGCGGCGCCGTTCATTTTATTCTACAACAAGGGGAAATCAGCAGTTGTCCCTCTTAAGTAGCTGTCCCTCTTCAGTAGTTGTCCCTCTTGTGGTAGTGGGTGTGGAGGTCGTGGTGGGCCTTCTCGCTGCCGGGCTCGCCGTAGAACTCTTCGTAGAGCTTCTTGATAGCGGGGTTCTCGTGGGACTTGCGGAGCGGGAGGGCGAGGTCTTCCTCGTAGGTGGCCTTCGCGCGAAGGGCTCTCAGGTCGACCCAGCTTCTCACGGAGGAGGGCTGGATTACCTGGCCGCCGCCGTTCACGCAGCCGCCGGGGCAGGCCATGATCTCGATGAAGTCGTATTCGGCTTCGCCGCGTCTGATGGACTCGAGGAGCTTGCGGGCGTTGCCGAGGCCGCTTGCCACAGCGACGCGGACCGTTCTGCCGGCCACGTTGACTTCCGCGGTCTTGATGCCTTCGACGCCGCGGACAGCGTGGTAGTCGATGTCCTTGAGGTCTTCACCGGTGAGCACGTCGGCAACAGTCCTGAGGGCCGCTTCCATAACGCCGCCGGTGGCNNCGCCGAAGATGACGCCCGCGCCGGTCGCGTTGCCCATCGGGTCGTCGAAGTCGGAGTCGGGAAGGTTCACGAAGTCGATTCCCGCCTCTTTGATCATCGCAGCCAGCTCTCTCGTGGTGAGGACGACGTCGACGTCCACATAGCCCGAGGAGTTGGTCATCTCTTCACGCTTTGCCTCGAACTTCTTGGCGGTGCAGGGCATGACGGAGACGACAAAGATCTTCGCGGGGTCGAGGCCCATCTTTTCGGCGTAGTAGGTCTTCACGACGGCGCCGAACATCTCGTGGGGCGACTTGCAGGTGGAGAGGTTGTCCAGGAAGTCCGGGAAGTTGTGCTCGCAGAACTTGATCCAGCCGGGGCTGCAGGAAGTGATGAGCGGGAGCTTGCCGCCGTTTTTGATGCGGTTCAGGAGCTCGGTGCCCTCTTCCATGATCGTGAGGTCCGCGCCGGTGTCGGTGTCAAACACCTTGTCGACACCGAGGCGTCTGATGGCGGTGACCATCTTGCCGGTGGGTCTGGAGCCGATGGGCATTCCGAAGGCCTCTCCGATCGAGAAGCGGACCGCCGGCGCAGTCTGGAAGACCACGTACTTGTCGGGGTCGGCGAGCGCCGCCCAAACCTTCGATTTGTCCGATTTTTCGGTAAGAGCGCCGGTCGGGCAGACGGCGATGCACTGTCCGCAGTTGACGCAGGGAGTGTCCGCGAGGGACTTTCCGAAAGGCGAAGCGACTACCGTTCTGTAGCCTCTCTCCATGGTGTCGATGACGCCGACGGTCTGGACGTTCTTGCACACGCTTACGCAGCGGCGGCAGAGTACGCACTTGTTGGGATCGCGCACAACGGAGGGCGAGAGGTCGTCAATCGGGAGAAGCGTCTTCTCGTAGAGTGCCGGGAAGCGGATCTCGTTAACGCCGAGCTCTTTGGAAAGGGCCTGGAGTTCGCAGTTCTGCGATCTGGAGCACTCGAGGCAGCGTCTGTCGTGGTTGGAGAGAATGAGCTCGAGAGTGATCTTGCGGGCTTTTCTGACCTTCTCGGAGTTGGTGATGACCTCGAGACCTTCGCTGACCGGGTATACGCACGCGGCCTGGAGCGCCCTTGCGCCCTTGATTTCGACAACGCACATGCGGCAGGCGCCGATCTCGTTGATGTCCTTAAGGAAGCAGAGGGTCGGGATCTTCACGCCCGCCAGTCTCGCGGCTTCCAGAATAGTTGTGCCCTCCGGAACGGTTACCGGGGTTCCGTCGATTTTAAGATTAATCATTTTCATGTCGTGCACCTCTCATTTCTTGGAAATCGCGCCGAACTTGCAGCCTTCCATGCAGGCGCCGCACTTTAAGCACTTGCTCTGGTCGATGGCCATCGAAGGAAGCTTGTGGCCGGGAGCGACGTAGTCCGTTTTCGAAATCGCGTCAGCGGGGCAATTTCTTGCGCACTTGCCGCAGCCGATGCACTTTTCCTGATCAATCGTGTACTGCATAAGGGCCTTGCACACGCCTGCGGGGCATTTCTTGTCCACAACGTGGGCGATGTACTCGTCCTTGAAGTAGCGGAGCGTCGAGAGAACCGGGTTGGGAGCGGTCTGTCCAAGGCCGCAGAGAGCGGAGGACTTGATCGCGTCGGCAAGCTCGTAAAGGTCGTCGATGTCCTTGAGTTCGCCCTCGCCTCTCGTGATCTTGTCGAGAATGTCGTACATCCTCTTGGTACCGATTCTGCAGGGCGGGCACTTGCCGCAGGACTCCTCAACGGTGAACGCGAGGAAGAACTTCGCGATGTCGACCATACAGGTGTCTTCGTCCATGACGATAAGACCGCCGGAGCCCATCATCGAGCCGATCTGGATCAGCGAGTCGTAGTCAATCGGGGTGTCGATCAGGGACGCGGGAATGCAGCCGCCGGAAGGTCCGCCGGTCTGGGCCGCCTTGAACT